>NZ_SMKG01000180.1 GCF_004348525.1 Micromonospora sp. 15K316 | reverse complement strand
CTCCCCCGGCATCCCGCCCTCGCCGTACCGGTGGCCAGCGCCGCCGGCGTCGTACTCCCAGGTTGTGAATGCGGCGCCGTGCCGATCGCCGGCTCCCTGATCCGCCGCGGCGTCACCCCGGCCGCCGCACTGGCCTTCCTGCTCGCCGCCCCAGCGATCAACCCCATCGTGCTCGCCGCCACCGCCGTGGCATTTCCCGGCAACCCGGAGATGGTGGTCGGCCGTGCCGTCGCCAGCCTGATCGTCGCCATGATCATGGGCTGGCTCTGGTTGCGCCTGGGTCGGGCCGAGTGGATCCGGCTGCCGCACCGGCCCGATCTGGAGGGCGTTCCCCGCAGCCAGGCATTCTGGTCCGCCGTACGTCACGATGTGGTTCATGCCGGTGGGTTCCTCGTGATCGGCGCTGCCGCCGCGGCGTGCATAAACGTCCTGGTACCCCAGCGATGGCTTCAGGCCCTCGCGGACCAACCGCTGCTCTCCGTTCTCGCCCTGGCGACGCTCGCCGTGCTGCTGAGCATCTGCTCCGAAGCCGACGCCTTCGTCGCCGCATCACTGTCCCAGTTCTCACTCACCTCCCGACTCGCCTTCCTGGTGGTTGGTCCCATGGTCGACCTCAAACTGGTTGCCATGCAGGCCGGGATCTTCGGCCGGCGCTTCGCCGCCCGCTTCGCGCCTGCCACCTTCACGGTCGCGGTCGGCGTGGCCGCGGTCACCGGGATGGTGCTGCTGTGAACCGCCAGGCCCAGGCATGCGTCATGTTCCTCTTCGGCGGCGCTGTCCTCCGGGCCACCATGACCGACCTCTACCTGCGCTACGTCAAAGAGGGGCTTCGCCCGTTCCTCATCGCGGCGAGCCTCGTGCTTATCGCCGCCGCCGTGATGACCCTCTGGTACGAATTCCGGCCGGCCTTCACCTCGAGCGAACCGGACGAAGCCACCGCCGACCGGCTGGACGAGGTGGGCGGCGTGCCCGCGGCCACCGACCATGGGCACTCCCACCACGAGCCGCGTGTGGCGTGGCTGCTGATCCTGCCGATCGTAGGGCTGCTCATGGTCGTTCCGCCCGCTCTCGGTTCCTACGCCGCCGGCCAGGCCGGCACCGCAGTGACCGCCGCCGACGAGTACGAAAATCTCCCACTTCCCGCGGGCGACCCGGCGACGACCACCCTCCTCGACTATGCCGCCCGCGCGCTGTTCGACAACGGCCGGTCGATCGGCGACCGCCGCGTCCGACTCACCGGTTTCCTCACACCTGGTCCCGACGGGCAGCCGATCCTCGCCCGGATGGTCCTCTCCTGCTGCGCCGCCGACGGCCGACCCGTCAAACTCGGCATGACAGGCGACATCCCCACGGGCCTTGACAACGACACCTGGATACAGGTTGTCGGTCGCTACACGGACCGCCGCGGACGCGACCCGATCAACAACGAAGAGATCCCGTACGTCGAGGTCGAGTCGTGGCGCGAGGTGATCGCCCCACCCGATCCGTACGAGTAGCCGCCGGGACGACCCGAGGCCGACGGGCAGCGCGCTGCGTGGACCGAGATGCAGGAACGCTCGACGACGCCGTTCCTGGCGTCATCGAACGGGGAGCGCGCCCCCGACCGGAGAGGTCGGGGGCGCGCCCGCTGGTCGGTGTGGCCCTACCCGACCTGGACGGTGTAGTTCACGGTGGGGCTGACCGCGCCGGACCCGCCCGTGGCGGTGGCCCGGAATGACAGGGTGTAGGTGCCGGGCGCCGAGAAGGCCCAGTTGCCGTGGGCATGGGTGCCGGCCGGGATGTTGCCGGGCCATACGGAGATCGGACAACCCGCAGCGGTGTTGGAGTTGAGTCGGAAACTGGGCGTGCCGAAGGCGTTGGTCGTGTAGATGGCGAAGCGCCCGCCGGCCGGCGCGGACGATACACCGATGAGTTCCATCTTCACCGGCCCCTGGGCGGCCGGCACGTCCTCAGTGTTCCAACCGGCCCACAGCAGGCTCGGGTTCTCGGCCTGTGGGGCGACGTAGACGGTGGATCCGGCGGCGCCGAGGCAGCTCCAGGCGGACCCGCTCGGCACCGTGGTTGCCGCGGCCGCCGGGAGGCGCAGGGTCGTACCCGCCGGGGACAGGTCATCGTCGCCGGAAGTGTGCGACTTGATGTCGAGAGTGAGGGCTCCAGCGACATAGTCGACGTCGAGGACGTCGAGATGCCCGGTCTCGATGGTGGCCGCAGCCGCCGGCGTGGCGGCCAGGCCGACGAACGCGGCGGTGGTCGCCGCGAGGGCTGCCAGCGCCCGGTGGACGAGTGTCATCGCTTCTCCAGTTGCGTCGATCGGATCGGGAGGGGGGTCAGCACTGGACCTGGAAGGTGAGCCACACCGGCTCGGAGGTGACACGCGCGCCGGTCGCGGCGAGCTTCCCGGTCACGTCAACTTTGATCAGGTAGGTGCCCGCCCGCTCGAACGCCCAGTTGACGTGCATGTGGCCGCCCACCGGCCGGGTGACCACGTCGGGCAGGCCGTCTTCGCTGTCAACCAGCACGTTCGGCGCCCCAACCGGGTCGGTGGTGAAAAGGCTGAACCCGTCCGGGCCGATGACCCGAGTGAACCGGATCTGGACGCTGTCGCCGGCGAACACTCCCGCCGTCAGCTCCTCGGTGGCCAGGCCCGGCCACACCAGGTTCTCGTCCTGAACCTCGGGGAGGATGTGGACGGTGGCCCCCGGCGTGCCGAGGAAGGCGTACCGGGGGTCGTCGGGCACGGTCGTGGCGGCCTCGGGCTTGGCGACGAAGATGACGTCAGCCGGGTCGCGCTCCACGTCGGGATCCACGGTCTCGTCGTGGACCGAGATCTCGAACTCGCCGTCCTCGTAGGCGACGTCGACCGCGTCGACGTGCCCCTCGGACAGCCGCACGAGCCCGGCCTGGGCCGGTACGGCCCAGGCCAGCATCGCGGTCGTGATCGCCGCGGTGACGGCAGTCAGCGCGGACATCCTGGCTCGCATGCAACTCCTCCTCACAGTGCGACACACGTCGCAGCTAGTCCGAAACGATAATCGTTTTCGTCTAGCTGTCAATCCGCCTCTCCATGCGCGCAACCCCACTCACGACGCCACCCGGCTCACCCCGAAAGCGCCGAGAGACACACGAGAACTCCGGCTTCTCGACACGGCGCCGGGCGCGTGCTAGCTTCCCGGCGAACCTGACATCGGTTTTCATTTCAAAGAGTTGGAGGGAGGGGATGACGACGAGAAGCCCGAGACGTCTTGCCGCCGCGGCCGGCGCGGCCGTCATGTTCGTCGGCGGCCTGGTGGCGACCGCTGCCACGCCGGCCCAGGCGCAGGAAGGCGTCGTACTGTCCCGGGGCCACACCGACGCGGTTGACGTCCACTATGAGGACGGCCAGCTGAGGCTGAAGGTGCACGACGACACCGTTCAGCCGTCGACCACCCGGGATCCGCGCGACGTGACCTTCCAGGTACTTCCACAGGCGGCGGTCGAGGTGCCGGACCTGGCGGAGTACGCGTTCCTCGGCCCCGCAGGGTCGACGATCTGGCTCCTGCCGATGACGCAGGATCCGAACCTGTTGTGGCCGGGCTGGAACACGACCACCTTGCAAGCCGGCGTGTTCCAGGGCGACAAGGTCCGCCTGAGCCTGGTGAACGTTGCCGGTCCGGGTCGAGTGTCGGTGTTCATGACCGATCCGGTCGGCCAGCCGCTGATCAAGTTTCGCAGCGACGACGGCCTGCCGGACGCCATCGACGTGCCGATCGGTACGCACGCCCATGCCAACTGGGTCTTCAGCGCGCTGGGAAGCTACACCTTGACCTTCCGGGCCGACGCGACGCTGTCCAACGGCACGACGGTGTCGACCGGACCGGTCACCTACCACTTCGTGGTGGGCGAGCTCCCGGACCCGGACCCGCAGGTCGAGCTGTCGATTCAGGGCCTGCAGCGGGCGTACGCCCCGGGGGAGACGGTGACGCTGACCGCCGCGCAGAACCCGGCCACGGACCTGGACCAGTACCGCTGGCTCAGCAGGTGCCGGGGAGCGGCGGAGTTCACCGCGATTCCGAGCGAGACCTCGGCGACGTACTCGTTCACCGCCACGGAGCAGTCGGACAACTGCCAGTACCTCGTCCGCCTCTATCGAGACGGTGAGGTGCTCGTGGCCGAGAGCACGCCGGTGACGGTGAAGGTCGAGAACGCCGAGGTTCCGGCGGCATCGCAGACGATCAAGGTCACCATCGACGAGGCGCAGGGAGCGTTGGTCGTCAGCGTGGACCCCAAGGACCGTACGGTGGATCTGCCTGCGGCGGCGATATCCGCCGCGGGCGACCGGTGGCAGAGCGCCGGGAGCTTGCGCCCGGTCACGGTGACCGACACCCGGCCGGGCGAGCCCGGCTGGAACGTCGCCGGCCAGCTGAGCGACTTCACCGCGGGTGACCTTCGGGTCAGCGGGAAGTACCTCGGCTGGACGCCGAGCGTGCTGGCACAGGCCGACGGGCAGGGTGTCGCCGCGGGTCCCGCGGTCGCACCCGGCTTCTCGGCCGGGAACGGCCTGGTCGCGAGCAGCGTCCTCGGCTCCGCCCCGGTCGGCGCCGGTCGGGGCAGTGCCCGGCTCGGTGCCGGACTCGCCCTGGAACTGCCCACCGAGACGGTTCCGGGACAGTACGTCGCGACGCTGACCCTGACCGCCATCTGAGAGGACGCCGTCTCGGCAGCCGCGGCTTCGCCGCGGCTGCCGAGACGGGTCACCGCCCGGTCCGGACGTCTTCAGCACCGACACGCGCGCCCACCGAGTACCCCGAACCTTCCGCCGGCTCCGGAGAGAGGCGAACACCATGACGGTCGACCCGTACGCGGAGTCCGGTGAGTTCATCGATGTGTTCAGCCGGGACGCCTGGCAGACACTTGGCCCGCCGATCGTCTCTGCCCTGCGCGGGGCCGTTCCCGCACACGGGCCGATCCTCGACATCGGTGCGGGGACAGGGCTCGGCACCTTCCTCGTGGCAGAAACGCTGCCGACCGCCGAGGTCGTCGCGGTAGAACCGTCGCCGGTCCTCCGTGCGGTACTGCTCTCCCGGCTCGCCGCCGGCGAGTCGCTGCGGCCGCGGGTGACCGTCGTCGCCACCGGGATCGAGAACTGGCAACCGCCGCCCCGTCTGGGCGGGGTGCTCGCGATCAACATGATCGGACATCTCGATTCGCAGCGACGCCGGCTGCTCTGGGCAGAGCTACGGACACGGCTGGCAACGGGCGCGCCCCTGATCGTGAACCTGCAACCTCCCGCCGAGGTGACAGTCGTCCCGCCGAGCGTGTTCTCCACGATCACGATCGGCCGGCACACCTACGAAGGCAGCGGCGACGCCCGGCCCGCCGGCGACGACGACGACACCGTCACCTGGACGATGCGCTACCGCACCCGCACCGCTGACGGCACCACCGTACGTGATCTCGTGGTGGTCTACCCGTGGCACGTCGTGTCCGGGACGCAGCTGCTCGACGAGTTGGCCGACGCCGGCTTCGACGCCGCCGTCGGCGAGTTGGACGTCGTGGTGGCGACGCCCCGCGATTGACCCCTCCAGCGCCGGCCCTGCCGCACCGCGAGGACGACCACCTGAAGGAGATCCGAGGTGAGTGACAGGATGAACGTCGCCGGGACCGCTCGGATGAAGCAGGAGATGGCCGGGGTGTTCGACCGCGGCGCGTCGACCTACGACCGGGTCGGCGTGGAGTTCTGCGGCCCCATGGGACGGGGACTGGTGCGCCGCGCCGGCGTCCGCCCCGGGCAACGAGTGCGCGACGTGGGATGCGGGCGGGGCGCTCCGCATAATCGGCGAGCGGGACGTTCAGCCGGTCGACGGCGCCCCCCGGTGGGTCGTCAGATCCCCGCTGGGATGGTCGGGCAGGTCGCGATCCGCGTGATCGGCGTGGAACAGTGCCTCGTCGAGCAGGTGACGCACGTGGACGTCCGCGGCGGAGTAGTAGACGAACGTCCCTTCTCTCCGGCCGCGCACGAGACCGGCCAGCCGCAGCTTTGCCAGGTGCTGGCTGACCGCGGTCGGTGCCGCGCCGACGAGGTCCGCCAGGCAGGCGACCGAGGACTCCCCCTGCAGCAGCGCCCACAGGATCTTGATCCGGGTCGGGTCGGACAGCAGTCGGAAGCTCTCGGCTGCCAGGTGAACCTGTTCCTCGTTGGGCAGCTGGAACTCGGGAAGGGACGCGTGCACGCCGTGAAGCCTAGCCCAGCGAGCCGATAACTTGCGTATCTGCATTACTGCGCAGGTATTGTGGTCCAGTGTCGACGGACCTTTGGACCCGGCCGGAATCCGGCGCTGCTCTCCGCAGGAAAGCACGCCCACGCCGTACGCCCGTCTGGGCGCTCCCGGAAGCCCGGTGGGCGACCGCCACGTTGGGCCTGTTCGCCGCCGGCGGAGTGACACAACTCGCCGGCGGGCCCGGCTGGGCGTACTGGACGCTGTACCTGGCCTGCTATGCCGCCGGGGGCTGGGAGCCGGGACTGGCCGGATTACGGGCGCTGCGGGACCGGACGCTGGACGTGGACCTGCTGATGGTTCTCGCCGCGATCGGGGCGGCTGCGATCGGGCAGGTGTTCGACGGCGCACTGCTGATCGTCATCTTCGCCACCTCCGGCGCCCTGGAGGTCCTTGCCACGCGGCGCACCGCGGATTCCGTACGCGGCCTGCTCGACCTGGCCCCGCCCAGAGCGACCCGGCTGCGCGGCGACGGCGACGAGGAGGCGGTCGACACGGCCGCCCTGACCGTGGGGGACGTCATCGTGGTCCGTCCCGGTGAGCGGATCGGCGCGGACGGGGAGGTCCTGGACGGCGCCGGCGACGTCGACCAGGCGACCATCACCGGCGAGTCCCTGCCGGTGGGGAAGGGCCCGGGGGATGAGGTGTACGCCGGCACCCTCAACGGTGCCGGTGTGCTGCGGGTACGGGTCACGAGGGAGCCCGCCGACACGGTCGTGGCCCGGATCGTGGCCATGGTCGAACAGGCGTCCGGGACGAAGGCCCGGACACAGATGTTCATCGAGAAGGTGGAACAGCGTTACTCGCTCGGCGTCGTCGTCGCGACGCTCCTGGTGTTCAGCGTCCCGCTCGCGGCCGGCGAGGACTTCTCCACCGCGCTGCTACGCGCGATGACCTTCATGATCGTCGCCTCGCCGTGCGCGGTGGTGCTGGCGACGATGCCGCCCCTGCTGGCCGCGATCGCCCAGGCCAGCCGGCACGGCGTTCTGGTCAAGTCCGCGGTGGTGATGGAGCGGCTCGGCGACATCAGTCAGGTCGCCTTCGACAAGACCGGGACGCTGACCGAGGGGCGTGCCCGCTTGGTTGCCACGTGCCTGGTGCCGGGTGGGCCACTCGACGACGAGGAGCAGCTACTCTCCCTGGCTGCCTCCGCGGAGCAGTCGAGTGAGCATCACCTCGCCGCCGCGACCATCTGCGCGGCACGCGAACGGGCCCTGGTCCTCTCCCCCGCCACCGCCTTCCTGGCCCACCCCGGCAGGGGGGTGACCGCCCGCATCGGCGGGCGCGACATCGCCGTCGGCAGCCCCGCTCACCTTCTCCCCCACGGACGCTCACCGGCTCACCGTCTCACCGACGAGCTGGAGGACCGCGGGTACACCGTCGTCGTGGTGACCGTGGACGGCGAACCGGCCGGCGTGCTCGGCATCGCCGACCGGATCCGTCCGGCCGCTGCCGCCGTGGTCACCCGGTTGGCCGCGCTGACGCGGCGGGCGCCCGTGCTGCTCACCGGCGACAACGCGCGCGCGGCGGCTCAACTCAGCTCCGCGGTGGGAATCAGCAGCACCCGGGCCGGATTGCTGCCGGCGGAGAAGGTGGCCGCGATACGCGAATTCGAGTCGGACGGCACCCGGGTGTTGATGGTCGGCGACGGCGTCAACGACGCCCCCGCGCTGGCCGCCGCCCACGTCGGCATGGCGATGGCCGGGGCGGGCTCCGACCTGGCCGTCAACGTCGCCGACGCTGTCGTCGTCCGCGACGACCTGACCGCCATCCCCGCCGTCGTCGCGCTGTCCCGCCGGGCACGCCGTTACGTGGTGGCGAATCTGACGATCGCCGCGACCACCATCGTCGTGCTCGCCGGTTGGGACATCCTGGGCAGCCTCCCGCTACCGCTGGCCGTCGCCGGCCACGAGGGTTCGACCGTCGTCGTCGCGCTCAACGGGCTGCGGTTGCTCAGCCGCCGCGCCTGGCCGGTGCCGTGAGCCGACCACCCTGTCGCTGGCGACGCGATCTCGTCGTCCAGCCGGGACGTCACACCCCTGCCGGGAAGGAATCCGGGGTAGGCGGGAGCGACGGAACGGCCGTCGAGCCGCGAGCCCGACCGCATCGACCGGGTCGTCCGCCTGTCCCACGGTCGGCGACGCCTACTGCGCGCCGCCGCCCACGGCGACCTCCCGCTTCGGTACCGCGCCCTCGGACCGTTCGTCCGCTCGGACGGCTCGCCAGCGTTTGGTGAACAGACCGTGCCGGGGGGCCCAGAGCCAGGACGCCAGGAAGACCGCGGTCGCCACCAGGACGATCGTGCCGCCGACCGGCAGGTCGTAACTCCAGGAGAGATACAGCCCGATGAGCGCGGAGCCGCCGCCGATGGCCGGCGCGAGCAACATCATCACGCCCAGTCGGTCGGTGAGCAGGCGGGCGGCCGCGGCGGGGGTGATGAGGAGGGCGAGGACGAGGATGTTGCCGATGGTCTGGAGCGAGATCACCACGGCCAGGGTCACCAGGACGTAGAGAACGATGTCGAGCCAGAAGACCGGTAACCCCATTGAGCGGGACATCTCCCGGTCCAGGCAGACCGCGACGAACTCCTTGTGCAGCGCCAACACGAGACCGAGGATGACCAGTCCGGTGCCACCGACCAGATAGAGGTCCCGGTCGGGGATACCGGTGATCGCGCCGAAGAGGAACTGTTGCAGCGAGCCGGCGTATCCGGGAGCCTGCGAGATGATCACGATGCCGAGGGCGAACGCGGCGACCAGGAAGACACCGATCAGGGAGTCCTCCTTGACCCGCCGGTTCTGGGAGAAGATCGCGATCAGCAGGGCGGTCGCGACCCCGGCGACGGCACCACCGAGTACCAGGCTGCCCTGGAAGACGAAGGCGACCGCGATGCCGGGGAAGACGGCGTGCGCGACGGCGTCGCCGATGAACGCCATTCCGCGCAGCACGACGTAGCAGCCGACCACACCGCAGACGACGCTGGACATCACCGCCATGGCCAGCGCCTTGGGCAGGAATGCCAGGTCGGGGTTGAGTAGATCGGTGAAGAAATCGGTGATCGACACTAGACCGCCCTCACGAGTTTCAACAGCGGGGAGGTTTCACTGACCCCGAAGGTGCGCATCCACACCTCGACGTCCTGGAGCTCCTCGGGACGTCCGTCGGCAACGACCGTGCGGTTGAGCAGGACCAGCCGGGTGCAGGATTCCATCGCCGCGACCAGGTCGTGGGTGGTCATGAGCACTGCCCGCCCCTCGGCCGCCAGGCTGGCGAACAGATCGCCCAACAACTCCTGGGTGGGCATGTCCAGCCCGGTGAACGGCTCGTCGAGGAGCAGGATGCGCGGCGCCAACGCGAGGGCCCGCGCCACGAGGACCCGTTGGCGTTGCCCGCCGGAGAGTTCCCCGACCGGCCGCCGGCGCAACGCGGCGAGCTGCACCCGGTCCAGCGCTTCGCCCACAGCTCTCCAGTCGGCCACTCCGGGACGGCGCAGCAGGCCGACCCTTCCGGTACGACCACTGAGCACGACTTGCTCGACCGAGATGGGGAAGTCCCAGGTGAACTCGTGGCGCTGCGGCACGTAGCCGATCGCCGACCGTCCGGGACGTGACGGTCTCCCCTCCACCAGTACCCGCCCGCCCCGGGGGCGGATGAGTGCGAGGATGGCGCGCAGCAGGGTGGTCTTGCCGGCACCGTTCGGGCCGAGGAGCCCCACCAGCTCCCCCGCGTCGAGATGCAGCCGCACGCCTCGCAGAACCGGTCGGCCGCCGAGGTCGACATCCAACTGTTCGATCGCCAGCGCCCTCACGACTGGCCGCCCGCCGCGGATGCCACGTGTTCGCGTTCGGCGCGGCGCTTGGCGCGTGCGCCGCGAAGCAGAACCGTGACCAGCGCGATCGCGAGCACCACAGCGATACCGACCAACGCGGCGAGCAACGGCGTACCGGGGCCGTCGGAGGCTTCGCCTGCCTGAGTCGGCGCTTCGCCAGGGGACGCCTGGGCGGCAGGTACGGCGATGTCCGCCGTGGCCGCGAGTGCCTCATCGGTACTGGTGGCGTCGCCGACCGCGAACCGCAGGGTCCGGGTGGCGGAGACCTTCTCGCCGGTGATCAGGTCGGCAGAGACCTGGACCGCGACCAGGTACACCCCGGGTTCGGAGAAGACCCAGTTGGCGTGGGTGTGCGTGTTCACCTCGACCCACATCGGCTGCGCCGCCGGCTCCGGCGAGCGCCACAGCACCTGCGGCGCGGAGAAGTTTCCCGACTGGATGAATGTCGTCACCGTGCCGGGTCCCCGTACGCCGAGCAGGGTCAGCGTGGCGCCGCGGTCGATCGTCTGCATCACCCGGGGGTCCTGCGTGTTCCAGCCGATCCACACCACGTCCGGCTTCTGGACCTGCGGCACCACGTACACCCGCTCGCCGCCGTCGACACCCAGGAACGCGTACGCCGGATCGTCGGGGACCTCCTGGAGCGCGGCGTCGGAGACCCGCAGCACGGTGTCATCCGGGTTGCGCCACACCGGCTGCGCCTGGGTGCCGTCGTGGATCAGAAGGGTCCACTGGTCGTCGACGTACCGAGGGCCGATGTCCACGTGTCCGGTCACGAGCGTCGCTCGGCCGGTGGCCACCGGCTGGTCGGGCGCGATCGTCTGGCCCAGGCCCGGCGACGGCTCCGCGGCCGGCGCCGGCGACGCCGCCGCGAGCAGCACGACCAGCACCGCTGCCGCACATCGCGGGATAGCTGTAGTCATCCTGGCGCGCCCCAGCGCGCGTCCTGCCGTCACGGTGTCCTCCCTCGTTGTGGCCTGGTCAGGCAGTCGCGCAGCGATTCGGCGTTGAACCGCATCATCGCCGCGTAGCTGGTCACCTCGTCGTCGAAGGTGTCGCCATAGATCGCGCAGATCCGCAGCCGCTCCTCCCCGGCCACCTGCGTCAGGGTGCTCGACCTCGCCGCCAGGTTCGGCTCCAGGAACACCGCCGGTATGTCGAGATTGCGGATCGTCTCGGTGAGCCGGCGCCGGTCGGCCAGGCTCGGCTCGGTGGCCGGGTTCGGGGTGACGAACCCGGAGATCTGGATCCCGTACGCCTGGCCCAGGTAGCCGAACGCGTCGTGCGTGGTGACCAGGTGCCGTCGTGACGCTGGTATCCGGGCGATGGTGTCCCGGACGTACACGTCCAGCCGTTCCAGCTCGCCTATGTATCTGGAGGCGTTCGCGCGGTAAGTCGCGGCGCCCGGTGGATCCACCCGGATCAGCGTGTCGCGGATCAGCTCCACGTAGGAGATCGCGTTGCGCACGTTCTGCCACAGATGTGGGTCGATCTCGCCGTGCACGTGCTTGCCGAGCACCGCTTGGGGAAGCTGGTGGATTCGTGTGCCCGGACGGCCGAGGAAACGGAATCTACGGTCGCCGGGGACCTCCAGTAGGGCCTTGTTGGGCACCTCGATCACCGTGTGGGCCGGGTCGTACACCTGCTGGTTGGCCTCGCCGTTGCCTTCCGGGTCGGCGAACAGGTACAGCCGCCCCTCGTCGATGTCGGCGGTGAGGTCCGCGTGGCCTGAGTTGAGCACCGCCGCGCCTGTCATACCGGGCACCGAGTGCGGATCCACTCCGACGGCGAAGGTGAACACCTGTTCTCCCATCGGGATGGGTGCGGTGTCCGCGGTGACCGCGAGCTGCGCCCGCATGGTCAGTCGGTAGATGCCGGGCTCGGTGAACGCCCAACTCATGTGGGTGTGCGCGTCCGGTGGCAGGCGGGCCGTGTCGTCCCGATAACCGTTGCCGGCGTCGAACCCGTCGGCGGAGTCGATGTAGAAGGACGGATCGCCGAACGACTCGGTGAGGTAGGCGGTCGCCCTGCCCGGCC
>NZ_SMKG01000017.1 GCF_004348525.1 Micromonospora sp. 15K316 | reverse complement strand
GGTCAGGGGGCGGTGAGGGTGTGGAGCTGGTCGGCGTACTCGATGCGGGTCGCCCAACCGGCCGGCCAGGCGGACATGCCGACGGCCGCGCCCACGAACGCGCCGGCGAGCGCCGCGATGGAGTCCGAGTCACCGGCGGTGGTGGCGCCGCGGGCCAGCGCGCCGACCGGGTCGTCGGGGTGCCGCAGCGCGCAGTACAGGGCGGTGGCCAGCGCTTCCTCGGCCACCCAGCCCTCACCGGTCAGCCGGCACGGGTCGCCACCGTCATCGGGCCGCGCCAGCGCGTTGGTCAGCCGGCCCAGGGCGGCGAGGCACTCGTCCCAGCCCCGGGCGATGAACTCCGCCGGGTCGGTCGTGCCGGGGCGCTGCCACAGGTCACCCAGCCAGTCGGCGCGGTAGCGGTGGCGCTGCTCCCGTGCCCGGTCGATGAGCAGGTCGGGCAGCTCGTCGAGCGCGGCGCCGTCGCGCAGCGACCGCACACCGTACGCGGTCAGCTCGCTCGCCGCCAGCCCGGTCGGGTGGCCGTGGGTGAGACCGGCCTGGAGCTGGGCGAGCCCGGCGAGAGTGTCCAGATCGACGTCGAGCAGCCCGACCGGGGTGACCCGCATGTTCGCCCCGCAACCCTTCGAGCCGGCCACTGTCGCCTCCTGCCAGCGCAGCCCCCGGGACAGGTCGGCGCAGGCGCGCAGGCAGGTCATCCCCGGGGCCCGGTTGTTCTCCGGGCTCGCCGCCCAGTCGAGGAAGCGCCGGCGCAGTACCGGCTCCACCGCTTCGGGCGTCAGCTCCGACGCCTCACGCAGCGCCCAGGCCACGGCCAGCGCCATCTGGGTGTCGTCGGTGACCAGCGCCGGGTCCCCGACCAGTTCGCGGGGACCGGCGGGACCGTGCCGCCGGACGATCTCGGCGACCGGAAGGAACTCGGTCTCCTTACCGAGCGCGTCACCGTAGGCGAGCCCGAACAGTGATCCGGCGCTGCGATCGCGCGAGGAATCGATCATGCCCGCGATCATGCCCGGTCGGGCGTGATCGCCGCCAGGTGCCGGGGCGACCGCCGCCGGGCCGTCAGTCCCAGCAGAGGCAGAAGGGGTGGCCGGCGGGATCGGCGTAGACCCGGAAGCCCTCGCCCTCGCCGGGCAGCCGCCGGGCGCCCAGCGCCAGCACCGCCTTCTCGGCGGCCTCGATGTCGGTGACCGTCACGTCGAGGTGGAGCTGCTGGGGAACCTCCGGCTCCGGCCAGGTCGGCGGACGCAGGTCGGGCGCCTTCTGGAACGCCACGCGCGGGTGCTGGCCGGGCGGGCCGCCGAGCACCACCCAGTCGTCCTCGGCGGTGTGCGTCACCGGCAGGCCGAGCAGCTCGGCGTAGAACGCGGCCAGGGCGTGGGGATCCGGGCAGTCGATCACCGTCGAACGCAGCTGTCCAATCATGCCTGTCATTCTGCCCAGGGGGTACGACGAGGAAACTCACTCCTCGGCGAGCCGCCGACCGGCGTCGCGGCAGGCCTTCAGCACGGCCCGGGCGTACTCCGCCGGCGCTCCCGCCAGCCCGCAGGCGGGGGTGACCACGACCTGCTCGGCCAGGCGGGCGCGGGGGAAGCCGAGGCGGTCCCAGAGCGTACGCACCCGGTCGGCCACCTCCGCCGAGGTCGGCGCCCGACCGGTCGACGGCGGGCGGGTGGGCGCGGCACCGGCGAGCAGCCCGAGCCCGGCGTCGATCGCCTCGCCGAGCGGGTCCAGGTCGGTGACGAGGGACAGGTCGAGGGCGAGACCTGCGGCACCTGTGGAGCGGATCAGCTCCACCGGCACGTCCGGCGCGCAGCAGTGCACCACCGTCGGCACCCCGACCGCCTCGATCAGCGAGCGCAGCAGGCTCGCCACGAGGTCGCCCTCAGCGGCCGGGTACGTGCCGAGCCCGCTCTCGGTGCGCACCCTTCCGGCGAGCACCGCGGGCAGCGACGGCTCGTCGAGTTGGAGCAGCACCGAAGCCCGGGGCAGTCGCCGGGCCACCGCCGCCACGTGCTCGCGCAGCCCTTCGGTGAGGGAGCCGGTCAGGTCACGCACGGCGCCCGGGTCGCGCAGCATCCGGCCGCCGATCGGCAGCTCCAGGGCGGCGGCGAGGGTGAACGGCCCACCGGCCTGCAGCTTGACCGGCCCGACGTACTCCTCGGCCTGCTCGGCGAGCTGATCGAGGTCGCGCTCCATGAGGTCGCGAGCCCGGCGCAGCTCCCGGCCGGGGCGTTGAGCGATCCGCCAGCGGGCCGCGTAGAGCTCCACCGGCAGCTCGACCAGCAGGCCGGCGGTGCGGCCGATCAGCTCGGCGCCCGGCCCACGGGCCGGCAGCTCCGGCAGGTGCGGCAGGTCGGGTAGTTCACCGAGGACGATCCGCTGCGCCTCGGCGATGTCGGTGCCGGGCAACGATCCGATGCCGGTCGCCGCGCCGACCGGCCACGGCCACGCCTGATCTGTCACCGCCGAAGGGTATCCGGTGATCCGTGCCGACCGGCCCGGCGGCGGGTACTCAGCCGGCGATGGTGGCGGAACCGAGCACGATGTCGCCGGCCGGATCCGGCCGGTACGCCACCACGGCCTGGCCGGCGGCGACCCCCCGCATCGGACGGCGCAGCTCGGCGTGGAGCGTGTCGCCGTCCAGGGCGACGGTCGCGGGCACCACGTCTCCGTGGGCGCGCAGCTGCACCTCGCACTCGATCGGGCCGTCCGGGCGCGGACCGCCGGTCCAGATCGGGCGGTTCGCGCGGACCTGCGACACATCCAGCGCCTCGGCCGGGCCGACGGTCACGGTGTTGGTCTTCGGGGTGATGGAGAGCACGTAGCGGGGCCGGCCGTCGGAGGCGGGCCGGTCCAGGTGCAGCCCGCGCCGCTGGCCGACGGTGTACGCGTACGCGCCGGCGTGGGTGCCGACGACCGCGCCGGTGGTGGCGTCGACCACGTCGCCCGGCTGCTCGCCCAGCCGCTGGGCGAGGAAGCCGCGGGTGTCGCCGTCGGCGATGAAGCAGATGTCGTGCGAGTCCGGCTTCTCGGCGACCGCGAGCCCGCGCCGCGCGGCCTCGGCGCGGACCTGCGCCTTCGTCGAGTCGCCCAGCGGGAAGACCGACCGGTCCAACTGCTCACGGGTGAGCACCGCCAGCACGTACGACTGGTCCTTGGCCAGGTCGACGCTGCGACGCAGCAGACCGTCCGCCCCGAGGCGGGCGTGGTGGCCGGTGACTACCGCGTCGAAGCCCAGGGCGACCGCGCGGTCCAGCACCGCGGCGAACTTGATCTTCTCGTTGCAGCGCAGGCAGGGGTTCGGGGTGCGCCCGGCCGCGTACTCGGCGACGAAGTCGTCGACCACGTCCTCGTGGAACCGGTCGGCCATGTCCCACACGTAGAACGGGATGCCGATCACGTCGGCGGCGCGCCGCGCGTCCCGCGAGTCCTCCAGCGTGCAGCAGCCCCGCGCGCCCGTGCGGTAGGTCTGCGGGTTGCGCGAGAGCGCCAGGTGCACGCCGGTCACGTCGTGCCCGGCGTCGACCGCCCGCGCCGCCGCGACCGCCGAGTCGACCCCGCCGGACATCGCCGCCAATACCCTCACCGGCTCACTCCTTTCCGCCTCTCCACCCTAACCACCCGTTCGGCTCGGCCGCCCTGCCCAGCCCGTCCGCCCCGCGCCGACCGGCCCGAGTCAGCGGGGCGCGCGGTAGGCGGCGGCGCGGCGGGCCCGTTCGACCGCGCCGGGGAGGGCGGCGACGAGCGCGTCGACGTCCTGGCGTGACGAGGTGTGGCCGAGGGTGAAGCGCAGCGACGAGCGGGCCCGGGCGTCGTCGGCGCCCATCGCCAGCAGCACGTGCGAGGGCTGGGCCACCCCGGCCGAGCAGGCCGAGCCGGTGGAGCACGCGATGCCCTGGGCGTCGAGGAGGAGCAGCAGGGCGTCGCCCTCGCAGCCGGGGAAGGAGAAGTGCGCGTTGCCGGGGAGCCGGTCGCCCGGGTCACCGTTGTAGACGACGTCGGGCACGGCCTGGCGGACCCGCTCGACCAGGTCGTCGCGGAGCTCGGCGACCCGCGCCGCGTACTCCTGCTGGCCCTTGACCGCGGCCTCCACGGCGACGGCGAAGGCCACGATGCCGGCGGTGTCCAGCGTGCCGGAGCGGACGTCACGTTCCTGGCCGCCGCCGTGCAGCAGCGGGGTGGCCGCCACGTCCCGGCCGAGGAGCAGCGCGCCGACGCCCACCGGCCCACCGAGTTTGTGGCCGGTCACGGTCAGCGCCGAGACCCCACTGGCGGCGAAGTCGACAGGCACCTGCCCGACCGCCTGGATCGCGTCGGTGTGGAAGGGCACGCCGTGCTCGGCGGCGACCGCGGCCAGCTCGCCGATCGGCTGCACGGTGCCGACCTCGTTGTTGGCCCACATCGCGGTCACGAGCGCGACCCGGTCGCCGTGGGCGGCCAGCTCGGTGCGGAGCGCGGCCGGATCGAGGCGTCCGGCGCTGTCGACGGGCAACGAGCCGATCTCGGCGCCCTCGTGCTCGCCGAGCCAGTCCACGGCGTCCAGCACCGCGTGGTGCTCCACGGCGCTGGAAACCACCCGACGCCGGTCCGCGTCGCTCGTCCGGCGGGCCCAGAAGATGCCCTTGACCGCGAGGTTGTCGCTCTCGGTACCGCCGCCCGTGAAGATCACCTCGGAGGGGCGGGCGCCCAGGGCGGCCGCCACCCGCTCGCGGGACTCCTCGACCCGCCGGCGGGCCTGCCGGCCGGCTGCGTGCAGCGCCGACGCGTTGCCGAGCTCGCGGGCGGTGGCGACGTACGCCGCCAGTGCCTCGTCGAGCATCGGGGTGGTCGCCGCGTGATCCAGGTAAGCCATCACCGCTCAGCCTACGGCGGCCGGGCGGGCCGTCGACGGTCGAGGGCACCGGCGCGGGACGTCGCGAGGCTTGCGCGCCGGACGACCCGAGGTGGGCGTGCATCTCCGGGGCGTTTCGGGGTACCTGGGATGCCGAGCCGATCGACACGGGATCATCCGCCGCGGGCAGTGTCGAACCGGCGCAGATCAGGCATACTCGATGTCGATGTCCCCGCGCCCGGGTGCCGCGCTCCGGCGTGCCCGGCGACCGCACGCCGGGCTCCCTGACGGGCTGATCGGCGGGCCGGTTCAGCTCCCCGGCCCGCCGATCAGCTCCCATCTCGGTCGTTCGCCCGCCGGTCAACACGGACGGAAAGCACGAAGGAGTGGCCGTCCACGGCGGGACGGCCACTCCTTCGGGTATCTGCCTCGCACCGGTGGGGGCGCCGCGGGCGGCGGCGCACCCGACGGCTCACTTCCGCTTGCGGATCTCCTCGGCGGCCTGCGGCACGACCTTGAACAGGTCGCCGACCACGCCGAAGTCGGCCAGCTCGAAGATCGGCGCCTCGGCGTCCTTGTTCACCGCGACGATGGTCTTCGAGGTCTGCATGCCGGCCCGGTGCTGGATCGCCCCGGAGATGCCGAGCGCGACGTAGAGCTGCGGGGAGACCGTCTTACCGGTCTGGCCGACCTGGAACTGGTGCGGGTAGAAGCCGGAGTCGACGGCCGCCCGGGACGCGCCGACCGCGCCGCCGAGCAGGTCGGCCAGCTCCTCGACCAGCTTGAAGTTGTCCGCGTTGCCGACGCCACGACCGCCGGAGACGACCACGGACGCCTCGGTCAGCTCCGGACGGGACCCCTTCTGCTCGGCGACCCGGTTGACGACCTTGGCCAGCTTGTCGGTGTCGGCGACGGCGACGGCGAGCTGCTCGACCGCCGGGTCGGCGGCGGCCGGCTCCGGGTTGACCGAGTTGGGTCGGAGGGTGACCAGCGGCAGGCCGCGGGTGACCCTGGATTTCACGATGGTGGAGCCGGCGAAGGCGATCTGGGTGGCGGTGCCGTCGGCGTCCAGCGCGACCACGTCGGTCAGGATGCCGTTGTCCAGCTTGACCGCCAGCCGGGCGGCGATCTCCTTGCCCTCCTGGGAGCCGGCGAGCAGCACGGCGGCGGGCTGGACGCGGCGGACCAGGTCGGCCAGGATGCCGGCCTTCGGGGCCACCAGGTAGCCGTCGATCTCCTCGCCCTCGGCGGCGTAGATCTTCTCCGCGCCGTACTCGCCCAGCCTGGCGCGGAGCGCCTCGGCGGCGCCGGAGCCCCCGAGCACGACCGCGCTCGGCGTGCCCAGCTCGCGGGCGAGGGTGAGCATCTCCAGGGTGACCTTCTTGACGCCGAATTCGCGGGTGGCTTCGACGACGACGAGAACCTCAGACATGTCCAGACCCCTCACACGAACTTCTCGGTGGCGAGGAACTCGACCAGCTTGACGCCGCCGTCGCCCTCGTCGGTGACCTTCGCGCCTCCGGAGCGCGGCGGACGCTTGCTGTGCTCCACGACGGCGCTGGTGGCGCCGTCGAAGCCGACCTCGGCCGGTGCGACGCCGAGGTCGCCCAGGGAGAGGGTCTGCACCGGCTTCTTCTTGGCCGCCATGATGCCCTTGAAGGACGGGTAGCGCGGCTCGTTGATGGTGTCCCAGACGGAGACCACGGCCGGGGTCGAGGCGGTGACGACCTCGTAGCCCTCCTCGGTCTGCCGCTCGATGGTGAGCGTGCCGCCCTCGACGGTGAGCTTGCGGGCGCCGGTCAGCGCCGCCACGCCCAGCCGCTCGGCGATCATGTGCGGCATGACCTGGACCCGGCCGTCGGTCGACTCGGCCCCGCAGATGACCAGGTCGGCCCCGAGGGTTCCCAGCGCGGCGGCGAGCACCTTCGAGGTGGTCACGGCGCAGGAGCCGTGAAGCGCGTCGTCCACGACGTGCACGGCCTTGTCCGGCCCCATGGAGAGCGCCTTGCGGATCGACTCGGTCGCCCCGTCCGGACCCATGGTCAGGATGGTCACCTCGCCGCCGTGCGCCTCCTTGATCTTCAACGCCTCTTCGATGGCGTACTCGTCCATCTCGTTGATGACGTTGTTCGCCGAACCGCGGTCGACGGTGTTGTCGTCACTGCGCAGGTTGCGGTCCGCGCCCGAATCGGGCACCTGCTTGACGAGTACGACGATGTTCATCGCGCTTCGACGACCCCTCCTGTGTGGTGTTGCGAATCGCTCGCCCGGTCTGGGCCGCAGCCTCCCGCGTGACTTAACGATCGGTCAACTGCGCGCCGCTGTGCGGTTGCCCACGAGCGCCATGTTACCTGTCAGTAGGTTGCTGGCTCCGGAGGGACAGAGTGACACAGGCCACCCGGCGGACGCCGGGTGGGCGTACTCCCGATCACATCGTCTCGGCCAGCGCCGCTCTGATCCGTGCGATCACCGCCGCCTCGGCCGGGGCCACCCCGGCGTGCGCCCGCGCCACCCGGTCCGCGGCGGCGAGCACCACCTCCCGGTAGACCGCCACGTCCGCCGGCGACTTCTCGCTCAGGATCCGCACCGCCCGGCCGAGCGCCGGCAGCACCGTCGCCTCGATCTCCCGTGGCGAGTCACGCGGCAGCCTCGGCAGCGGACCGGTGGTGAGCGCCGCCCGGACCACCCCGGACGCGCCGGCGAACGCCCCCGACGCGGCAAGGCTCTCCTTGAACACGGCGAGCATGCCCGGATCCACGTTCGACACCAGGAAGACCGCGCCGAAGGCCCCGGTCTTGAGCGTCAGCCGCTCCTCGTCCGTCAACTCCTGGACCATGATCACGGAGTGTAGACGTACGGGGTGGTCGTGGTGACCACGACGAGGCCGAGCCGCTCCAGGATGGGCCGGCTGTCGTCGGAGGCGTCCACCTGCAGCAGGGTCCGGTCCCGCTGCGCGGCCAACCGGGCCCGGTGCACCACCAGCGCACGGTAGATGCCCCTGCGCCGCCACTGCGGCAGGGTCGAACCGCCCCAGAGCGAGGCGAAGCCGGTGTTCGACGGGTAACGGACCCAGCCGGCGCTCACCACGGTCTCCCCCGCCTCGGCCACCACGACGGTGATCGACTGCGGGTCCGTGGTCAGCTCCCGCTCCAGCGCCGCCCCGAGGTGGCTGCGGTCGGCCTGCCAGACCGCCTCCTCCATCGCCACGATCCGATCCAGGTCCGCGCGGGCGGTCACCTCCCGCAGGCGTACGCCCTCGGGCAGCACCGGAAGGGCCGCGGCCAGCGGCGCGACCGGGCCGATCACGACGGACTCCTGTTCCTCCGGCACGAACCCGGCCGCCCTCAGCCGATCGGCGAGATCCGCCGGCTCGTCGTGACCGAAGAGCTTCCACTCCACCTGCTCGCCCCGCCGCCGGAACAGCTCGACCTGCCGGGCGATCAACTCGTCAAGCGCCACGCCGGTCAGGCCACGCAGGTCGCGGTAGGTGAGGAAACCGCGGTGATCGAGGCCGAGCACCCGGTACAGCGGCCCGTCCTGCTCGACCGTCACCCCCGCCGGCACCGGATCCGGCAGGTCGGGGCGGAGCTGGGTGTCGTACGCGGCCCGCAGGGTGGTGGCATCAAGATCCGTCATCGGTTCAGGCTACGACCCGTGGCCAGCGGATAATCGGCATCGTGTGGGAGTCGATCAGGCGGTGGTTCGACCCGCGGGAGCTGCGCTCGGTCGGCAGCACCCCCGACTACCGGTTCTCGCTGGCCAACGAGCGGACCTTCCTCGCCTGGCTGCGTACCGGGTTGGCGCTGGTGGGCGGCGGGCTGGCCGTCGCCCAGTTCCTGCCGCCGCTGCCCCTGCGGCACCTGCGCGAGGTGATCGCGGTGGTCCTGCTGCTGCTCGGCGGGGCCGTGGCGGTCCGGGCGGTGGACCACTGGGCGCGTACCGAACGGGCGATCCGGCTCGGCGAGGAGCTGCCGGCGTCCCGGTTCCCCGCCCTGCTCGCGCTCGCCGTCGGCCTCGGCGCGCTGCTGCTGGTGGCCGCGGTGCTGGTCGACGCGGTCGGCGGTCGGTGACGCAGCCACGCGGCCCCGCGGAGCCCCGCCGGGGGCCGCGGCCGGACCCGGACGGCGGTGGCGGGTCGCCGCGCGACCCCGGCCTCCAGCCGGAGCGGACCCGGTTGGCCTGGCGGCGGAGCGCGCTCACGCTGACCGTGGTGACCGTGCTCGCCGTCCGGCAGGCGCTCAGCGGTGACCTGGGTGGCCTGCTGCTCGCGGGCGCGGCGCTGGTCGGCTGGGGCGTGACCCTGCCGATCTACTGGCGGCGCGGCACCGGAACCGGGCCGGCTCCCCTCGACGGGCGGTCGCTGCCGGCGGTCGCCCTGGGCGCGGTGGCGCTCGCCGTGCTCGGGGTGGTGCTGGTGTTGCGCGGGCTGTGACGGATGGCCGGGTGCGGGATGATGGACGCATGCTCCGGCTGTACGTCCTCCTCTTCGTGGCGCAGATCGTCCTCGCCGTCTGCGCGCTGATCAGCTGCCTCTCCGCCGAGGAGGGCGAGATCCGCGCCCTGCCCCGGATCGGCTGGGCGCTGATCATCCTCTTCTTCCCGCTGGTCGGCTCGATCGCCTGGTTCCTCGCCGGCCGGGAGAGGAAGCCCGGCGCGCCGACCGGTGAGGCGACGCGCCGAGCACCCACCCGGGACCGGCCGAAGCCGCTCGCCCCGGACGACGACCCCGAGTTCCTCAAGTCCATCTCCGAGCGGACCCGCCGCGACGACCAGGAGCTGTTCCGCCGCTGGGAGGAGGACCTGCGCCGACGCGAGGAGGACCTGCGTCGCCGGGAGACGGACCCACCGGACGCTTCACCGCCGCGCGGGACCCGCGAGGGCGAGCCGCCCCGCGAGGAGGACCGCCCCGAGGTGTAGGCGACGCGCGCTCGCTCGGGCTCCACGCCGCCGCCGATCTCGCGCCGCCGCCGCTGACCGGCGGCGGCGCGGACCGGCCTCAGGCGAGGTTCGACGAGCGCGGGTACGCGTCGCCCGGGTCGGTGATCACGTTCACCAGGTACGGCACCCCGGCGTCGAAGGCCCGCTGCAGCGCCGGCCCGAGGTCGGTGGCCTTCGCGACCGTCTCGCCCGCGCCGCCGAGCGCGCTCACCACGTGGTCGTAACGGAGCTCCGGCTGAAGGTCGGCGGCGACGTCGTAGCCGTACATGGCGCGCATCGGGTGCTTCTCCAAGCCCCAGATGCCGTTGTTGCCGACCACGATCACGACCGGCAGCTTCTGCCGGACCAGCGACTCCACGTCCATCAGCGAGAAGCCGGCCGCGCCGTCGCCCATCAGCACGCAGACCTGCCGGTCCGGGTGGCTGATCCGGGCGCCCATCGCGTAGCCCATGCCGGTGCCGAGGCAGCCGTACGGGCCGGGATCGAGCCAGGTGCCGGGCTGCGCGGGTTCGAGGTAGCGCCCGGCGTACGACACGAAGTCCCCGCCGTCGCCGATGGTGATGGCGTCGCGGGCCAGCACCCTGCGCAGCTCGCCGTAGATCCGGGCCGGGCGGATCGGGTCGGTCTCGGCGGCCATCTCCTCGGCGTGGCGGGCGCTCGCGGCGTCCTCGGCGGCCCGAAGGTCGGCGATCCACCCGGTGTGGTCCGCCCGGTCGCCCGGGTGGTCGGCCAGGGCCGAGAGGATCAGCCGCAGGTCGCCGGCGGGTGCGGCAGCCGGCTGGACGTGCCCGGCGCGCTGGCTGGGGGCGTCCACGATGTGCACGACCTCGGCGTCGCCGAAGTCGCCGAAGTTGAGGCGGAAATCCAGCGGGGTGCCGACCACCACGACGACGTCGGCGCCGGCGAGCGCGGCCCGGCGGGCCTTGGCGAAGGCGAGCGGGTGCTCCGGCGGGAGCGAGCCGCGGCCCATGCCGTTGGTGAAGACCGGCACCCGCAACGCCTCGGCCGCCTCGCGCAGCGCCGCGGTCGCGTCGCCGGCGTACACGTCCGAACCGGCGATGATGACCGGCCGCACGGCGGCGGCGATCAGGCCGGCCGCCCGGGCGACCTCTTCGGGGTCGGGCTCGACCGGGGTGATCCCGGGTGGCGCGGGCAGCTCCGCGTCGGTGACGGAGAAGACGGTCTCCAGCGGGAAGTCGAGGAAGACCGGCCCGCGGTGCGGGGTGAGGGCGGCGGTCAGCGCGGCGGTCACGGCGCGCGGGATGTCGTCGGTGCTGAACACCGTCTCGGCGTGCTTGGTGACCGGGGCGACCAGCGGCAGGTGGTCCATCTCCTGGAGGCTGCCCGAGCCCCAGCGGAAGGCCGGCGCCCGGCCGCCCAGCACCAGCACCGGGGAGGCGTTGAAGAAGGCGCTGGTCAGGCCCGAGATGCCGTTGGTGACCCCGGGGCCGGCGGTGAGGACGGCGAGGCCGGGACGCCGCTGGAGCTTCGCCACCGCCTCGGCGGCGAAGACCGCGGACTGCTCGTGCCGGACGTCGTAGATCGGAAAGCCGGTCTTGTGGGCGGCGTCGTAGAGCGGGAAGACGTGCCCGCCGGAGAGGGTGAACATCTCCCGCACGCCGTGCGCCCGTAGCGCCGCGAGCGCCAACTCCCCACCGTGACCTTCGATCCGTTCCGTCATGGTCGCTCCCCTCGTCCGTGGCCGGGGTCACAGGTTACCCACCGGTCACTCCGCTCGGGCGAGCGCGCCCCGGCCGGCGGTTCGCACCACCGTCGGCCGGGGCGTCGTGCGGCCCGCGCCCGCCCGGTGCGGGGGTCGGCACCGGGCGGGCACGGTCGGCGAGGAGGGTTCAGCGGAGCTTCATCACCACGCCGAGCGACTCGGTCCGGTACGGGCTGTCCGTCTCGAACGCCAGCCGCGCCTGGTACTGGCCGTGTCCGGAGTGGAGCGGGGCGGCGGCCCTCACCGTCACCGTCACCGACCGTCCCGCGGGGATGGTCAGCTCGGTGCGGTCCGTCGACAGCCACGACACGTCGCTGCCCCGGACGCAGGACTCGACGCCCGGCAGCTGCTGCGCCGAACCGGTCTCCGTGCTGCCGTCCGAGAGGCCACCGACCTGGTACGTGCCGCAGGCGGCGCCACCGCGCTGCCGCGCGTTCGCCGCGTCCGGCAGCTTCGACCAGACCGCGGTCGCCGGGTCGTACTCCAGCGCCTGCCGGCTCAGCGAACCGCCCACGGTGCCGCCGATGATCCGCAGCTTGCCGCTGACCGTGGCGTACGCCATGCCGTAGGCCGAGACGGGCAGCCCGGTCGTCTCCACCCAGGTGTCGGACTCCGGGAAGTACCGGTAGCTCTCCAGCACGGCGTCGTACTGGCGCGGGATGTACCCACCCGTGCAGACCACGCCGTCACCGGCGGCACCGCAGGCGTGGTAGGCGACGGTCCGCGGGTAGTCGGCGAGGCGGGTCCAGCGGTCCGCGACGGGGTCGTAGCGGTACACCCGCGCCGTCGGGTCCGGGCAGGCACCGTCGGGGCAGCCCGCGACCACGTAGAGCCGGCCGCCGGCCGTGGTGGCCGCCGCGTTGGCGACCCCGGCGGGCAGGTCGGCCCGGCGCGACCACGTGTCGGTCATCGGGTCGTAGGCCCAGGTCTGCGTCGCGGGGATCCCCGAACCGTTGAGACCGCCGGCGACGTACAGCTTTCCGTCGATGAAACCGCCCGCCGCGCCGGCCCGCTCCTCGGGCAGGTCGGCGATCCGCTTCCAGGCCTGAACCTGCGGGTCGAGGACGTACCCCTCGTTCATGACGTAGCCGTAGGAGTCGCCGCCGACCGAGTAGACAGTGCCGTCGTTGTCGGCGACCACGTTGTCGACAAGCGGCAGCGGAAGGTCGGGCAGGTTGATCCACGCGCTGCCGTCCGCACCCTGCTGGGGCGGGGCCTGCGACGAGCGGGCGGCGTCCGCGGCGACGCGGATCCGGTCCGGGGTGTACCCGCGGTCCTGCTCGACCAGCTTGACCCGCAGCGGCCGGTCACCGTCGTTGCTGAGCCGGACCTGGCCGGTGGCGGTGCGCCCGGGTCGTACGCCCAGCGACAGGTCGGACTGGCGGACCTTCAGCCGCCCCGACTCCAGCCTCCAGTCGCGACGGACGACCCGGTCCCGCTCGACCCGCACCTTCGCGGTGGCGTCGGCGTACCGCAGGCCGCTCACCGTCACCGCGGCGGTGCCGTCGCCCTCGGCGAAGAACCAGTAGTAGCCGTCCCCGAGCGCGGCGTCGTCGGCGGTCGCCCGGCTGGTGGCCACGGCGGACCGGTCGGCGCCGGCCGCGACGGTGGCGCCGAGGACGGCGCCGCCGGTGTTGTCGTCCCGGACCTGCCCGGCGATGATCCCGCCGGGCACGAGAGCGCAGGCGCGGCTGCCCACGAAGACGTTGTCGAGCTGCCACCAGTAGGAGAGGTTCCCGTGGTAGCGGAACCGGACCTGAACCCCGGTCTTCCCCGCCACCTGCGGGATCGGGATCTCCACGTGCCCCCGTACGTCGACGTTCGACAGGCGGTAGACCTCGCTCCAGGTCTTCCCGCCGTCCAGGCTGAGGTCGATGAACCCCTCCTGCACGCCGAAGTTGGAGGCGGGGAAGTCGCTGTCGAAGCCGACCACCGGCGCGCTGACGCCGGTCAGGTCGACCGGGGGCGTGACCAGGCCGGTGTCGATGTCACCAGACTGGGACCAGGTGTTGACGGCGGCGAAGCCACCGTCGCCGCCGGTCAGGTTCCCGCGGGCACCGGGGTCGTCGAAGCGCCACGTCTGGCCGCCGCCGGACTCGTCGGTGACCTGCCAGCCGTCCTTCGGCCCGTCGGTCCAGCCGGTGAAGTCGGTGCCGAGGCCCTGGTACCGCCAGGTGTAACCGGGGGCGGCGCAGGACGTCTCGACGGCGAGCTTCACGTCTCGCCACACGTCGCTCGGCCGGCCCTTCGGCTGCGGCGCGACGGTGGCGGTCACGGTGCTGGTGCGGTAACCGGGCAGGTCGACCGGCGAGACGTGCAGGGTGTAGTCGGCGCCGACGGGGAGCTCGACCGCGTACCGACCCGTGTAGGGGTCGGTGTAGACCGCGTCCGTCGGGTAGCCGTCGATGGCGACCTTCGCGTAGACCGGCCAGCCGTGCCCCGCGCCGTCGGTGACGGTGCCGGTGAGCGTGCGGGTCGCGATCGCCGTCATCCTGATGTCGCGGGTCAGCTTCGCGTCGGCGGCGACCGTGACCCGGACCGGGGACGGCGCCTGGTAGCCGAACTCGGCGGCCACGACGTCGTACGTGCCGGCCGGGACGACCAGCTGGTAGGCGCCCTTGTCACCGGTCACCGCATGGTAGGTGTTGCCGGCGGTGTCGGTGGCGGTGACCGTCACCCCGTCGAGCGTGCCCTGCTTCTTGCCGTGCGGGTTCCTGCCGCCGGTGACCGTCCCGCTGAGCTGCCCGGTCCGGCCGAGGGTCAGCGCCGAGACACCGTTGGGGGAACCGACGCCGGTCGGCCCGTCCCAACCGGGGCCGGCGGTGCAGAGCAGGTCGCCGCACCACCCGTTGGAGCCCTCGGTGACGTCGAAGAGCCCGGCGCCGGCGCCCTTGCGGTAGGGGTAGGTGACCGGGTAGGTGCCGGGAACCGCGTCGCCGGCGAGGGCGTAC
This sequence comes from Micromonospora sp. 15K316, assembly GCF_004348525.1. Lineage (GTDB taxonomy): Bacteria > Actinomycetota > Actinomycetes > Mycobacteriales > Micromonosporaceae > Micromonospora. The sequence goes on along the minus strand of NZ_SMKG01000017.1, from coordinate 44,544 downwards.
ATGCCGGCGACGAGCGGCGCGGAGAGCGAGGTGCCGCCCCAGCGGGCCCAGCCGTCCTGGCCGAGGGTGTTGTAGACGGCCAGCCCGGACTCCGGCGCGGCGGTGGCGGAGATGTCGGCGCTGGCCCGCTTGTCCCCGCAGTGCGTGTCGATGTCGGCCTGGTACGCGGGGCGCGGCTCGAAGTACGAGCAGCCGCTGCCCGCCGCCTCCCAGGCGGTCTCCGACCAGCCGCGCGCGGAGGAGCTGTCCCTGGTCAGCAGCGTGCCGCCGACCGACACGACGTCCGGGTGGGTCGCCGGGTAGCTCTGCACGTTGCCGATGTCACCGCTGGAGACCGTGATGACGATGCCGGGGTGGTCGTAGTGGGCGTGGCTCGCGTACTGGGTGTCCGACTCGCCGGCGATGCCGTACGAGTTGGAGATCGCGTCGGCGCCGAGCCGCGCCGCGGTGTCGACGGCGTGGCCGAGGCTGCCCATCGAGTTGTTGTCGGCCTGCACCAGCAGGATGTCGCACTTCGGGCACGCCGACGAGACGGCGTCCAGGTCCAGGGCGGCCTCGATCGACCAGTCCGGGCTCTCGACCGGGTAGTCGGTGCCGCCACGCTGGTCGACCTTGCGGAAACAGCCGTTCGCCGTGGTGCAGGGCGGCAGGCCGTAGTGGGCCCGGAAGACCGCCAGGTCGGCCTCGGCGGCCGCGTACCCGAAGGCGCCGACGATGGCGACGGTCTGGCCCTCGCCGCCGTCGGGGAGCCGGTAGGCGGCCTTGATCTCCGCCGGTCCGAGGGCGTCGGCGGGCGGACCGGCGAGCGTCGTACGCCGCTGCGTGTCCTCGGTGAGCCCCACCGCGAAGCAGCGTGCCCACGGGCCGCCTTCGCCGACCTCCTCGACGGAGGTGGTGTTGCAGCCGGCGGGCCGGTAGCGCAGGGCCTCCCAGTCCGCGGGCGCCGCCGACGGGTCGGCCTTCGGCGCCGCCTGGGCCGGAGTAGCGGGCAGCGGGCCGGCGGCGAGCAGTGACAGGGTGAGGACTGCGGTCAGCCCGCCGAGAAGGCCGCTGCGGGCCCGTCTCCGCCGTAAGGGCAGGGACATCCAATACTCCTTACCAGTGATGCCACGGACACGCCTCGTCGATGAGGCCCGCGTCTCCTCCCGCCAGGCCGGACACGATCCTGGACACGAAAGGGACACACGTTGACGGGCGATCTTGGCACGAGCGCAAAGGCACGGACAATGTCCCGGGACGTTCATGTTCCGGACAGCTGGCCGGTTCCCGACGGAGGCTTCGGATGTGGCATGTGGTGGGCGTCGCGGAGCCCGAGGAGCGGGTCTACGAGGCGCTGGCCCGACGGAGACAGGCGACGGCCGCGGATCTACTCGCCGACGTCGCGCTCTCCCGGGCGCAGTTGACCCGTACGCTCGGCCGGCTGGTCGACCGCGGTCTGGCCAGCCGGCTCTCCGGCCGTCCCACCCGGTACGCGGCGACGCCCCCCGACCAGGTGGCCACCGTCCTCATCGCCGAACGGGAGCGGGACCTGCTCCGGCTGCGTACCCACGCCGACCAGCTCGCCAAGGAGCTGCGCCGGCACGACGGCACCGGTCGTCACCCGGCGGAGCTCGTCGAGGTGATCGAAGGCGCGGCCAACCTGCGGGCCACCCTCGTACGCCTCCAGCGGGAGGCGCGCGTGCAGATCCGCGGACTGGACCGGCCGCCGTACCTCGACAACCCGGTCAGCGGCAACACCGAGGAGGCCCATCAGCTCGCCGACCGGGGGTTGACCTACCGGGTGATCTACGACCGTTCGGCGCTGGCGATCCCCGGGCGGATGGCGGAGATCTGGCGCGGCATCCAGAGCGGCGAGCGCGCCCGGGTGGCCAGCAACGTCCCGATGAAGATGATGCTGAGCGACGACCGGCTCGCGCTGATCCCCGTGATGACGGGCGGGGAGCTGGCCGACGCCGCGTACCTGATCCACCCGTCGTCCCTGCTGGACGCCGTCTGCGAGCTCTTCGAGGCGCTCTGGGAGCGAGCCGTCGCCATCAACCGCGCGGTCAACCGTGGCGGCGCCGACCAGCCCGACGACGTCGAGCTGGCCGACGAGGGCCACCCGGACCAGCTCGCCGACCGGGACGTGGAGCTGATCGGCCTGCTGGCCGGCGGCGCCACCGACGAACGGATCGCCCGCACCCTCGGCTGGAGCGTGCGCACTGTGCACCGGCACGTACACCGGATCATGACGATGGTCGGCGCCGAGACCCGGTTCCAGGCCGGCATGGAGGCCGTCCGCCGCGGCTGGGTCTGACCGGCCGGGCGGCCCGCTGCCGGTACGCCGCCCTAGCGGCCGGTGAAGCCGGGCTTGCGCTTCTCGACGAAGGCCGCCATGCCCTCGCGCCGGTCGTCGGTGGCGAAGAGGGCGGCGAAGAGCTGACTCTCCCAGGCCAGGCCCGAGTTCAGGTCCATCTCCAGGCCACCGTCGACGGCGAGCTTCGCGGCGCGCAGCGCCTGGGTCGGACCGTCGACGTACGGGCGGACCAGGTCGACGGCGGCCGAGTAGACCTCGCCGGCCGGCACCACCCGGTCGGCCAGGCCGATCCGCAGCGCCTCCTGGGCGTCGACCATCCGGCCGGACATGATGAGATCCTTGGCGCGGGCCGGGCCGACGAGGCGGGCCAGCCGCTGGGTGCCGCCGGCGCCCGGGATGATGCCCAGCTTGATCTCCGGCTGACCGAGCTTCGCATCCTCGGCGACGACCCGCCAGTCGCAGGCCAGCGCCAGCTCGCAGCCGCCCCCGAGCGCGTACCCGGTGATCGCGGCGACCACCGGCTTGGGGATCCGGGCGAAGACGCCGAGGGCGCTGGAGAGGTCGGCGGCCCGCGCCGCCATGTCCACGTAGGACATGTCGGCCATCTCCTTGATGTCCGCGCCGGCGGCGAAGACCTTCTCCCCGCCGTACACGATCACGGCGCGGACCTCGGGGTCGGCGGAGGCCTCGGTCGCGGCGGCGCGCAACTCCTCCTGGACCTGCTTGTTCAGTGCGTTCATCTTCGGCCGGTCCAGCCGGATGGTGCCGATGCCGTCCTTGGTCTCCAGACGCACGAACTCGCTCACGCCGCCCTCACTTCCTCGTCGAAGTCGCGTGCCAACCATACGGCCACACTCGTTGAGGTACGTAGTCTGGTGTCAGCCCCCCGGGCCGGGAGTCCAGCGATGACGACGTACTACGACGACAGGTCGGTGCAGGTCACCTCGACCGCCATCCGGGTTGACGACCGCACGTACCCGCTCGCCGAGATCAGCCTGGTCTGGCACCGTCGGGGCAGCCGCTCCTGGCGCGTCCTCGCGGGCCGGGGCGCGCTCGGCGCGGCGATGGCCGGCCCGCTGGCGGCGGCCGTCCTGGGCGTCGGGCTGGCGATCTGGCTGGACCGCTCCACCACCGTCACCATCGCGATCGTCGGCGCCTCGGTGCTGGTCGGGCTCGCCGTCGGGCCGGTCGCCGACTTCCTCTTCGAGCTCCTGGACCGCTCGTACGCCCGGGGCAGTCGGCAACGGGAGCTCTGGGTGCGCTGGCAGGGTCGGCACGTCCTGCTGCTGCGCACCGGTGACGCGCTCCGGTTCGGCCAGATCTACCGCGCCGTGCAGCGGGCGGTCGAGCAGGCGACGCCGCCGGCAGCCGCCAGAGCCGCCGCCCGCCCGGCGCGCGGCCGCGGCCGGCGAAGCTAGAACCGGATCGGCACGTCGGGCAGCATGCCGAGGCCGGTCTCCGGCGGGGAAGAGTTCGACGATCTCCTGGTCGACCACGGTGAGCCCGGCGAGGTGACGGCCTGCTCCACCAGATGCCGGCCCGCACCGCCGTCCCGGAGCCGTAGATCAGCACGTCCTCCGCGACCACCGCGCGCAGCTCGACGGGGTGCCGCGCCAGGGTGGCCGGTTGTGCGGCCTCAGGGCGGAACGACGGCGCAACACCTGTGGGCCCGGGCAGGAAGACCCCTACCTCGACTGCTTTGGGCTGATGTCGTCAACGACTCAGCTCTCAAGCATCCGAACACCACACCTCGTGGCCAACGGCGACGACGATTCGGTCGCCACCCTGGCGGTGGACGCCCGCAGCGCCGTCGGAACGTGGCGACTTGCCGGGACGTGGTTAGGCTGAACGATGACGGTCTATTACCGGGACGACGCGGTGCAGGTGACCTCCGAGTCGATCCGTTCGGGTGGTCGCGTCATAGCCCTCGCCGACGTCACGTACGTCTGGCACGCCCGAGGGCGGGCGACACTCGGCGTACGCGGTCGGGTGCTCGGGCGCGGCGTCCTGGTCCTGCTGCTGTCGCTGCCCCCGCTGGTGGCGCTGATCTGCGTCGTGTCGCTGGTCTGGTCGGCGCAGGATCGCGGCGAGTGGACGCTCGCCCTGCTCATCCTCGCCGGCTGCGTGGTCGGCGCGCTCGTGCTGACCCCGTTCCTGGAGGTCCCGCTCGGTTGGCTGGACCGCTCGTACGAACGGGGCAGCCAGGTGCACGAGCTCTGGGTGCAGCACCACGGGCACGAGGAGCTGCTGGTGCGTACCCCCGACGCGCTGCGCTTCGGCCAGATCTACCGCGCCGTGCAGCGGGCCGTCGAGCAGCACACCGATCGGCGCTGACGGGTGGGCCTCGGGAGGTCGGCCGGAGCCGGTACGGGCACGGGCGGCGCACACTGGTTGCCATGGTGATCCCGCTGCCCCGGCCGTCGTCCGTCATCGGCCTCACCCGCTCCGCCCTCGACCAGGCCCGCGACTCGGCCACCTCGTTCGCGGCCGTGCCCGCCCGCGCGTTCGCCGTGCTGGACGGCGTCGAGGCGCTGCTCACCCGGATCAACGCGGTGGTGGACCGGATCGAACAGACCCTGGACCGCACGGACCAGGTGCTCGTCGACGCCGAGACCGCCGTCCGCGAGGTGGCCGTGATCAGCGCCGCCGCCACCGGCGCGATCGAGACCGCGACCGAGGTGGCCGGCAGCGCCGCCGTGGTGGTCGGGCAGGCGGAGCAGGTGGCCCGCAAGGCCGCCACGGTGGTGACCGAGGCGGACGCGGTGGCGGCGCGGGCGGCGGCCGCGGTGGCCACCGGGGCGGAGACGGCGGCCACCGCAGCCGAGTTGATGACGACGTACGAGCCGGCGCTGCGCCGCGCCGCGCCCATGGCGACGCGCTTCGTCGAGCAGCTCAGCCACGAGGAGGTCACCGCCGCCATCCGGCTCGTCGACGAGTTGCCGAAGCTGCGCGAGCACCTGACCTCGGACGTCCTGCCGATCCTGGCCACCCTGGACCGGGTCGGCCCGGACCTGCACGACCTGCTCGAGGTCACCCGCGACCTCAAGCTCGCCGTCGCCGGCATCCCCGGCCTGGGCATGCTGCGCCGGCGAGGTGAGAAGCTCACCGACGAGGCGGGGCAGGCCGGCTAGCAGTCGCAGCTGATGGTGGAGCGGGGCGCGGTCAGCTCGTCGGCGGGCCGCCGGGTCAGCCCGGTGCTCGTCACCACCGGCAGCCCCTCCCGCACCCAGTACTCGTACCCACCGAGCATCTCCTTGACCGGCCGGCCGAGCCGCGCGAACTCCAGGGCGGCGCGGGTGGCGCCGTTGCAGCCGGGGCCCCAGCAGTAGGTGACGACCGTGGAGCCGCCCGGAACGACCTCGGCCGCGAGCGTGGCGATCTCGGCGGTCGGCAGGTGCACGGCGCCCGGCAGATGCCCCTGCTCCCACGCGGCCGTCCCTCGGGAGTCGACCACCACCAGGCCGGGGACCCCGGCGGTGAGGTCCGCGTACACGTCGCTGACATCGGTCTCGAAGCTCAGCCGGGCGAGGAAGTGGGTGGTGGCGGCGACCGGATCGGCCGCCGGCACGGCGAAGGTGTTCGTCATGACACCGATCCTGCGCGTGGACGGCACACGGGACGAGTGGCGAGAACGCCGTCCTGCGTCAACATCCCGCCATAGTTCGCTCCTCCGTCCCGATCCGGCCCGCCGCGAGCCCGACGGCGACGCGGGAGCGGAGTGTGGCCGTCCTCGCGTACCCGGGTATGTCGGTCTTCGAGACGGGGATCGTGACGGAGGTGTTCGGGCTGCCCAGACCCGAACTCGACGTCGACTGGTACGACCTGCGGGTCTGCGCCGAACGGCCCGGCCCGGTGCCGGTGGTCGGCGGGGCCGCTCTGCACACCCCGTACGGCCTGGACGTGCTGGCACGGGCGCGCACGGTGATCGTGCCCGGGGTACCGGACGTGACCGCGGACCCGTCACCGGAGCTGGTCGCCGCGCTGCGCCGGGCGCACCGGCGGGGCGCCCGGATCGTGTCGATCTGCTCGGGCGCGTTCGCGCTGGCCGGTGCCGGCCTGCTCGACGGGCGGCGGGCCACCACCCACTGGCGGTACGCGGATCTGCTCGCCCGCCGGTACCCGACCGTCCAGGTGCGTCCGGACGTGCTCTACCTCGACGAGGGTGACCTGCTCACCAGCGCCGGCAGCGCGGCCGGCCTGGACCTCTGCGTGCACCTGGTCCGGCTCGACCACGGCGCGGCGGTCGCCAACGCGGTCGCCCGCCGGCTCGTCATCCCTCCCCACCGCGACGGCGGGCAGGCCCAGTTCATCGAGGCGCCGGTGCCGCGCGACCCGGGTGACGACCGGATCGCCGCCAGCCTCGGCTGGGCGCTGGCGCACCTGAGCGAGCCGCTGACCGTCGCCCGGCTGGCTGGTCAGGCGCACATGTCGGCCCGCAGCTACCTGCGGCACTTCGCGCGGGCCACCGGGACGAGCCCCATCCGGTGGTTGATCGACCAGCGGGTCCGGGCCAGCCTGGCGCTGCTCGAGACGACGGACGCGCCGGTCGAGGAGATCGCCGGCGCGGTGGGTTTCGACTCCCCGGTCACCTACCGCCACCACTTCGGCCGGGCCATGCGTACCTCACCGTCGGCGTACCGGCGGGCGTTCCGCGCCGTCGCCGACCCGTCGCGCGACGGCGACCGGGCTCAGGCCGAGGCGTAGAGCTCGTCGATCTCGGCCCGGTACGGCAGCGCCACGGAGGCGCCGAGCCGGCGGGCGCACGCCGCCCCGGCCGCCGCCGCCCACCGCACGGCGTCCACCAGGTCCCGCCCCTCGCCCCAGCCCACGGCCAGCGCCGCGGTGAAGGCGTCACCGGCGGCCGTCGAGTCCACGGTCTCCACCTTGACCGGGGGTACGTGCACGTCCGCGCCGTCCCGGTCGCCGTACCAGACGCCCTCGGCACCGAGGGTGAGCACCGCCCGGGGCGTGAGCTCCAGCAACGCCTGCGGCGCCTCCCGGCCCCGTCCGGTCAGCGCGTGCGCCTCGCGTTCGTTCACCACCAGCACGTCCACGGCGGCCAGCAGCTCGTCGGGCAGGGGCCGGGCCGGGGCGGCGTTGAGGACGACCCGGGTGCCGGCGGCGCGGGCGACCACCGCCGCCTCGGTCACCGTCTCCACCGGGATCTCCAGCTGGGCCACCAGCACGTCGGCGGCGCGTACGGTGTTCAGCTCCTCCTCGGTGAGGCTCGTCAGCGCGCCGTTGGCGCCCGGGGTCACCAGGATCGCGTTCTCACCCTCGGCGTTGACCATCACCAGCGCGACACCGGAGGTGCCGTAGACCACCCGCAGGTGCGCGGTGTCCACACCGGCCGCTCTGATCCGCGCCTTCAGCGTCACCCCGAACGAGTCGGAGCCGATCGCGCCGAGGAAGGCGCAGGACGCGCCCGCGCGGGCGGCGGCGATCGCCTGGTTGGCGCCCTTTCCGCCCGGCACCATCACGAAGTCGGTGCCGAGCGTGGTCTCCCCAGTCCGGGGCAGGGCCGGAGCCATCGCGACCAGGTCCATGTTCGCGCTGCCCACGACGGCCACCCGGGTCTGCGCCACCGGCGCCTCCTGTCTCGACTCGGCGGGATGCGGGGCGGCCGTCAGGCGGCGCGGGCGGTGTAGCGATCTCCGGAGCGCTGGACGATCAGCGGCAGGCCGAAGGTCTTGGAGAGGTTGTCGCCGGTCAGCGTCTCCTCGATCAGTCCCTGCGCCACCACGGTCCCCTCGCGCAGCAGCAGCGCGTGGGTGAAGCCCGGCGGGATCTCCTCGACGTGGTGCGTGACCAGCACCATCGCCGGGGCGTCCGGGTCGTACGCCAGCTCGGAGAGGCGCGCGACCAGATCCTCGCGCCCGCCCAGGTCGAGCCCGGCGGCCGGCTCGTCGAGCAGCAGCAGCTCCGGGTCGGTCATCAGTGCGCGGGCGATCTGCACCCGCTTGCGCTCGCCGTCGGAGAGGGTGCCGTACGCGCGGTCGGCGAGTCCACCCACGCCGAGCTGCCCGAGCAGCGCGCGAGCGCGGGCCTCGTCGGTGCGGTCGTAGCTCTCCCGCCACCGGCCGACCACCGACCAGGCGGCGGTGACGACCACGTCGCTGACCCGCTCGTCGGCCGGTACGCGCTCGGCCACGGCGGCGGTGGTGAGGCCGATGCGGGTGCGCAGTTCGTTGACGTCGGTCCGGCCGATGCGCTCACCGAGCACGTGGGCGGTGCCGTTGGTCGGGTGCAGCCGACCGGACGCGAGGTTGAGCAGGGTCGTCTTGCCGGCCCCGTTCGGGCCGAGCACCACCCACCGCTCGTCCAGCTCGACCCGCCAGGTCAGATCCTGCACCAGCGCGGTGCCGGAGCGACGGACGCCGACGCCGTCGAGGCTGACCACCAGATCCGGGTCCACGGGAGCGGCGGCGGGGGTGGCGCCGACAGCGCCGGGGATCAGGTCACCAGTCACCCGTCCATCCAACCACGCAGGGACGTGGCGCCCCCCACGGGCGGCCGACCGGTTCTAGGGTGGGACGCCGTGTCGTTGGTCACCGATGTCGAAGGACGGTCGATGCCGGCTCGAAGCAGGAAACCGCGCGGATGAGCGCGGTCATCGAGATCGAGGGTCTGCGCAAGACCTTCAACAGCGTGCGCAACGGCCGCCGGGTGGCCGTGGACGGCTTCGACCTGACCGTCGGCGCGGGTGAGGTCCACGGCTTCCTCGGCCCGAACGGATCGGGCAAGACCACCACCCTGCGTGCCCTCCTCGGGTTGGTCCGCGCCGACGGCGGGTGGATGAACGTGCTCGGGGCCCCGTCCCCCACGCACCTGTCGCAGGTGGCCGGGCGGGTCGGCGCGATCGTGGAGAGCCCGCAGTTCTTCGGCAACTTCACCGGCTACCGGACGCTGCGGCTGCTCGCCCTCGCCGGTGGCGTGCCGGTGAGCCGGGTGGACGAGGTGCTGGCGCAGGTGGGTCTGCAGGACCGGGGTGACGAGCGGGTGAAGGGCTACTCGCTCGGCATGAAGCAGCGGCTGGCCGTGGCCTCGGCGCTGCTCAAGAACCCGGAGCTGCTCATCCTGGACGAGCCGGCCAACGGCCTCGACCCGGCCGGCATCCGGGAGATGCGGGATCTGATGCGGTCGCTGGCCGACGGCGGGGTGACCGTGCTGATCTCCAGCCACATCCTCGCCGAGATCCAGCTGATCTGCGACCACGTCACGATCATCTCGCGGGGCCGACGGGTGGCGGCGGGCCGGGTGGACGAGGTGCTCGCCGGCTTCGACCAGCACGAGTTCCTGGTCCGGGTCGCCGAGCCGGAGCGCGCCGCGGAGCTGCTGCGCGCCGGCGGGCTGCCGGTGGACGTGCACCCCGACCACCTGGTGGTCGGTCAGGTGGGCGATCCGACGACGATCAGCCGGCTCCTCGGTGAGCAGGGGTTGTGGGTCCGCGAGCTGACCGCGCTCCGGCCCGACCTGGAGAGCGTCTTTTTGGAGCTGACCGGCGAGGGCCCGCAGCCGCAGGTGCCCCGTCAGGTCGATCCGGGTCCGCATGACCGGGTGATCGAGCTGGACGCCGGGGTCGGCGAAGGCAGAGGAGACGACGCGTGAAGCTGGTCCGTGCCGAGTTGGAGCGGCTGGGGGCCCGCCGCTTCGTCCAGCTCATGATCGTTCTGCTGGTGCTGGCCTTCGGGGCCACCGCGTCGACGACCCTCGCCGGCTCGCACCGGCCCACCGCCGCCGAGCTGGTCGAGGCCCGTACCCAGGCGGCCGAGTCCCGACGGCAGATGGACGACGTCTACCAGCGTTGCGTGGACCGGGTGAACGGGAACCTCCCGCCCGGCGCGGAGGAGGAGTACTTCCCGGCCGACTGCGGTGAGGTCGATCCGGTGCGCCAGGAGCGGCTTCCGGTGGCGACCGACTTCCTCCCCGGGGTGTTCGTCTTCTCGCAGCAGGCCGAGTCGCTCCTGTACTTCCTGATCGCCTTCCTGGTGCTCTTCGGGTTCCTGGTCGGGGCGTCGTACATCGGTGCCGACCTCAACTCGGGCGGCGTGGTGAACCTGCTGCTCTGGCGGCCGCGGCGGATGACCGTGCTCGGCGCGAAGCTGGGCACGCTGCTCGGCGGCGTGCTCGGGTTGTCGCTGCTCGCCTCGGTGGTGTACCTCGCCACGTTCTGGGTGATCGGGCAGGCGGCGGGATTCCCCGGCCATCTCGACGGCGCGTTCTGGCGTGACCTCGGCGCCGTGCACGGGCGCGGGTTGGTGCTGGTGCTGCTCGCCACCGTACTCGGGTTCGCGCTCGCCACGCTCGGCCGGCACACGTCGGCGGCGCTCGGCACGGCGGCCGCGTACCTGGTGGTCTGGGAGCTCGGCGCCCGGCTGGTGATGGAGATCGTCGACGCCACCCATCCGGAGCGGTTCATGCTCTCCAGTCATGTCGGTGCCTGGCTCAGTGGCCGGGTCGAGTTCTGGGACGCCTCCGCCTGCGCCACGGCCGCCGGCTTCTGCGATCGCGTCTACGCCCTGACCTGGCAGCCCGCGCTGGCCGTCCTGATCGGCCTGACCGGGGTGCTGGCCGGCGCCGCGTTCCTGGTGTTCCGCCGCCGGGACCTCATCTGAGCTGCGGTGGCGGGAGGCATCGGGTGCGAGGCAACGTCTTGCAGGTGCCGAGCGAATCGTGAAGAATTCCTTCACATGACGGACGCCGGTGTGCCCCCACCCGCGCGGGTGGGGGCACACCGGAACGGCTCAGCCCACCGTGGAGCCGAAGACCTCGTCACGGACGGCGTCCAGCGCGGTGCGCAGGGCGCCCCGCAGGATCGGCTCCTCGGTCAATCCGGTCGGCACCACCCGGGGCCGCACCAGCGAGATCTCCGCGACCTCCTGCTGCACCCGGTCGGCGAGCGCCGACCCGCCGGCCTGGCCGACCTCACCGGCGAGCACGACGAGCGGGGGGTCGAGCACCACGCAGGTGCTGGCCACGCCGAGCGCGAGGCGGCGGGCCAGTTCGTCGAGCACCGGGCCACCCGCGGCGCCGGCGTCGATCGCGGCGCGCACCGCGTCGGTCGCGTTGTCGGCCACGAAGCCGTTCTCCCGGGCCACGGCGCAGACCGCCGCCGCGTCGACCAGCCGCTGGAACGCGGGCTTGGCCCGACGGGAGACGTCGCGCGGGATGGGAACGCCGGGCACCGGCAGGTAACCGATCTCGCCGGCCGCGCCGCTGCTGCCGTGGTGCAGCCGCCCGCCGAGCATGATCGCCTGGCCGACGCCCGCGCCGACCCACACCAGGACGAAGTCCGACAGGCCCTGGGCGGCGCCGGACTGGGCCTCGGCGACCGCAGCGAGGTTCACGTCGTTCTCGAAGACGACCGGGGTGTGCAGGTCCTCGCGCAGGGCGGCGAGCAGCCCGCGGTGCCAGCGCGGCAGGTTGAACGCGAAGGTGATGTCCCCGGTGCCCGGGTCGACCAGGCCCGGCGTGCCGAGCACCACCCGGCGCACGCTCGACAGCTGCGCCTGGGCGCTGCTGGCCGCCTGGACGACGGCGTTGTGCACCACACCCACCGGGTCGTCGGTGTCCCGGGTGGACTGCTCCACCCGACCGATGACCGCGCCGGTGATGTCCGCGCAGGCGGCCACCACCCGGTCCGGGCCGACGTCCACGCCGACCACGTGCGCGCTGCCCGGCCGTACGGCGTAGAGCTGGGCGTTCGGCCCCCGGCCGCCGGCCTGCTCGCCGACCCGGGTGACCAGCCCGCGCTCCTCCAACCGCTCGACCAGCTGCGAGGCGGTCACCTTCGACAGCCCGGTCAGTTCACCGAGCCGGGCGCGGGTCAGCGGGCCCCGCTCCAGCAGCAGTTCCAGCGCCGCACGGTCGTTGAGCGCCCGCAACAGGCGGGGGGTGCCGGGCAGCCGGGTCGCACTCATGCCGCGTCCTCAAGGTTTAGTAAAGTTTGCTAACTGTAAACCGACTTGGAAATGGGTAGCCGTAGCGTAGCGGCCACCCCGACCCGGAGTACTCGGTCGACCCGGCAGGGCTGCGCGGGCGGGACGGCCGGAAGCTCCAGGTACGACATGCGTGCCGTACGGCACCGAAGGGGGAGATCTGTGGGGCTGGATCCAGGACTGCGCCGGCTCGCGCTCGGCACGCTGCTGGCCGCGTACCCGGGGCCGGTCCCGCCCGACTGGGCGGTCGACCTGCTGGCCGAGGGGCTGGCCGGGCACACCCTCTTCGGCACCAACGTCTCCGACCCGGCGCAGCTCGCGGCGACCACCGCGGCGCTCCGCGCCGGGCGCGCGGACGTGCTGATCGCCATCGACGAGGAGGGCGGCGACGTCACCCGCCTGGCGCACGCCACCGGCAGCCCGTACCCGGGCAACGCGGCCCTCGGCGCGATCGGCGACGTCGCGCTGACCCGGCGGGTCTACGAGGCGATCGGCGCGGAACTGGCGGAACTCGGCATCACCGTCAACCTCGCCCCCACCGTCGACGTGAACAGCACCGACGAGAACCCAGTGATCGGCACCCGCTCCTTCGGCGCCGACCCGCTCCGGGTGGCGGCGCACTCCGCCGCCGCCGTGGCCGGGCTCCAAGCCGTCGGGGTGGCCGCCTGCGCCAAGCACTTTCCGGGGCACGGCGCCACGGTCGCGGACTCGCACCACGAACTGCCCACTGTCGACGTACCTGTCGACGTGCTGCGCCGCCGTGACCTGCCACCGTTCGCCGCCGTGATCGCCGCGGGCGCCCAGGCCGTCATGACCGCGCACATCCGCGTGCCGGCGTTGACCGGCTCCGGCCCGGCCACCTTCAGCCGTGAGGTCCTGGTCGACCTGCTCCGGACCGAGTACGGCTTCACCGGCGCGGTCATCACCGACGCGCTGGAGATGAAGGGCGCCTCGGTCGCGGCCGGCGGCGTCGGCCCGGCGGCCGTACGGGCCCTCGCCGCCGGCGCCGACCTGCTCTGCATCGGCGCGAAGGTCGACGCCGAACTCGTCGAGCAGGTCGCCACCGCGATCGTCGAGGCGCTCGGCGACGGGCGGCTGGAACGAGACCGGGTCGAGGAGGCCGCCGGGCGTGCCGCCACGCTCGCCGCCTGGACCCGGGCCGCGACCCGCGTCCCGACCGGCGGCGGCACCGACCTGGGATACGCGGCCGCGCGCCGGGCCGTGAAGATCGACGGGGTGCTCACCGACCTGCGCCGGCCGCTGGTGGTACAGCTGCACTCCGCGTCGACAATCGCCGAGGGGCGGGTGCCCTGGGGACTCGGCCCACACCTGGTCGACACCGAGGAGGTCCGCGTGGTCGCGGGCGAGACCGACCCGGCGAGCCTGCGCCGGCTCGCCGGTGACCGGCCGATCGTGCTGGTCGGCCGCCGCCTGCACCAGCTCCCCGGGGGGCCGGAGCTGGTCACCGCGCTGGCCGCCGCGCATCCCGTCACGGTGGTCGAGATGGGCTGGCCCGCCCAGTGGCGCCCGGCGGGCGTGCGGGCCTTCGTCACCACGTACGGGGCGAGCCACGCGAACGGCCGCGCGGCCGCGGAGGCGCTCGGCCTGGCGGGCTGAGCGGAGGGCTTCCCCGCACGCCGCCGAGCGCACACTGCGTCACTGACGCCGCGCGCCGGAGCGATCGGGCTCCTCCCAGGTCAAGTCCACTATTCGACACGTCGAACCGGCGCGAGGCGTCTTGCTCCGGAGGCGTTCGATACGTAGCGTGATCAGCGGAAGACGCGGCCGCCTGCGTGCGGGTCGCGCCCACGGGGACCTGGGGGGAGGCTGCGGACCGTGGATCCGGCCCGGGATCCACGGTCCGCGCTGTACAAGGCCACCGGTGGCCGCCGGAGCCAAGGGCCCGCTGCCGGCCTCGGCTTTCCCCGCGACCCGGCCGACGACCCGACACCCGCCGCCGTCGGCGCTCAGCGCGGGTACACCCCGAACGAGCGCCAGCCCCGGTCGGGGAACCCCGCGGCCTCGGCCACCCGGGCCGACGCGTGGTTGCTCCGCTCGTGCAGATAGGTGGGGACCGCCCCCTCGTCGAGCACCCGACGGGCGGCCTGGGCGACGAGCCGCCGGGCGAGGCCCCGGCCCCGGGCCTCCGTCGCGGTACCGACGGCCAGCTCGTGCCCGTACGCGTCGTGCCGCTTCACGCCCGCCCCGGCCAGGTAACGACCGTTCGGGGCGCGTACCACCAGCACGTCGGAGTCGAAGAGTCGCAGCCAGGGCGGTAGCCCGGGTGCGGTGCGCGGGATCCACTCCCCGACGTCCGGCAGCGGCGCGGGAGCCAGGCTCCAGCGGAACGGGCCGTCGTGTGTGCTCCAGTCGGGCAGGCCGACGGCGGCGGGCAGGGCCGGGATCAACCGGTCCAGCGGAAGATCGGCGAGCGCCCGCACCGCCGCGACCCGGTCCGGCGGCACGGAGAGCACGGTGCTGTGCCCGGCGCTGACCGCGAGCGCGGGCCGCAGCCGGCCGTCCCAGGCCGGGCGGGCGCGCCGGTGCGAGGAGACCAGGTGCAGACCCGGCCCGGCCGGCCACTGGCCGAGCCAGGTGGCCAGGTGCAGGTGGAGCCGCCGGTCGAGCACGCCACCACCTCCGTGAATCGCCCCGGCGCCGCCCGGCGCCCGGCGGCCAGGTCTCGTCGCTGATCACCGTACGCCGGGCGGGCGGCCAGGGGTGGACGGACGGTCCCTCCCGAGCGACGCCGCGGCGGTGCCCCACGGGCGGACGCGGTACCGGCGGCCGCTTCCGGTCGGTCGACGGCGGTTAGCTCAGCCGGCCGCGGGGGTAGCCGGGATCGGGCCCGGATTCCTTACCGCGTAGGGGAACCGGGTGCCTGATCCTCGCGTCACATCCATTTCCATACATGTACACCTTTCTCTGGGACGGTAAGGTCATGCCGAATCAGCCGAACGACCGGCACCAGCAGGACACCGAGCGCCTCTGGCGCAACCGGAGAGTCCCCGCCAGGTTCCCGGCGCAGCCGCCGTACCGCGGCGTCCGGGCCTGGGGTGACCCGGATCGGGCCCTGGGCTGGGCCGAGCTGAACAAGCTGCCCGCCGGGGCGTCCGCGCGGCACGGGCGCGGCGGCCGCTGACGGCGGGATCGACGACACACGGGCCCGTCCACTCCGGGCTTTCGCACACCTGTCGGGTAACGTCTTCTGGTCCCGAACCCGGCCGACGACAGGAGTAGCTCCGCCCATGGGCAAGAAGACGATCCGTGTCTCCGACTTCAGCGGCACCGTTCTGCAGCCGGAGGACGAGGTGGTCCGCATCGTGGTGTCGGAGCACCCCGACCTGGTCGCCGGGCCCGTGCAGCTGGAGGCCACCCCACTCGAGGTGGAGAGCATCGACGACGCCGCCCTGGACGTGGCGGTGGTCGAGGTCTACGACCAGCCCGACGGCGAGCCGCGCCGGGTGGTCCTCACCGCCAGCGAGTTCGACTCGATGGCGACCGACACGCCGATGGCGCAGTTGCTCAAGACCGCCGAGCGGGTGCGCCCGCCGAAGGCGCGCAAGAGCGCGGAGCGGATCGACTACGGCACCATCGAGCACGCCGGGAAGCCGCACCGGGGGCGGGTGACCGAGGAGGAGGCCCGGCTGGTGCGCGAGCAGCTCGACGAGGTCAACAAGCGCCTCGCCGACGCCGGCATCCGCCAGGTCGACCCGGCCGACCCGGAGCACGTGGCCCGGTACGGCTTCCCCACCGCTTCCTGACCCGGCCGGGTCAGGCCCGGTTCCGCACGATCTCCTCGAGCGCGGCGACGACGTGGGCCTCGGCGGCGGCCTTGTCGACGCCGAGGCCGGAGAGCACGCCGCTGCCGTTCTCCAGTTCCAGGAGCGCGAGCAGGATGTGCTCGGTGCCGACGTAGTTGTGCCCCAGTCGCAGCGCCTCGCGGAAGGTCAGCTCCAGCGCCTTCTTGGCCTGCCCGTCGAACGGGATGAGGGCGGGCAGCTCCTCGGACGAGGGCGCCGGCAGCGCGGCCAGCGCCGCCTCGCGTACCTGCTCCAGGGTGACGCCCTGCGCGACGATCGCCTTCGCGGCGAGCGCCTCCGGCTCGCTCAGCAGTCCCAGCACGATGTGCTCCGGCCGGATCTCGCGGTGCCCGGCGGTGCGCGTCTCGGCCTGCGACGTCACCACCACGTTGCGGGCACGGGGGGTGTAGCGGTGGAAGCCCTGCTCCGGGTCGAGGGGCGCGTCCTTGGCGACGAACCGCTTCTGGGCCGCCTGCTTGCTGACGCCCATGCTGCGGCCGATGTCGGTCCAGGAGGCGCCGGCGCGGCGGGCCTGGTCCACGAAGTGCCCGATCAGGTGGTCGGCGACCTCGCCGAGGTGGTCCGCCACGAGGACCGCGTCGCTGAGCTGGTCCAGCGGCTCGCTGCGCGTTTTCTTGATCGCCTGGATCAGGTCGTCCAGGCGTACGGGGTTGTCGGTCATGCGTCAACTGTAGGTTGACGCATGGGCTGCGTCAACCATCGGTTGACGATCGATCGGGTTTCACGCGACGGAGAAGGCAGGCAGGTTCGAAGGCTAGGGAAACACCCGATTTCCAGGACCGCTCTCGTCCGTAACGTCGACCCCGCGACCCACCGTTCCGGTTGTCGAGCCCGCACCCCGACATCCGGCCGCGACGGTGGCGCTCCCCGACACGGAACGGAGGCATCCCGTGCGCCGCATGATCGTGCCCGCGCTCTGCGTGGCCGCCCTGGTACTCGCCGGCTGCGACAGCGCCGACCCCACCGACCCGGATCCCGGCGCGGACATCGACGCCCCGATCGACGGCGCGGACGTCGCCGACGGGGGCGATGCGAGCCCGCCCAAGTGCCCCTTCAACGCCGCCCAGGCGTCCGAACTCGTCGGCCAGCCGCTCGTCGACCAGGGCAACTGCCTCTTCGGCGACGGCCAGGGCGTCGCCGCGCTGACCATCACGACCGCCTCCAGGACCGCCGGCGAGGCGACGTACGACTACCAGCGCCGCCAGGCCGACCAGACCTACCAGAAGGTGACCGACCTCGACCAGGGCGGCAAGGGCTACGTCGCGGTCAAGGACATCGAGGGCCAGGCGGTGCTCATCGCCGACGCGGGCACGTTCACGATCACCATGAGCAGCTTCCAACGCCTCGGCGGCCCCGACGGCTACGAGCAGACGCTCCGCCGCGTGATCGAAGCCCTACCCAGATGACGGGAGAGCCGATCAGGGCGTGTGCGGCACCGGTTCGGCCAGCGCCTGGATCTCCGTCGGCAGCTGCGCCAGCGCCTCCAGGAACTCCCGGTGACCGACGACGCGGTGCAGGGTCTGCAGGACGGCACCGGCGCCCCGCTCGGCGATGAGCGGACTCACCTGGGCGCGCTCGGTGACCCGGCGCAGGAACTCGTCGTACCCGAACACCTCGGGCTCCTCGGGCGCGGTCCGGGCCAGCAGCGGGCGGAGCTCGTGCGCCACGTGACCGGCCAGCGCGCCCGCCTCGGCGCCGCTGATCCGCTCGGCGAGCGTACGCAGGGTGGCCTCGGTGAGGGCGCGGGCCGTCACCTCCGGGACGCCGGCCCGGTCGGCCACCTTGTCGAAGAAACTCAGCTCGGCCATGACCCGTCCTTCCCGATACGGAGATGCGTGGCTACCCACAGCCGTCCCCGGCAAACGGGGAGGCGACCGGCACACCCGTCGGGCGGGCGGCGGCCACGCCGGCCGGCCCGACGCAACCGCCGGATACCGTTTCCGGCGACCGCCGACGCCCACCGGAGCGGACGGCGATCGTTCTCTGACTGACCGGAGGGTGGGAATCGGTGCGTCTTCACGTGGGCTGCGCGATGTGGTCACACCGGGCCTGGCAGGGCCGGTTCCTGCCGCATCCACTCCCGGCCGACGCACGCCTGCGGCACTACGCCGGCTGGTGCGACGCGGTCGAGGGGAACACGACCTTCTACGCGACCCCGGCCCGGGGCACCGTGGCCTCCTGGGCCGAGCAGACCGGCCCGGACTTCCGGTTCGTGGTCAAGCTGCCGAAGCTCATCACGCACGAACGCCGGCTCAGCGACGTCGACGAGGCGCTGCGCGGGTTCCTCGACGCGATCGAACCGCTCGGCCCGCGGGCCCACGCCCTCTGGGTCCAGTTGCCGGGCTCGTTCGGCCCCACCGACGTACCCGTGCTCGCCCGCTTCCTGCGCCGCCTCCCCGCCGCCCACCAGTACGCCGTGGAGGTCCGCCACCCCGCCTTCTTCGACGACCCGGGCTCGGCACGCCTCCTCGAACGGACCCTCACCTCCGTGGCCGCCGAATGGGTGCCGTTCGACACCACCGCCTTCTTCCGGCGCCCACCCACCAGCGACGCGGAACGGGACGCCTGGGTCAAGAAGCCTCGGGTGGCGCTGCGATCGGTCGCGCTGACCGACCGGCCGATCGTCCGCTACCTCGGGCGCGACGACACCGAACGGACGGTCGAGGGCTGGCAGCGCTGGGTCGAGATCGTCGCCGGGTGGCTGCGCGAGGGTCGCTCACCCACGATGTTCGTCCACACCCCGGACAACGCGGAGGCACCGCTGCTCGCCCGCCGCTTCCACGACGAGGTGCGGCTCCGGGTGCCCGACCTCGCGCCCCTGCCGATCCCGATCCCGGTCGAGCCGCTGACCCTCTTCTGACCGTCCGCGCCTCGTCCCGGCCGCCCGGAGTGCGACGGTGCGCAGCGGGTATCCGCCGGGCCTGACCTGGGGTGCAGGTCGGTCGGGTGGATAGCCCGTGGTCACTTCGAGGAGCAGGCAGCATGAGCATCGCCGGGCGGGCGCGCCTCTCACCGAACGCCTCCCTGGTGCTGCTCGCCTCGATCCTGGTGTCCTTCCTGGCCGCTTCGGCCGCCCCGACCCCGCTCTACGGCATCTACCAGGCGAACTGGCACTTCTCACCGATCACCACCACCGTGGTCTTCGCCGTCTACGCCGTGGCCGTGCTGGGCACCCTGCTCACCTTCGGCAAGCTCTCCGACTACGTCGGCCGCCGACCGATCCTGCTCACCGCGACCGCGGTGCAGATGACCTCGTTGCTCATCTTCATCTTCGCCAACGGCGTACCCACGCTGCTGGCCGCCCGGATCGTGCAGGGGCTCGCGGCCGGCGCCGCCACGGGCGCGATCGGCGCCGCCATGCTCGACATCAACCGGGCCCGGGGCACCCTCGCCAACTCGTTCGCACCGGGCATCGGCACCGGCACCGGAGCGCTGCTGTCGGCGCTGTTCATCCAGTTCCTGCCCGCGCCGACGCGACTCGTGTACATCGTCCTGCTCGTGGTCCTGCTGATCCAGATCGTCGGGATCCTGCTGATGCCGGAGACCGTCACCCCGATGACCGGGGCGCTGCGGAGCATCCGGCCGGAGATCACGCTGCCACGCGCCGTACGCGGGCCGGTGCTCGGCGTCGTCCCGGTCCTCTTCGCCGCCTGGGCGCTGGCCGGCTTCTACGGGGCACTCGGCCCCGCGCTCGTCCGTACCCTCGGGCCCACCTCGGTCGTGGTCGGCGGGGTGGCGCTGTTCGTCTTCGCCGGCCTCTCGTCCATCACCGTGATCCTGCTGCGCAACGCCCCCGCGCGCACGATCATGCTCACCGGTATCGCCGCGCTCATCCTGGGCATGATCGTCACGCTGGTGTCGGTCATGATGGACCTCGTCGCCGGCTTCTTCGTCGGTATCGCGCTGGGCGGCGTCGGCTTCGGCGCGGGCTTCCAGGGCAGTCTCAAGACCGTCCTGCCGCTGGTCGAGGCGCACGAACGCGCCAGCGTCCTGTCCCTGCTCTACATCGTCTGCTACGTGGGCTTCGGCCTGCCCGCGGTCATCGCGGGCTTCCTCGTGGTCTACGGCGGGGGCCTGCCCATGACAGCCGACGAGTACAGCGTCGCCATCATCCTGCTGGCCGCCGTCGCGCTCGTCGGGCTGCGCAGGAACGCGAAGAAGGCGCGCGCCTGACCCACTCCGCCCGCTGATGGCGTACGTCTCGTGGAGACGTACGCCATCCTCGCCGGCCCGACCGTGGGGCTACCGTTGCGCGGTCCTCCCCGCCGGGTGGTCGCCGTCCGGCCCCCGGCGGTGGCGGTGTCGGCGAGAGGGGCGGAGGCACAGTGACGACGGAGCCGGTCACGCAGGACGGCGCCAGTCTCGACGTCGTAGCCGCCGAGGCGGCGCCGACCGCGCGGGACGTGCTGGTCGCCGTGCGCGGCGGCACCCTGCGCGGCGTACGCGAGAACGGGCTGACGATCCTGCGGGGCGTCCGCTACGCGACCGCGGCACGGTTCGCCCCGCCCGTGCCCGAGAAGCCCTGGTCCGGGGTACGCGACGCGCGGGAGCACGGCGACGCCAGCCCGCAGCCAGCGGACCGGTCCGTGAAGCCCGCCGGCAGGTCCGAGGTGAGCGCGCAGTCGGAGGACTGCCTGAACCTGACGATCGTCACCCCGGCCGCCGACCGGGCGCGCCGGCCGGTGCTGGTCTGGCTGCACGGCGGCTCGTACCGATCCGGCGCCGGCTCCTGGGACCGCTACCGGACCGACCGGCTCGCCCGGGACGGCGACGTGGTCGTGGTGAGCGTCAACTACCGGCTCGGCGTGCTCGGCTACCTGCGGGCGCCGGGCGTCTCCCCCGGCAACCTCGGCCTCCTCGACCAGATCGAGGCGCTGCGCTGGGTACGGGAGAACGCGGCGGACCTGGGCGGCGACCCGGAGAACGTCACGGTGGTGGGGCAGTCGTCGGGCGCCCACTCGGTGGCCTGCCTGCTGGGCGTGGCGCAGGCCCGCCCGCTGCTGCGCCGGGCCGTGCTGCAGAGCCCGCCGCTGGGCCTGGGACTGGGCAAACCCGCGCTGGCCGCACGGGTGGCCGAGCGCTTCCTCACCCGGCTGGGACGGGATCCGTGGGAGGCGTCGACGACGGAGGTGCTCGCGGCGCAGCAGTCGAGCGAGCGGGACATGTCGGGTCACGCCGGATTCGGCATGGCCCCGGTGTACGGGCCGGTCGCCGGCGCGGATCCGCTGCCGGACGTACCGGGTTGGCGGGCCGCCGCCCGCGAGGGCGCCGGGAACCTGGAGGTGGTGCTCGGCACCACCCGCCGCGAGATCGCCTACTACCTGGCCGGCGGTCCGCTCTCCCGGCGGGTGCCGCTGGTCGGGCGCGCCGTCGAGGACGGGCTCGTCGACGCGGTGACGCGGGCGGTCTTCACCCGGCCCACCCTCCGGTTCGGGCGGCTGCTCGCCCGGGCCGGCGCCCGGGTCTTCGCGTACCGCATCGACGATCCGGCGTCGACCTCGCCGTACCGTGCCT
This sequence comes from Micromonospora sp. 15K316, assembly GCF_004348525.1. Classification (GTDB taxonomy): domain Bacteria; phylum Actinomycetota; class Actinomycetes; order Mycobacteriales; family Micromonosporaceae; genus Micromonospora. Next base: position 22,972 of record NZ_SMKG01000017.1, on the reverse strand, counting down.
GCCACACCAGTGACCTGCCCCTGATCTTCGGCGACGAGTCCGCGTGGGCGAACGCGCCGATGCTCGCCGGAGTGAGCTGGGCCGAGCTGTCCGACCGCGGTGCGCCGATCCGCTCGGCGTGGTTGTCGTTCGCCTCCGGCGGCGCCGAGGCGCTGACCGCCCAGGGCTGGCCCGGCTACTCCGGCCGCGCCGCCGAGGTGCGCCGCTTCGGCTAGGGAATCTCGGCCACCCGCTTGATCGACTCGATCCCCTTGAAATCGGGCTGTCCCGCACGCCCGGACACCCCGACTACCAGGAACCCGAGTGGATCACGCCACGATGCGCTGCAACGCTCGCACGTACCGGTCGGTGACGATCTCCTGCACCTTCCGGCCCGCCGGGCCACCGAGACGGGCCGCCAGTGACGCGGGACGCGAGAAGGCCGTGATGCCGAAGCGAACCTCGCCGTCGGCACCGATCCGCACGACGAACAACTCCTCACCCCGCACCGGGTGGCCCGGCAACGTCCCGTAGGCGAATCCCCGCCGGTCCGGCTCGTCGACGCGGTACACCACCCGGCAGGGAGCCAGGAAACCGAGCGGCCGGATCCCCCAGCGCAGAAGGACCACGGCACCCTCGGCGGCGCGGGGCTCCGAGGCCGTCACGGCCAGGCCCGCGCCGCGATGCATCTCCCAGGAGAGCAGCCCGTCGACCGCCCGGTCGAAGACCGCACGGCCGACCCCCAGGCGGGCGTCCCGGCTCGCCGGCCGGTAGCCCGGCGGAAGCCGGTCGCCGGTGGCGCCAGGGTCGGCGTACGTCAGCTCGGCCGCTGTCAGCGCCGCGAGCCGCCTCTGATCGCCGGGAAGTCGGATCACATCACGTGTCTACCCGTGGGTGGCGCGGCTCGTGCCTGGTTTCCGCCCTAGTCAAGGAACGAACGGGAGGAGGTCGTCGTCTCGTGCGGTCTGAGGTAGTCCGGCGGCGTTCCCGAGTCAAACCCTCATAACAGGTGGTGCCTACGGGCATAGGCCGGGAAGTCTGCGCCCGAGCAGGGTAGACGAGCACTCGTTGCAATCAAGGCGTCGATGAGGTTGCACACCGCGTCCGCGAAAAAGGCCCCGACCCAGTGAAATCACCAGGTCAGGACCTTGATCGTTGGTGCGCCGCCAGGGACTCGAACCCCGAACCCGCGGATTAAGAGTCCGCTGCTCTGCCAGTTGAGCTAGCGGCGCTCGCTGACAACGGGGAGAGACATTAACAGGCCGCCGGAGCGGCCCAGCGGGAGGGCCGTCCTACGGGTGGATCACCACTCGCCGACCGCGCAGCTCCCCCTGTTCGAGCATGCGGTGCGCCTCCCCCATCGCCGACAACGGCAGTGAAACGGTGTCGCGCGGGGCCAGCCGCCCCGCGGCGAGCATCCGGTTCACCGTCCTGGCGGCCTCGGCCAGCTCGTCGACGGTGGCGCGGGAGATGACGAAGCCGAGAACGGCGCGGTCGTTCTGGTAGAGCGCGCCGACCGGCAGCACCGGCCGGGCGGCGGCCCCGGCGAGCAGCACGACCCGTCCCCGCGGGGCGAGCAGGTCGATCACCGATTCCAGCTCGTTGCGGCCGGCCGTGTCCAGGTACACGTCGACGCCGTCCGGGCAGGCCGATCGCAACTGGTCGGTGAGGTCGGGGGCGCGGTAGTCGAGCACCTCGGCGGCGCCGTTGCGCCGACAGTGGTCGGCGTCGGCCGCCGAGGCGGTCGCCACGACGCGCGCACCGGCCGTGGCGGCGAGCGCGACGAGCGAGGTGCCGACGTTGCCGGCGCCACCGGCCACGACGACCGTCTCCGCGGGTCGGAGGCGGCCGTGGACGAACAACGCCAGGTAGGCCGTGGCGGCGGGGTGGAGCACGGTCACCGCGGCGGCCGGGTCGACACCGGCGGGCAGCCGGTACAGCCGGTCGACAGGCACCACGGCCTGCTCGGCGGCGCTGCCCTGCCGGCCGTCGTGTCCCAGGCTGTTGCACCAGACCAGGTCACCGGCGCGGAAGCCGGCCGTGCCGGGTCCGGCCTCGGCCACCCGGCCCACCAGGTCCCGGCCGACCACGAAGGGCAGCGGCAGCGCCGTGGCGTAGGCCCCGGAGCGGACGAAGGTGTCGACGGGGTTCACTGTCGTGGCGAGCACGTCCACCAGGACGTCGGTCGGGCCGGGGCGGGGCGCCGGCAGGTCGCCGAACCGGATCTCCGTGGCCGGTCCGGGACGCTCGATGTACACGGCTCGCATGGCGTCATTCTGCTCGGCCCGCCGAGCGTCGCGCGCCTCTCGGCAGAATGCGAAAAGGCTCCGGCCCGATGCAGAACACCAGGCCAGAGCCTTCACCATCTGTGCGCCGCCAGGGACTCGAACCCCGAACCCGCGGATTAAGAGTCCGCTGCTCTGCCAGTTGAGCTAGCGGCGCTCGCTGACAACGGGGAGAACATTAGCACGGGCGCCGAGCGGGGTTCCAATCCGATACCCGGCTCCCCCCTTCGGGCGAGCTTAACGGGCAAAAGCTCCGAACCCTCCGGATTCGCCGTGCGGGGGTCCTGGCGACGACGCGGGATGCGGCACCATGTCCGCCAGGTACGCGAGAACAGAGGTGGGGATGGTCACGTTCACGCGGGCCGGGGCGTTGGTGGGCGCACTGGCTCTAGCGGCATCGCTGGCACTGACGGGGTGCGGCGACGACCAGCAGAAACCGTCGTTCGTCGGCGGATCAGCACCGGGGACCAGCCCCGATGCCGCGATCGGCGGCACGTCGACACCGTCCGCTCCGGCCGGGCCGCCGTTGCCGGTCAGTCCGGGCAACGGCACGAAGAACAAGCCGGTCAGCACCGAGATCAGCGCCGACCTGCCGGACGGCGCCAAGGTCACCGAGGTCACGCTGACCAACGCCGCCGGCGATCGGGTCCAGGGCAAGATGCGCACCGACGGCTCGTCGTGGGTGCCGAACGCCCCCCTGAAGTACGGCACCACCTACACCGCGACCGTCAGCGCCACCGGCGCCGACGGGACGGCCCGCCAGGGCACCAGCACCTTCACCACCATGAAGAAGCCGAGATCGACGATCGGCTCCGGGCTCTACCTCTTCGACGACAAGACGTACGGGGTGGCCATGCCGGTGGTGGCCGAGTTCCATCCGGGCATCCCGAAGAAGGACCGGGCGGCCGTACAGAAGCGGATGTTCGTCCGCACCGATCCGCCGCAGCCGGGCGCCTGGCACTGGGTGGAGAACGGCACCCAGGCCTACTACCGGGCACCGGAGTACTGGAAGCCGGGCACGACGCTCACCGTCCGGATCGCGCTGGCCGGCATCCCGCTGAGCAACGGCCGCTACGGCGACGTCGACCGGAAGGCCACCGGCAAGATCGGCCGCTCCTTCGTGATGAAGGTCGACAACGCCACGAAGCAGATGACGGTGTACGAGGGCGGCAAGCTGGTACGGACCATGCCGGTGAGCCTGGGCAAGAAGAGCACCCCCTCCTCCAGCGGCACGATGGTCGTGATGGAGAAGAAGGAGAAGACCGTCTTCGACACCCGGGACGACCCCGATCCCGCCAACCGCTACGTCACCGACATCGAGTTCGCCCAGCGGATCACCTGGGGTGGCGAGTACATCCACGCGGCGCCCTGGTCGGAGCACGTGCAGGGGCGGCAGAACGTGTCGCACGGGTGCGTGAACGTCTCCACGGCCAACGCCCGCTGGCTCTTCCAGCAGACGAGGGTCGGCGACCCGATCACGATCAAGGGCACCGAGCGCAAGCTGGCCGCCGGCAACGGTTGGACCGCCTGGAGTTTGAGCTGGTCGCAGTTCATCAAGGGCAGCGCCCTGCCGGTGCCCGAGGGCGGGGCCGGGCCCGCGCTCTGACGTCACCGCGGCACCGGCTCGCACCGTCGAGCCGGCGCGGCGCGTCGCGTACGCTGTCAGGTCGATGGCCGGGATCGAACCCGCCTGAAATCGAGTCCCGCTCGCAAAGAGCGAATTCCAGCAACAACCCGGGCAAGAGTTCTCGGGGTGTTTCGTTTCACCCCAGGCAACGGGTACCAGTTCTGGTGCGTCTGTAAGAGACGATGGCTGGTGCGGGGGATCACGACTGTGAGGGAATCATGCGAGCTGACCAGGAGCAGCTGAACCGACGGCGCGGCGGCCGGCAGGTCGGTCGACGCCGCGCTCTCGCCGCGGGGCTGATCGCCGCCGCGCTGGCGCTCACTTCCGCCTGCACCAGCGGGGACGGCGGCAAGCCGTCGTCGTGGCAGGGCGGCGCCGAGACTCCCGCCCCGAAGGCGGCGGCCACCATCAGCGAGCCGAAGGCCGACGCCAAGGACGTGCCCGCCTCCACCGCCATCACCTTCAGCACCACCGAGGCCGTGGAGACGACTGTCGAACTCAAGGACTCCGCGGGCGAGACGGTCAAGGGCAAGCTCGCCACGGATGGCAAGAGTTGGCTCCCGTCCGGCGCGCTCAAGTACGGCGAGACGTACACCGCGACCGTGACCGCGACCGGCGACGACGGCCGTCCCGCGACCGCGACCAGCAACTTCACCACCATGGCGAAGCCCGACCAGCAGATCCGGGTGAGCAGTTTCCTCGGCGACGGCCAGACCGTCGGCGTCGGCATGCCGCTGATCGTCAAGTTCAGCCGGGCGATTCCGGAGGACTACCGCGACGACGTGCAGCGCCGGATGACGGTGACCTCGGTGCCGGCGCAGGAGGGCATCTGGCACTGGGTGAGCCCCACCGAGATCCGCTACCGGCCGAAGCAGTTCTGGAAGGCCAACAGCAAGGTCTCCTACCGCGTGCAGGCCGGCGGTCTGCCGATGGCCGACGGCTGGTACGGGCGGGCCGACCTCACCGTCGACATCAACATCGGCCCCGCACTGATCATGACGGTGGACAACAAGACCAAGCGGATGACCGTCACCCGCGACGGCAAGGTCATCAAGACGATCCCGGTCAGCCTCGGCAAGAAGAGCACCCCGTCGTCGAGCGGCACGATGGTGGTCATCGAGAAGCTGCGCAAGACGGTCTTCGACACCTTCGAGGAGCTCGGGCCCGAGGAGGGCTACCGCACGAAGATCGACTACGCCCAGCGGCTCACCTGGGGTGGCGAGTTCATCCACGCCGCGCCCTGGTCGGAAGGGCAGCAGGGCAGCGTGAACGTGTCGCACGGATGCGTGAACGTGTCGATGGCCATGGGCGCGTGGCTCTTCACCAACACCCGCATCGGTGACCCGATCACGGTGAAGGGCACCGAGCGCAAGCTCCAGAACGGCAACGGCTGGACCGACTGGAACATGAGCTGGAGCGAGTACGTCAAGGGCAGCGCGATCCCGTACGAGCCGCCGACGCAGCCGTCGACCGACGCGACGCCCGACCCGGACGTCACCCCGACGGCGAACTGACGCCGAGCAGAGACGACGAACGCCCCCTCCACACGGAGGGGGCGTTCGCGTTCGCGGGGGCTCGGAACGAGCGTCCACCGGTGGCGCCGCGCGACGGAGCGACCCGGGACGGCCGCCGGGGTCGACCCCGCCGGCGGTGCCGGCCCCGACAGGGTGACGTCAGATCTTCCCGTCCAGGATCTTCCGCTTGAGCGTGTCGAACTCGGCGGCGTCGAGGACGGCGACGTGCTCAGGTCGCTTGCTGCTGCGCAGGAACACCTGGTTGTCCCGTTCGGCGATCTCGGGGCAGTTGGGTCCGCTGTTGTCGCAGCGCAGCGTTCGCCACTGAAGCTTCTCCACGGCCTTCTCCTTCCGGTCGGCGGCCGCAGGCTGCGGCCGGTCCCTGGGGGCGCGGTAATTCGGAGACCGATAACCCTTCTGTGCCCACTCGTCCTGGCGGCACGCCTCGCCGGGGCAGTCGAGATCGACTCGCCTTCACTGAAGTCGCGGTAACCCAGCGTCGGGACACCCCGAGATCAGGGATGTCGAGTCGATCAACTGACCCCTACAACGCGGCAGGCCCCCTCCGAAGAGGGGGCCTGAGTCACGCACTGGGGTGACTGATGGGAATTGAACCCACGACAACCGGGACCACAACCCGGTGCTCTGCCAACTGAGCTACAGCCACCATGCCTCCGCGCCCGGTTTACCGCCCCGAGCGGGCGCGGACCAATAATAGCCTCCCACCCGGCGACCGCGTCCAGCGGGTTGCACCGGACGCCCCGGCGCTACCGGCGGGTGTCCCGAGCAGGGCTCAGAGCTGCGCGGCGATCGCCTTGGCGCTCTCGACGTCGGGGCCGGGCAGCGGCACGAAGACCGTCCGCCGGTAGTACTCCAGCTCCCGGATGCTCTCCCGGACGTCCGCCAGCGCCCGGTGCGCCAGCCCCTTGGCCGGCTGGCCGAAGTACACCCGCGGGTACCACCGGCGGCAGAGTTCCTTGATCGAGGAGACGTCGATCATCCGGTAGTGCAGGTGGTTGTCGAGCCGGGGCATGTCCCGGGCGATGAAGCCCCGGTCGGTGGCGATCGAGTTGCCGCAGAGCGGGGCGGTACGCGGGTCCTTCACGTAGCTGCTGACGTAGTCGAGCACCATGTCCTCCGCCTCGGTCAGGCTGACCGTGGAGCGGCGGACCTCCTCGGTCAGCCCGGACTTGGCGTGCATCGTGCGGACGATCTCCGGCATCGCGTCCAGCGCCGCGTCGTCCGCGTGGATCACCACGTCGACGCCGTCACCGAGGACGTTCAGATCGGGGTCGGTGACCAGCGCCGCCACCTCGATCAGCTTGTCCCTGCCGAGGTCCAACCCGGTCATCTCACAGTCGATCCAGACGAGAAGATCAGCCACCGGCACAGACTACGCGCAGCCCACGGGGCACGGATGCGGGCTCCACGGGGAGCAGCCCGCTAGGGTTTCCCCGTGCCACCCGAATCCGTCGCACCGCCCGCCGTCACCGACGACGACCCCGGTGGCCGTACGGTCCGCCGCCTCGTGACGGTCGTCGCGCTGGCCGCCGTACTGCCGGCGCTCTACCTGCCGGGACGGGTGCACGACTTCTTCGACCTGAAGATCTACATGCGGGCGATGCGGTGGTGGGGGGCGGGTAATCCGCTCTACGACTACGCCCAGCCGGACCGGGTCCAGGGCGAGCTCTACTTCACCTACCCGCCGTTCAGCGCGCTGCTGCTGCGGCCGTTCGCGCTGATCCCGCTCGGCGCCACCATCACGATCTTCACGATCCTCACCGTGCTCGGGGTGGTGGCGACCACCCGCTGGCTGGTCCGTCCGGTGATCGCCCGGCACGGTCTGCCCCGGGTGTTCGTCGTCACGGTGGCGGTGCTGCTGGTGCTGGCCGTGGAGAGCACCCGCGAGACCATCACCTTCGGCCAGATCAACATGCTGCTGGTCGTCCTGATCCTCGCCGACCTGCTCTTCGCCGTACCGCAGGGTCGGCGGTGGGCCGGGGTCGGCGTGGGGCTGGCGACGGCGCTGAAGCTCTTTCCCGGCATCTTCATCGTCTACCTGCTCGCCTGCCGGCGGTGGTGGGCGGCGGCGGTGGCCAGCGCCACCGCGGCGGCGGCGACGCTGCTCGCGGCGGCCGTCGCGCCGAACGACTCGTGGCGGTTCTGGACGCACGAGCTCTGGGCGACCGACCGGGTGGGCCGCACCGACTACACCGGCAACCAGTCGCTCTTCGGGCTGCTCAGTCGCTTCACCGCGCCGGAGAAGCCGGACCGGCTGCTCTGGCTGCTGCTGGTCGCGGTGGTGGCCGGGTACGGGCTGTGGCGGGCGGCCCGGGCGGCGCGGATGGGCGACCACCTCGCCGGCCTGACGCTGACCGGGCTGGTCGGGGGGCTGGTCAGCCCGATCACCTGGACCCACCACCTCTACTGGTTCATTCCGGCCGTGGTGGTCCTCGCCAACGCGGCGCTGGGCGGCCGCCCGTCGCGCGTTGACGATCCCGCCACCACCGGTTCGGCCGACAGCGCCGGTCGACGGCGCTGGCTGGCGACGCTGGCGATCGCCACCACCGCCGTGATCGTCTATGGCGTCGTCACGTTCTACGACTGGGGCGTCGAGCCGGTCGTCACGGACACCCCGGGGCAGTTCCTGATCCGCAACACGTATGTGCTGCTCAGCCTGCTGCTGCTGGTCACCCTGCCGGCCCGGCCGTACGTGCCGCGACCGGAGACGTCCCGGCCCGTCGCCGCGCCCGAGAAATTGCACCAAATGGACAGAGGCCCCGAGTAGCGACCATCGGCGCTAATCTGACCTCAACTACCTCACGGACAACTCGGGTAGCGGCACCGATCCCCCGGTGCGAGTGGCCCTCCGCGTCGGCAGCGCGGAGGGCCACTCGTCGTCCGGAGCCTTTCCCCGGCGAGCCCCTGTCGCAGCCCACCCGATCGGGTGCACAGCACCGTCGGCGGGCGGCGCTCAGGTCCGCTGACCGACGTCCTCCGTCGACCCTCCGGCCGGCTCCCGGCCCGACATCGGCACCGGCCGGACCGTGCCCTCCGGCTGCCCGGGCGGCCAGGCGAGGGTGAGCGCCACCGTCGGCGGGCGCTCGGCGGTCGCGGTCGACGAGCGTGCGCCGGCAGCCGCCAAGTGGGAGCCGCCGCCCGCATCGCCGGGACGCCCGGTCTCGACGACGTCCGCGAGGCTGGCCGGTCGGTGGGCGGGCAGCGCGCCGATCGCGGACCGCGCGACGGCACCGGAACCGACCGCGACGAGTTGCCGCTGCACCCGGGCCATCCGATCCTCGCCGCCGGTCGGCTGGGCACCCAGTCCACTGAGCGAGGTGACGCCGAGACGGCCGGCGAGCACCGGGACCTGATCCGGTTCGACCACGAAGACCACCTCCCGGGGCCGCACCGGGCGGAACAGCAGCAGCACGGCGAACGTCACCAGCAGCACTCCGCCGGCCAGCAGACCCCACATCGCCGGGGCCGTCCAGCCGAGATCCAGTTCGACGCGCAGGTCCAGGGCCAGGTCCGCGCGGCCGTCCGGGCGCATCACCACCAGGCTCAGCGGGCCGTCCGCCAGCTCGTCCGCGGTCCACGCCAACTCTCCGACGCCCTCCCGTACCCAGGCGGGGTGCCCGACGGGCACGGTCCGCGCGTCGCCGGCGGCCGGCGACGCGCCCGCCGGCTCGAGCCGGACCGGCAGCGGGCCGCGGGCCAGCGCCACGCGGCGCACCGTGGCGTGCGGTACGGGCTCCAACCAGCGCCGCACCTCGTCGGCCGGAGCCAGACCGAGCAGCGCCGGGCCGTCCGGCGTCCGGGCCTCGAGGCGCAGCCGCGCCTGCCCGAACCGGGTGAACGGGGCTTCCTGCCGCAGCAGGCGGTCCAGGTCGGCCACGACGACCGCGTGGCCGGGCGTCTGCACGGTCTCGACGCGGGCGGTGAACGCGCCGCTCGGGTCGGCGTGCCGGGTCACCTGCCAGAGCGCGCCGCCGGCGAGCAACGCCGGCAAACCGATGATCAGCAGCAGCATTCCGGCGAACGCGCGCACGAACCGCATCCGTTCCGTCCCCCTCCGTAGCCAGACACCCGGTCGACCTTACCGACGTCGACGCGCCGATCAGGGGATATCCACGGCACGCGATCGGCGGAAAGCGTGCGGGCCCGCCGGATCTCCGGCGGGCCCGCGCGACGCGGTACGGGTCAGGCCTTCGCGGCCGGCTCCTGACGGCTACGGCTGAACGCGAGCCCACCGAGCACCAGGCCGGCGAGCCCGGCGACCAGTCCGGCGATGCCCAGCCCGGTGGCGAGCCCGTTCCCCTCGTCCTCGTCACCGTCGCCACCGGCGGCCTGCGCGTTGTTCGCGACCGGCGCCGCCGACGCGGAGGCGGATTCGGACGCGGCGGCCAGGGTGAGCACCGGCGCGGGGTGCTCCGGCTCCTCCGCGCCCGGCGTCGGTTCCTCGATCCACCGCGAGATGTTGCCGTCCGAGTACGTCTGCAGCGTCTTGAAGATCATCTTGTCGACCTGTGGCAGCGGCCCGAGGGAGACCGGGAACTCCTGGAACTGTCCCGGCTTGACCCCGGCGTCGGCCGCCGCCGTCCAGGTCAGCTTCGACACCGCCTCGGTGATCTGGCTGCCGTGCACCTCCAGCGGCGGGTCCACCTTCCGCTTCTCCACCGCCACCGTCCAACCCGGCACCGGCATCGTGGAGACCGACCCGACCGGCGCGTTCTCCGGCAGTGTCACCTCGAGCTTCACCGTGGAGGCGGTGTCGCTCTCGTTCGGCACCCGGAACGCGATCCGGCCGTAGCCGCCCTGGGTCGCCTCCTTCGGGTTCACCGTGACGTGCGCCGACGCGGGCGCCGCGAAGCCGAGCACGGCGGTGGCGACGACACCGACGGCCAGGGCCGCGGCGCCGGCCAGAGAACGGCGGGTACGGGTCATGGGATCGGAACCTCTCTCTAACGGATCGGCACGGTGGCGGTCACCGTCGCCTGGTCGATGTCGGAGGTCCGGGCGGTCAGCTTCAGCTGCCAGTCCCCGGACGCGGGAAGGTTGATCTCGCCGGTGGCGTGGTTGTCGCTCAGCGGCAGGAGCGGGATCTCGATCGGCTCGATCCCGGCCGACGGCAGGGCGGCGGTGGCCTTCCACTCCACCACCGGCTGTGGCCGGTTGTCCTTGGTGTACGCGTAGAGGTGCATGCTGTTGTTGCCGCGCTCGGCCGGATCCAGCTCGACCTGGATGTTGAGCAGCGTGCTGGTGAGGGTGCTGCTGAAGTAGCCGGCCTCGGCCCCGGCCGTCTCGGCGGCGGTACGGGCCGGCGGGGTCTGCACCAGCGTCGCGGTCACGCCGAGCACCACCGCCGTGATGGCCAGCTCCACCCAGACGGCCCGGCGCACCGCCCCCGGCCGCTGCTCGGCGATCCGCCGGCGCACCATCTGCCGCGAGTACGCCGCCACCCCCATGACCAGTACGAACAGCCCGATCTTGACGAGCAGCAGCTGGCCGTAGGTGGTGTTGATCAGGGCGCTCGGCGTGGCCACCTCGATCAGACCCTGCACGACGCCGGCGAGCAGCAGCGCGGAGACGGCCAGCGCGGCCCAGCGGGACCAGATCGGCATGATCGCGCCGAGTTCCCGCTCGTCGCCGCGGCGCAGCAGGAAGACGGCGAGCATCAGCAGCCCGCCGAGCCAGACCGCCATGCTGCCCAGGTGCACGGTGTCGACGACCACCGACACGGCCGGGGCTGGCGAGGCCGCCGGGTGCCCGGCCAGCGGCCAGGTCACCAGACCGGCCACACCGAGCACCGCCAGGATGATCGCGTCGGCGCGACCGGCCGGCCCGGCGAGCAGCGGACGGAGCAGGAAGGCGGCCGCCGCGAGCAGGCCGAGGCGGACCAGGTGCACCGCGCCGAAGGTGCTGCCCAGCACGCTGCTGATGCCTTCACCGGTGACGTCGAAGAGCCCACCACCGGCGGTGTACGGCACCTGCAACCACAGGTCGGCGACGGTGGCGAGGGCGACCAGACCGAGACCGGTCCAGGCCAGCCGGGCCGGACCGCGCCGGTCGAGGCGGCGCGGCCAGAGCGCGGCGAGCACCAGCGCCGGCCCGATCAGCAGCGCGAGACCGGCGTAGCCGAAGAACTTGGCGACCTTCACCGCGTTCTCGACGACCGGGTTCGCCCGGCTGGTGTCGCCGCTGTCCACCGGGGGTGGCGACGGGGCGCCGACGGAGTAGGTGAACGCGCCGGAGACCGGATGGCTGTCGGCCGAGATCACCCGGTAGCTGACGAGGTAGGTGCCGTTCTCACCGGCCGGGTCGACCGGGATCTTCACCACGGCGCCCGCGAAGGTGGGCTCGCCGCGATCGGCACGGGAGCCGTCCGGCGCGATCACTCGGATCTTGTCGGGCACCTTCCGCACCGACTCGCTGAAGGTGAGCACCACCTCCGACGGCCCGGTCGGCACCACGGCCGACGCGGCGGGAGAGGAGCTGGTCAGCACCGCGTGCGCACTCGCGGGGGTGGCCGGGGCGATCAGGAGGGCGACGACGGCGACGAGCAGCCCGGCGGCGGCGCAGAACCGGGCGAACCAGCGGCGAGGGGCGGGGATCATGCCGGCCATGCTCGCCGATCTCGGCGGTCGGCGGCCACCCCGCATCACCCGCGCCCCGAAGAGCGGGCCCGCCGGGCCCGGCAGCCCCCGCACTCCGGCAGGTGCGCGTCCCGCTCCGCCGGCGCCGCCGGCGGTTCCTCCCCGCCCGGCCGTGCCGACAGCGCCGCGCGCGCGTGGTCGCATGTCATGAGCGGGTAGTCGGCCAGAACCCGGAGAAAGTTCCCGACGTGGTGCAGGCCATGGATGAGTCCAAGCACGCCCGCCGCCCGTCACGTGCCGCGTAACCTGGGTTGTCGTGATCCCCGCCCCGCGCGACGCCTCCGCCGGCCCCGCCGAACCGGCCGGCGCTGGCCGGGATCCGGCGACCGAGTGCGCGCTCGCCGCGCGCGGCGGCGACCCGGCCGCCCAGGCCGCGTTCGTCCGGCTCACCCAGGTGGAGGTGTGGCGGTTCGCGGCGGCGCTGGTGGACCCGGAGAGCGCGGACGACCTGGCCCAGGAGACCTACCTGCGGGCGTTCCGGGCGTTGCCCGCGTTCGAGGGGCGCTCCAGCGCCCGCACCTGGCTGCTCGGCATCGCCCGCCGGACCTGCGCCGACCACCTGCGCGCGGTGGTGCGCCGCCGTCGCCTCGATGCCCGGCTGACCGCGAACGCGCACACCGACCGGCCCTACCCGGATCCGGCGGGGCAGCTCGGCGCGGCGGACCTGGTGCGCCGGCTGCCCGCCGAACGGCGGAGCGCGTTCGTGCTCACCCAGTTGCTCGGCCTCTCCTACGCCGAGGCCGCCGCCGTGGAGGGGGTGCCGGTCGGCACCATCCGCTCCCGGGTGGCCCGGGCCCGTGACGACCTGGTCGAGGCGGTCGGCGACGCCCTGGCCGGCTGACCGGGCGGAACTTCCGGTGGAGGCGGGACGACTAATGACCGTGACAGCACCGCGCACCCGGGCCCTGCGGTGGCCCGCCGTCCGGCCCTGGCTCGGCACGGCCGCTCGCCTCGGCCTGGCCGCAGTGTGGCTGCTCGCCGGCGCGTCGAAGGTCGACGACCTCGCCGCCGCCGGCCGGGCGGTGAACGCCTACCAGGTCCTGCCGTACGACGTGGCGACAGTGGTCGGCGCCGCGCTGCCCTTCGTCGAGCTGGCCCTGGGCGTGCTCCTGCTGCTCGGGCTGGCGACCCGGCTCACCGCGGGAATCTCCGCCGCCCTTCTGGTGATCTTCATCACCGGCATCGCGTCGGCCTGGGTCCGGGGGCTCGCCATCGACTGCGGATGCTTCGGCAGCGGCGGGCAGCTCGCCGAGGGACAGGCGCCGAGCTACCTCCCGGAGATCCTTCGGGACCTGGGATTCCTGGTGATGGCGGGATTCCTGCTGATCTGGCCCCGTACGCCCGTCTCGGTGGACGGCTGGCTGACGGGAGAACCCGTCGTGGAGGACGATGATGAGTAGTCGTAAGGGACAGAAGGGCGCGGCCAAGGTCGTACGGCAGCAGCTCGCCCGCGAACGTCGACGCCGGCGGACGATGTGGGTCTCGGTGACCGCGGTGGCCGTCGTGCTCATCGCAGGGCTGATCGGCTGGGGCGTCTGGTCCAGCCAGAAGTCCGACGAGTTCACCGCGCCGAAGAACACGGCCGAGGGCGGCACCGGCGTGGTGGTCGGCTCCGGCCCGGTGACCGTCGACATCTACGAGGACTTCCTCTGCCCGGTCTGCAAGCAGTTCCAGGACACCACGGGCGGCACCGTCGACCAGCTGATCAGCGAGGGCCGGATCCGCGCCGTCTACCACCCGGTGGCGTACCTCAACCGCTTCTCCACCACCGAGTACTCCACCCGCTCCTCCGCCGCCTCCGGCTGCGCCGCCGACGAGGGCAAATTCGCCGAGTACGCCAAGGCGCTCTACCAGCGGCAGCCGCCGGAGGGCAGCGCCGGACTCACCGACGACGAGCTGATCGACATCGGCGCGGGCGTCGGGCTGAACCGCGACGACTTCGGCTCCTGCGTCCGGGACGGCACCTTCAAGGCCTGGACCGAGCACGTCACCGACACGGCGAGTCGCAACAACGTCACCGGCACGCCCACCGTGATCATCGACGGGCAGCAGGTCGACGACCGCAGCCCCGAAGGGATCCGGGCGGCCGTGGAGGCGGCCGGCAAGTGATCCGGAGTCTGCTGACGCGCGCCGGCCTGGTCGCCGCCGCCGCCCTCACCGCGACGGTCGCCACCGCCGCCCCGGCCGCCGCGCACGGCGCCGACGCCCCCGACGGCACCGACTACCGGACCACCGTCACCGGCATCACCCCGGCCCGCGACGGGCTGGAGATCCGGGCGGTCGAGGCGGGTGCACGCCTCGAACTGACCAACCGCACCGGCCGACCCGTCGAGGTGATCGGCTACTCCGGCGAGCCCTACCTGCGCGTCGGTCCCGACGGTGTCTTCGAGAACGTCCACTCCCCCGCTACCTACCTCAACCGCACCATCAACGGAGAGACCAGGCTCCCACCGGAGGCCGACCCGGCTGCCGAGCCGTCGTGGCGGCGGGTGGCCGACGGGCCGAGCGTGCGCTGGCACGACCAGCGGGCCCTCTACCGGGAAGCCGCGCCGCCGGCCGCCGCCCTGGCCGCCCCGGACCGGGAGCACCGGGTCCGGGACTGGTCGGTGCCGCTGCGCGACGGCGCGGAGCCGATGGAGATCCACGGCACGCTCGACTGGATACCACCGCCCGACGCGTACACCTGGTGGGCCGTGACGATCGTCGGCCTGCTCGCGGTCGGCGCGCTCGGGCTGCTCGCGCCGGCCTCCGTACCGGGCGGACGGGCGATCGCCGGTCTGGGCGCGCTGCTGACCGCCGGCGGGACAGCCGCCGTGGCGTACACCGTGGGTCGTGCCCTGGACGCCGGCACGGAGGGGTTCGGCGGGCTGCTGCTCGGGCTGCTCACCGGGCAGCTCTGGGCGCTGCTCACCGGGCTCGGCGCGATCGCGGCCGGCGCGTACGCCCTGGCCCGCCGCCCCGCCGCCGACTTCGTCGTGGCGCTGGCCGGCGCCTGCCTGGCGCTCTTCGCCGGGGCGGCGAACGCCACCGTCTTCGCCCGCGCGGTCGCCCCGGCCCCCTGGTCGGCCACGTGGGCGCGGGTGCTCGTCGCGGCCGTACTGATCTCCGGTGTGGGCGCGACGGCCGCCGGGGCGCTGCGCCTGCACGCCGCACGCACCCCCACGGCCCGGCCCGACGGGGCGACGGACCCGGTCGGGGCGGCGGAGGACGCCACCGCGCCGGAGGCGGCCGTCACCGGTCCGGACGCCACCACGGGACGGGCGGCGACCGGCGCCGAAGGTCAGGAGCGGGCGGCCGCCCGCGGGTCGAAGCCGTAGGGCAGCTCCAGGCGGTGCCGCGCCAGCCGGTCGGCGTCGGCGAGCAGGTCGGCGGTGGGGGCGTCGGCGACGATCCGCCCACCGTCGAGGATCACCGCCCGATCGCAGAGCTCGGCGGCGTACGGCAGGTCGTGGGTGACCATGAGCATCGTCACCGGCAGCGCGCGGAGGATCTCGGCCAGCTCCCGCCGGGCCGCCGGGTCGAGGTTCGACGACGGCTCGTCGAGCACCAGGATCTCCGGGCGCATGGCGAGCACGGTGGCCACCGCCACCCGACGGCGCTGCCCGAACGAGAGGTGGTGCGGCGCGCGGTCCCGATGCTCGGACATGCCGACCGCGGCGAGCGCCTCGTCGACCCGCGCGGCCAGCTCCGCCCCCCGCAGCCCCAGGTTCGCCGGGCCGAACGCCACATCCTCGGCGACGGTGGGCAGGAAGAGCTGGTCGTCCGGGTCCTGGAAGACGATGCCGACCCGACGCCGCACCTCGGCGAGGGTCGCCCGGTCCGGCGTCACGGTCAGCCCGCCGACGCTCACGCTCCCCTCGGTCGGGGTGAGGATGCCGTTCAGGTGCAGCACGAGCGTGGTCTTGCCGGCGCCGTTCGGGCCGAGCAGGGCCACCCGCTCGCCGCGCGGCACGGTGAGGTCCACCCCGTGCAGGGCCACGTGCCCGTCGGGGTACGCGTAGCGGACGCCGTGGACGTCCAGGCTGGCGGGTGTCGGCTGCACGGCGCCCATCATCCCAGCACCAGGGCGGTGGCCGCGATCGAGGCCGCGAGCACCGGCACGGTGGCCGCGACGAGCCACTGCCCGGCGGTGGCCGCGCCCGCCCCCTGCCAGACCGCCGGCATCCGGCCCGAGTAGCCGCGGGAGAGCATCGCCAGGTACACCCGCTCGCCCCGCTCGAACGCGCGCAGGAAGAGCGCGCCGATGCCGGCGGCGAAGCCGCGCAGCTGCCAGAGGAAGCGCGGGTCGTCGCCCCGGGAGATCCGGGCCACCCGCATCCGCCGTGCCTCGCCGACCAGCACGTCGAGGTAGCGCAGCATGAAGCTGGCGATCTGGGTGAGCAGCTGCGGGCAGCGCAGCCGGTCCAGGCCGAGGATCAGGTCCCGGGTGGTGGTGGTCGCGGCGAGCAGCAGCGACGCGAGGACGCCGAGGGTGCCCTTCGCCAGGATGTTCCAGCTGCCGTAGAGGCCGTCCACCGAGAGGTGCAACCCGGCGACGGTGATCCGTTCGCCCGCCCCGAGGAACGGCAGCGCGATCGCGAAGAGCACGAACGGCAGCTCGATCAGGGCCCGGCCGAGCAGCCAACGCGGGCCGACCCGGGCCAGTGCCGCGACCGCCGCCACCAGCAGGGCGTACCCGCCGAAGGCCCAGAACGCCTCGCGCGGGGTGGCCACCACCGCGATGGTGAAGACCACCATCGCCACGATCTTGACCTCGGGCGGAAGCCGGTGCACCGGCGAGGAGCTCTCGCGGTACAGCACATGCGAGTGACCGGCCCCCACCGCGTCAGCTCCGGCCGGCTGGCGTCGACGCCGCGCCCTCGACGGTCGCCTCGCTGCCGGGCTCCCCGTCGGTCTCCGGCGTGGCACCGGACGAGCGTCGGCGCAGCAGCCAGAAGGCGCCGCCGCCGATGGCGAAGGTCAGCAGTACGCCGAGCACCCCGGAGAGGCCCGTGGAGAGGAAGGCGTTATCCACGCCGCGTACGCCGTAGTCGGCCAGCGGGCTGTCGGCCAGCTCGTGATCCTTGGCCTGCTGGGCCGGGCAGCTGCCGCCGACGATGTTGTCGTCGGCGTCGACGGTGCAGCCCTTGAGCAGTGACGAGTCCAGCCCGTCCGGGTGGGAGGAGGCGTAGTTGCTGACCACGCCGGCCAGTACCAGGGCGACCAGCAGGCCGCCGACGATGAAGACCCAGGGGCGCTTGCTCACCGGACACCTCCGACGGCCGGGACGGTGGGCGCGGCGGCGGGGCGCAGCCCGCGCAGCGCGTAGACGAGGTCGGGACGGACCTTGGCGACGGTGACCACCGTGGTCGCGGTGATCAGGCCCTCGCCGATGCCGATGAACAGGTGCGCGCCGGCCATCGTGCCGGCCAGGCCCGCCAGGTTGCTGCCGAGATCGGTGGTGCCGCCCAGCCAGTACTCCAGGACGAAGCCCTGGGACGCGACCACCACGCTCACCAGGGCGGAGACGAAGGCGGTCACCGCCAGGCCGGCCGGCGTGCGGGGCAGCACCCGCAGCAGCAGCGCGATGAGCAGGTACCCGGCGGCGGTGCCGATGAGCGCCATGTTGGTGATGTTCAGACCGAGCATCGCCACCCCGCCGTCACCGAAGACCAGCGCCTGCACGACCAGCACCACTGCCACGCAGAGCGCACCCACCCACGGGCCGACCAGCATCGCGGCGAGCGCGCCGCCGAGCAGGTGGCCGCTGACGCCGGCGGTGAAGATCGGGAAGTTGAGCATCTGCACGGCGAAGATGAACGCGGCGACCAGCCCGGCCATCGGGGCGAGGCGGTCGTCGAGGTCCCGCCGCCCGCGCAGCACGCAGACGGTCAGGGTCGCCAGCGCGAGTGCCGCGAATATCGCGGCCACGGGACCGTTGATGATCCCGTTCGAGATGTGCATCGCCAGGGTTTCCACGCGACCTCCCACGTGTCGGCGGGCCCGTCCTCGCCGGCTGGATCAGCCTATTTCCCGAACCTTTCTCTTGCAAAGAGCTGGCATTAAGCCTCGGTGTTGATCAACAGAGCGCCGCGTGCCGGCGCCGACCCGGCCGCCACCACCAGCGGTAGGGTCGGGCAATGACCGCTTCCCGCCTCTCCCCCGGTGACCCGGCACCCGAGTTCACCCTGCCCACCGACACCGGCGACACGCTCTCCCTGGCCGACCTCCGCGGTCGCCGGGTGATCCTCTACGCCTACCCGGCGGCGATGACCCCCGGCTGCACCAAGCAGGCCTGTGACTTCCGCGACTCGCTCGCCTCCCTGCAGGCCGCCGGCTACGAGGTGGTCGGCATCTCGCCGGACAAGCCGGAGAAGCTGGCGAAGTTCCGCGAGCGGGACGCGATCACCTTCCCGCTCGTCGCCGACACCGACAAGAGCGTGCTGACCGCCTACGGCGCGTACGGCGAGAAGCAGCTCTACGGCAAGACCGTGACCGGCGTGATCCGCTCCACCTTCGTCATCGACCCCGACGGGAAGATCGAGCGGGCGCTCTACAACGTCAAGGCCACCGGGCACGTCGCCAAGCTCCGCCGCGACCTCGGCCTCGACTGAACATGTCGTATCGGGCCACTACCTCGCGTGAGTGGTCCGATACGAGCGCGGCTCGCCGCTCTCGGCACCGTGGCACCCACCGCTGAGCCGAGCCGTCGCCCATCCTTCGACGACGTCGTCGTGCGTCACGCCCTCGCGAACCCGGAGCTCGGCCCGCGTAAGCTCGCCGACCTCATCAGAGACGCCACCGCAGGCGAGCGCGTGATCACGTGTCGAATCCGCTACGGCGGGCGGGACTGCGCACCGTCGCAGCGCGACGCACTAGACTCAGCGCGTCGGCGGGAGTGGCGGAACGGCAGACGCGCAGGCCTTAGGAGCCTGTGTCCGAGAGGACGTGGGGGTTCGAAACCCCCCTCCCGCACTCGAACGATGTCGCGATGATCACGAAGGCGAGGCACCCGGCACGTCGGCCGGTGAGGATTGCTGGTGTGAGCCTGCGCTTCGTCCTCAACCCCGAGCTGACGCCTGAGCTGCGCGAACAGATCGTGCTGCTCTGGGCGGACGTCAGCAACGCCGGCGGGGCGGTCGGCTTCGTGCCGCCGGTGACCGCCGCCGACGTACGCGCCCTCGCCGACCCGACCTTCGCCGGGATCAGCGACGGGCCGGACCGGCTGCTGCTCGGGTACGAGGGTGAGCGGCTCGTCGCCGCCCTGATCTTCACCGACAACCGGTTCGCGCTCAAGGCGCACTGGTGTGTGCTGAAGCGGGTGATGGTCCACCCCGACACCCAGGGCAAGGGGTACGGCTCGGAGCTGATGCGGGAGGCCGAGCGGATCGGCCGGGCGCTGGGCTTCGAGGCGCTGCACGTGACCCTGCGGGACGGGCTCGGGCTCGACCGCTTCTACGGGCGGCTCGGCTACCGGGAGATCGGCCGGCTGCCCCGGGCGCTGCGGGTGGCGCCCGGCGACGACCGGGACGAGGTCCTCATGTGGCTCGACCTGTCGGCCGCCGCGTCGGACGCCGGACGGTAGATCCGCCCCGCCGACCACCCGCCTCCTGCCACAATCAGACCCGCCGGACGTCGGCGGAGGGCAGGTCAGGAGGGCGACACCGTGCCGGACAGCGAACTCGAGGCGGCCCTGCTGGACGCGGAGCGCCGACTTCAGGCCGCGCAGCGGGCCGGGGACGTCGTCGCGCTCGACGAGCTGCTCGACGACCACCTGATCGCCATCGGCCCGGACGGCGGCAGGTTCACGAAGCAGGACGACCTCGTCGCCCACCACAGCGGCACGTCGGTGATCGACGAGCTCGTCGAGGAGCAGGTGGAGCTGCTCGTCGAGGGTTTCACCGGGGTGACGTTCTTCGTCGGGCGGGTGGCGGGCAGGTTCGGGGGTTCGCCGTTCGAGGCTCGGCTGCGGTACACGCGGACGTGGGTCTACGACGGCGAGGGCGACTGGCGGCTCCTCGCGGCGCACATCGGCCCGGCCTGAGTCGTCTCGGGCTGCCGGCGGCGGCGCCCGTCAGCCGTCCAGCAGCGTCAGCGGCGCGCCGACGGCCAGCGGGCCGGTTCCGGTGGGGACGAGGTGCAGTCCGAAGAGGAGCTTCTGCCGCACGTTGCGGTGCCGGCCGAGCGTGCGCAGCGGCTCGCGGCCGCGTACCCCGGTCTCCTGGTCGATGGTCGTCACCACGCACCGGTCGCACGGCCCGGCGGCGCGGAACGTCACCTCGCCGATGCGCAGCGGGCGGCCCTCCCAGTCGTCCTCGGCCCAGGCCGGTGCGCCGTCGACGACCAGGTTGGGCCGGAAGCGGCTCATCGGCACCGGCTCCTCGCCGGCCTCGGCGAGCCAGTCGTTGAGCGCGGTCAGCGAGGCGACGTTGGCCAGCAGCAGCGGGTAGGCGTCGGCGAAGCTGACCTGGTCACCGGTGTCGTGCCCCCGGGCGTCGGCGGCGAGGTGCCGGGTGGGCCGGGCCAGGAAGACCAGCCGCACGGGGCGGCCGAGCAGGGCACCGAGCCAGTCGTCCGCGGCCGGCCCGGCGGGCAGCGCCGGCACGGGCAGTTTCCGGCTGCGGAACGTACGCACGGGCAGGGGCTCGCCGCCGGCCGGCTCGGGCACCGCCAGGTCGGGTCGCCCGTCCGCCCGCAGCAGCAGTGCGCCGTCACGGAGCGTGGCGTGCAACCCGACCAGGCGCTCGGTCTCCCGCTGGGTGACGCCGACGCCGTCGGCGTCCACCACCATCCAGCGCCGGTCACCGGCCAGCCCCCACGGCTGCACCTGCGTGCCGTCGTGGTCGAGCCGGTGGCAGCCCTTGACCGGGTAGGTGTGGATGGCGCTCAGGCGCATCCGCCTACCATGCCACGCCGATGCCGTCCCCGGGGTACCAGTGGTTGGCGGGCGTCTCCCGGTAGGCGAGGAAGCGGCGGCCGGTGCGTTCGGCGTGCTCGGCGAGGACGTTGGTGCTGGTGACGTTGTCGGTGAGCAGGATCGCGCCGGGGGCGAGCCTCCCCTCCACCTCCTCGAACTCGCGTTTCTCGTGGGCGCGGCTGTGGTCGCTGTCGTGCAGGAAGAGGTCGACGGGCCGGTCCAGCGCGGCGATCGAGGCGATCGAATCGCCGATCACCAGGTCGACCACTTCGGACCAGGGCGCGGTGCGGGCGAGGTAGCCCGCCTCCGGGTTGATGTCGAGCGAGGTCAGCCGACCCGGGTGGCCCTCGGCGGCGTTGCGCAGCAGGGCCGAGGCCAGGACGCAGCTGCCCAGCCCCTTGTCCACCCCGGTCTCCACGACGTGCGCGGGGCGGGTCGCGCGGACCATCGCGTACCAGCCGATGCGGCGGGCGTAGCGCACGTGTCTGTCGGCGAGGCCACGCCGGGCGGCGGTGGCCGTGGCCCGCTCGATGTGTCGGCGCAGCGCGTCGTCGGACTCGATCTCGGCGAAGTAGCGGCGCACCTGCGCGACCGGCCGGTCGCAGACGACGCCGACGAACCAGGCGAGGTGGTGGCGGCTGAGCTTGGTCAGCTCGTACGTGTAGTTGTGGTGCTCTCGGGAGGTGACGAGCCAGCGGGCCGAGGTGCGCAGCACCTTGGCGTCGTGGCGGGCGACCCGGGCCAGCCGCTTGGGGAAGGCCGCGACCGGGGCGAGCGGGGTACGGGCGATGGCCCGTCGGAGCTTCGTTGCATCCACGGCTGTCTTGATACCAGGCGATGCTGATCGATGGCTGGGAAAGCGCGCTTCCGATCGGGCCCGTCCACCGGCCGCACCGCCTGCCGGTGCGTGAGCGCGTCGACGCCGCGCGCGCACCGCACGGTCGGGGGTGGAGACGGGCTCATCGAGTGAGCGGCAACCGACCGGCCGGTTGACCCCGATGGCCGGACGAGGGTGCACGGCTCGTTACCTGAATCAGTAGCATCGCGCCATGCCTCGACATGAACAGACCACGGATCTCGGCGCGGAGCCCTCGGTGGTGACCCACGCTCCGGAACCGACCGACGGCTCGGAGCGGCCGCGCCGACGGCGCCGCTGGCGGCGGATCGCCCTGATCAGTCTGGTGGTGGTCCTCCTGCTCGGTGGCGGCGCGGTGGTCGCCGGCGGCCTCTACCTGCGCTCCGTGGAGTCCGACGTCGGCCGGGTCGACGCGTTCGAGGACGTACCGGTGGAGTCACGCCCCGAGCCGGTGGCCAAGGGCGCGATGAACATCATGATCCTGGGCAGCGACTCCCGCGACCCGGAGAACACCGGTGGCTCCCGCAGCGACACCATCATCCTGGCCCACCTGCCGAAGGACCGGTCGAGCGCGCAGCTCATCTCGATCCCACGGGACACCTGGGTGCCCGTGCCGAAGTCCAAGAACGGGCACGGCGGCCGCGACGCGAAGATCAACGCGGCGTACGCCTGGGGCGGTGTCCCGCTGATGGTGCAGACGGTGGAGAAGTTCACCGCCGTCCGCATCGACCACGTCGCGATGGTCGACTTCGCCGGGTTCAAGGAGATCGTCGACGCCCTGGGTGGCATCGAGATCGATGTCGAGAAGGGCTTCACCACGAAGTACTCGCTGAGCGGTAGCCGGACGTTCGCCAAGGGTCCGCAGACCATGGACGGCGCCGCGGCGCTCGACTACGCCCGCGAGCGGCACGCCTTCGCCGACGGCGACTTCGCCCGCATCCGGCACCAGCAGCAGGTCATCAAGGCGATCCTGGACAAGGCCGCCACCGGCGGTGTCCTGGCGAACCCCGGGAAGCTCAACTCCTTCGTCAAGGCCACGGCGAGCGCGGTGGCGGTGGACAAGTCGCTGTCCCTGGTGGACTTCGCCATGGAGCTTCGCGGCCTGCGCGGCGGCAACCTCGCCTTCTTCACCTGCCCGTCGAAGGGGACGGGCCGGGTG
>NZ_SMKG01000179.1 GCF_004348525.1 Micromonospora sp. 15K316 | reverse complement strand
GCGCTACGGGGCGGCGGGCTGGGTGTTCCACCCCCTGTCCGGGTGGAAGGCCCAGGTGGTGCGGTGCTCGTCGCCGACCCACTCCTGCACTTCGGAGCGCCGCCCGTACGCCCACCGGATCTGGTTGCCGGGCCGGGCGCGGTGCAGCCGTACGGCGGTCTGCGCTGCGGCGAGGGAGCCGTAGACGCCGAGGATGTCCAGGGACTCTTCGTAGTCCTGGGGCGGGTCGACGGCGATGAACACGCGGGCGGAGTGCGGGGTGGCGGCCATCGCTCAGCCCGCCGTCCGGCAGTGGCGGCCGGTGCCCCGCCGGTGTGGGTAGATTTCCTCCGGGCCGCCGCAGTAGCAGTTATGCGACGGATCCCAGCCCGGGGTGCCGTCGGCCGGTTCGGGGGCGGGGTCAGCCGCGGCTTCGGGTCGGGCGAGCCACTGCTTCGCCGTGACGGGCTCGTAGGTGCCGAACAGCCGTTCCTTGCGGTGGGTGGCGAGGGCGGTGACGTCGGCGTCGTGGTCGCGGCGGAGTTGTTCCCACACCTCGTGGGCGGCCGTCATCACCTCCTCGGGCACCGCGTGTAGGTAGGTGTTGACGAGCACGCCGTTACGGGAGGCGCTGACGGCGGGCATGGTGGCGGGGATCAGGTCGGTGTGGGTGTCGGCGGGGTACCAGCGGACAACGGTGCCGTCGCCGATGGTCGGGGTCACGGTGATGATCACGACGGCTCCTTCGTGTTCGGGTTGGGGGAGGGTGACGGGGCGGAGGTGTCGCGCCGCCAGGCCAGCCAGTTCCGGCCGTAGACGGTGCTGTAGGCCAGCGCGGACGCGATGAACCCCCACTGGCGGGTGGCAATCGCGTACGCGATCCACAGGACCTGCGCGGCGACGCCGACCCCCCAGCCGGCGGCGGACCGGCGGCCGGCGAGGTAGATGCCGAGGACACCGACGGCGGTGAGGGACCACGACCAGTACTGGCTCACCGGCCCGCCTCCGCCTGGGCGCGCACGTCGGCCGGCACCAGCTTCAGCAGGCTGCACGGGCACTCCGCATCCCCGTATTCGCCGCCGGGGACGTACCGGTACAGCTTCGGGTGTTCGGCGTCGTAGCGGATGAGTCCGCGGACCAGCTCGACCACCCAGTCGGGCCAAACACTCAGGTCGACCTCCTCCGGTGCGGGCACCTCCAAGAGTTCGTCCACGCGGTTCACGAACGTGGCGACGTCGAAGCCGCAGCCGCCATCCAGGCAGTGGTGGCCGCAGCCGTGGCTGCGGGCCTCGCGGATAGCGCGGACCACCCGGTGGGCGTGGTCGGCGGCGGGCGCAGCGACGAGGAGCCGGCGGCGGAGGTTGTCGCGCTGCTCGGTCACAGCGGTGATCTGCTCGGCGGCCCTGGCGGCGACCTGCTCCCACTGCTCGGCGGCGTCGAGGCGGGCTCCGAGGTCCCCGATGGTCTGCGCCATGCTCCGTACCGCGGCGTGGGCGTTGGCGAGCTGCTCGTGCAGCGCCTTGACCCGCTTCTTCTCGGCGGTCAGCAGCGCCACCGGGTCGTCGTCGGTGGTGGGCGGCTCGGTGGGCGACTCGCGCAGGTAGGCGGTGACCGTCCGGTCGTTGCGGGCGGCTGCGAACCGCTGGTGCTGGGACTCGACGGGGCGCGGCGTAGCGGCGGGGCCGAGGTCAGTGGTCACAGGCAGACTCCTCACGGGTTGGGGTTGGGTCAGGCGCCGCGCCGGGAGTCGGCACGGTGTGGTGTGGTGGGCAGTCCTCGACCGGGTGGTCGCAGGCGGCCGGCAGCTCGACCAGACGGCCGCCCGGCATCCGCGCGGCCGTTGGGGACAGGAACCGGCCGCCCTCGTCGCGCACACGACGGACCAGGAAGTCCCGGGCCAGCCACGTTCCGCAGGCGTACATCAGACGATCGCCATGTCGGTGAACCGGGACAGGTGCAGCGGCGCGGCCACGGTGATCGTGTCGGTGGGGCCGTTGCGGTGTTTGGCGACGATGAAGTCCGCCTCCCCGGCCCGGGGGGACTCCTTGTCGTAGTAGTCGTCGCGGTGCAGCAGGATGATCACGTCGGCGTCGTTCTCGATCGCGCCGCTCTCGCGCAGGTCCGACAGCAGGGGGCGCTTGTCGACGCGCTGCTCCGGCCCCCGGTTGAGTTGGCTGACCGCGATCACCGTGATGCCAAGCTCCATCGCCAACTGCTTCAGGCCGCGGGAGATACCGGCGACGGCTTGCTGCCGGTTCTCCGAGCCCTTCGTCGTTTCGACGAGCTGGAGGTAGTCCACGACCAGCAGCCGCAGCCCGTGTCGGCGGGCCAGTCGGCGGGCCAGCGACCGGATGTCAGCCAGGGAGTGGCAGGACGTGCCGTCGACCCACAGCGGCGCGTCGACGCTGATCCGCTTGAACCACTCGACCCGGCCGAGTTCGGTATCGCCGAGCAGCCCGCCGATGATCGTGGTCAGCGGCACCTGCGCCCCGGACGACAGGAGTCGGGTGCCGATCTCCACGTCGTCCATCTCCAGCGACACGATCGCCGACGGGATCTCGCACTCCACGGCGGCAGTGCGGGCGAAACCGAGCGTCGCCACGGACTTACCGACACCGGTGCGGGCGGCCACCACGATGAGCTGCCCGCCCTTCCAGCCGCCGCCGAGCAGCCGGTCCAGGTCGGCGAACCCGGTGGGGATGCGGGGGGTGTCGTCGCGCTCCGGGTCGGCGGCGGCTTCCATCGCCTTCATGACGTCGGGGATGATCTGCGACCAGCGGCGGGCACCCTCGACGGTGCCGTCCTCGATCGCGTTCAACCGCTCCCGCACCTGCTCGGCCAGGTCCGCGGCCGGTACCGCGCCGGTCTCGTACACCCGCTGCTGGATGAAGGTGGCGATCTCCCCGATGCGGCGCAGGTCGGCCTTCTCCCGCACCACTCGCGCGTACCAGGGGCCGTTGGCGGCGGTGGGCACCCGGGAGTAGCAGGTGTGCAGGTACGGGGCCCCACCAGCGCGGGACAGGTTGTCGGCCAGGGCTTCGGCGACCGCGTACGGGTCGGTGGGTTCGCGGCGGGCGGCGAGCCCGACGATCGCCTCGAAGATCAGCCGGTGGGCGGGCCGGTAGAAGTCGCCTGGCCGGACGATCCGCTCGATGTCGGCGATGACCTCCGGCGACATCATCATTGCGCCCAACACAATCTGCTCGGCCTGCACGTTGTGCGGTGCGGTGCGGGCCGGTTGGGCGTCGTAGTCGTCGGGCGGCTCGGGCAGGTCAGTGTCGGCCGGTGGCCGGGTCATCAGGTCGGTCACGAGGCCCTCCGATTCCAGCGCCGGTCCACGCCGACTAGGGCGACCTTCATCGCGTCGCCGAGCCGCGAGGCGACTCGGTCGCCGACGGCGGCCACCAGCGGGTCACCGACCGCGTTGGCTGAATAGATGGTCGGTAGTTGATGCGACCAGCGGTAATCGACCAGCCGGTGAAGGCCGTCGCCGGTCCACTCGGTCTGCTTGCCAGCGCCGAGGTCGTCGAGGAACACGAGGTCGGCCCGCTGGAACCGCTCCAAGACACCGACGTGCGACCCGGTGGGATTGGGCCGCAGGGCCGCGTTCAGGTCGGGGTGGGTGGTGGCCTCCCACGTCAGGCCCTCACCGCGGGCGGCGGCACCCTCGACCACCTGCCGGACCGCCGCCCAGCACAGGTGGGTTTTGCCGGTGCCGGTGGGTCCGACGAGGACCAGCGACGGGCAGTCATGCCGGTCGGTGAGGAAGCGGCTCGCCCAGGCGGCGACCTGCGGGTGGTCGGCGGTGGCGAGGCGGAACCGTGGGGGGATGCGGGCGGCGAGCGTGGCCGCTGCCTGCTGGACGCGGAACGCGACTGGGTCGAACGGTTCGGGCTCGATGGGCGTCGGCGGTTTGGGGCCGGCCGGGGTGATGCCGGCGGCGGCCGTCGCGTCGGCGATGTGCACCGGCCCGGGATCCGGGTTGCGGGGGTCGTTCACTGGCTCACCCATTTCGTGTATTCGTCGTCGTTCTGGTTGCGGTAGGGCTGGTTGGTGGGGCCGCTGCTGCGGCGGGTGTTGTCGGGGTCGTCCTCCCAGCCGAGGCGGAGCCGGTCGTACTGCTGGCGGAACTTCGGCATCGAGAGGATGTTTTTCCGCCAGAACGGGTCGCGTTGGCACCAGCGGATGACGTCGCGGATCTCTTCGACGGGCCGCTTGTCGCGGTCGATCAGGCGGCGGGCTTCGTCACGCCATTCCTTGGAAATGGTGGGCTGCCGCGATCCGTTACGGATGATCCACTCGGCGAGGTATTTGCAGATCCGCTCGACGTCTTCGCGCGGTTTCTCCTCGGTTTTGCTGGCGTGCTTCTTCGCCGAGGAGCGTCCGGCCGGGCCGGAGGCCGGGGCGGGTTCAGGGTTGGTACGGGTTTGACTCCCCGTAGGGGAGTCCAGGAATAGGTGTCCCGCCTCGGTCGTACCGCCTGGCGGTACGTCGGCGTACCGCTCAGCGGTATGCGCCATACCGCCTGGCGGTATGCTGTCCAGCTCCGGGCGTACCGCCTGGCGGCATGCTGCATCGGGGTTTGCCGATCGGGGTTTGCGATTGGAACGAGGGGCGCGGGCCGCATTCGGGTCACCAATTGACAACCGAAAACCAGGCCGCGATTCCTCCGGGAAAGCCACCCGGGCGACCCAGCCGCCATCAGCGAGCGCCCTCATCCACTCCGTGAGCGCCGACCGGGAAAGCCCCGTCTCCCGCTCCATGTCGGTGAATGTGGGTGCGTGTGCCGGTGGAATCTCGGCCGTCGCCGCGACGGTCAGCGTGAGCAGGGTCAGCACGATGTGCCGTCCCGGCGGCTCGATGTTCGAGGCGCGAATGGCGGATTCCACCTCCCAACGTGTCGTCACCGGCACCACCGCCAGCAGCGGGACGCGGCCGTGGGTGTCGCCACCTGGGGCTGCGAGGTGTGCTGTGCAGCGGTCACGGGGTGCTCCGTTCAGTGGTGCTTGTGATTCGGGGCCGGCTGGTTTGACCGCCGACCACCCAAACCTTACCGTGAACCTTACGGTTTATCTACGAACTACAGTAAGGAGATCCACATGACTGTCGAGCCGGCAGGTCTCCTGCAAGGAGAATCTGGAGGACCGCTGTACGATGCGCCCATGGCAACCGTGAAGCCGGTCCGGCTGGAGGACGCCCGGAAGAACCTCGGCAACCTCGTAGACGAGGCCGAGCGCGACGGCGTGCACTTCCCCATGTCGAAGTACGGCCGCACGAAAGCCGTCGTCGTACCGATCGAGGACTACCGCCGCTACAGGAAGCTCGACGGCGACCCCACCGACCTGTAGCCGCGTCACCGCATACCACCCAGACCCCCGGGCACCTCACCCGCGGGCCGTATCCCGCTCGCCCGCCCAGGCGGCGGATGCTCCTCGCACCGCCACCCGCACGGGTACAGCCGAGCCGGCCGCCCGCACGGCGTCACCCCCGCCCCGCAGCCCTGCGACTGCGCCGGCCGACGCACCCAGCCAGCAGGCGGCCGACCCTTCACGACCGGCCGATCTACCACCGCGCTCACAGCTCGATCTCCTGCCGACGGCGCGGCCCGCCCCCTCGACGGGCCGCGCCAGCCTCCACGGGGCCTACCGGCCGCCCGTCACCTGAACCGGGTTGCCGCCACCGAGGCACAGCCCCGGCTCACGCCCATGCTTGTCGGCGATCTCCAGGCAGCGAGTCACCGCGCTGACCTTCGCGTTCGTTTCCGTGATCTGCTTTTGGATCAGCGCGTTCGCCTTCTCCTTCTCCAGCGTCCGGGCCTTCAACACCGCCTGCTGGAACGCCTCGATGTAGCCCTGCGTCTTCTCGTCGTAGTTGACCCGCGTCACCACGACCGACAGCACCTCGACGTCCTCCCCGATGCGCGTCACGATGCCGGCCTTGACCGCCTCCGCGTACGGCGCCAGCGGCACGTTGAGGTTGCCCTGCTGGTCGATGTTCTTCAGCGGGTCGTGGGGGGCGAACGCCTCGTTGAACGCCTCCGCGAACGCCGGGTCGACACGGCGGGCCACGAACGTGCCGAAGTCCTTCTTGTAGCTGGCCCACTGCTCCGGGGCGCGGCCCGGCTTCGTGTGCCACTCCACCAGCGCCTCAACGCAGGCGTTGGCGAGGCTGGCGATCCGCACCTGCACGCAGGTCTTTTCGCTGCGGTGGTCGTACGCCTGGCGGGACGCATCCCAGTCGTCCACGTTCTGCCAGGGAGCGACGAACTTCAGCCCCGGGCCGGTCGTCTCGCCCGTGGGCTTGTTGAAGCTGGTGACGATGCCGACGTTGCGGGTCGGTACCGTGTTCATGGACGCGAACAGCGTGAACAGCAGGCCCACGAAGGCGACGAGGCCAGCGGCGGCGATCCGTGGGCCCTTGTCCCGGGTGAGCGGGATGGTCAGCGCGACGACGGCGGCGATGACCAGGAAGACCAGGGCGATGATGAACATGATGGGCATGGCGGCTCCTTCTGATAGCGGGGGTTGGGGTCAGGCGACCGAGGAAAGCCGACGCGACGAGCGGCGGACGGGCACGATCCCGCCGACGAACCGGTCGCCGATGGTCACGACCGCCATCGACTGCTCACCAGTCGGCGTGATCTTCATGGCGTCGCCACGCATCCGCACCTGTCCGAAGTGACCCAGGAGGACCGGGTTGAACTCCAGCTCCGTCACCGGCCGGCCGGTCACCTCCCGGTCGAGGCTGCCGCGGATGCTGGGGAACTCGACGTCCCGGTCCAGGACCGTCACCGTGAGCCCCGGGTAGCCGCTGTCGGTGTTACGGGCCACCCGCAGCCGGTGCACGTCCGTCACACCCTCGATGAAGTCCAGGCCCAGCGGCACCCACCGGTCCTTCTCCTTCAACTTGACCTTCTTCACCAGGTCAGCGGCGTCGGTGAGAGAGATGACGATGTGCCACGGGTTGTCGGCGCCGCCGCGGCGAGCGAACAGACCCTCCTGCGTGCCCTCCCCGTCGGGCAGGTCGTCGGGGTGCCACGTCGACACGCCAGCGTGGACGTCGTCGGTTGCCATCGCGTGCAGCGCCTCCCCGTCGTACTCGATACGCACGGCGTGGATGCGCGGCAGCTCCGGGTCCGGGCACGCGAACGGCATCACGTCTTCCAGCAGCCCGGTGAACTCCCCCGTGGGGATATGAACGGTCATCGTGTGGTCTC
Source organism: Micromonospora sp. 15K316 (assembly GCF_004348525.1). Taxonomy (GTDB): domain Bacteria; phylum Actinomycetota; class Actinomycetes; order Mycobacteriales; family Micromonosporaceae; genus Micromonospora. Next base: position 4,956 of record NZ_SMKG01000179.1, on the reverse strand, counting down.
CTTCCACGCCTTCGGGAACTCGGTGATGAACACGGCCGCCAGCCGCGCGACGAACACGGCGACGACGGTGAGCAGCGGGGCCGCCACCACCCACCACGACCAGGCGACAACCCCGGTGAGCTTCTGGGCGGCGAACGCGACGGTCAGCGCGACAGCGGCGCCGAGGAACGCGGTGATCGCGGCGAGCATCCGGACCGTCACGACACACGCTCCGCGGCTGGTACGTAGAACGGCATCAGCTCGCGGCGTTTGGCGTCGGCGGCCTTCGCCGCTTCCTCCTCGTTGCTATACGTGCCGAGGTTGAGCACCTCGCCGCGGAACTTGACCTTGGCGCACCATCTGCCGCTCCGGCTCGGGTAGACGCCCCGGTAACGCGAGCGGCCTCGGCCCGCCACGTTCTGGCTCGATCCGCTGGAGTTGACGACCCGCAGGTTGTCTCGACGGTTGTCCGCGCGATCGGCGTTCCGGTGGTCGCCGATCATGCCGTCACCCGTTCGCAATCCCAGGATCCAGCGGTGCAGCAGGATCATTCGCCTCGCCTGCCGGTCCCAGAGCTGCACGTAGCCGTGCGAGCCGATCGACAAGGCCGGCGCACCAAACCGGCGGTATCTGAGGTAGTCATCTGTGCCAAGCAGGACGGTTCGGAACCCGTTCTTGACGGAGGCTTGGATCTCCACCCAGGCGCGCACTAGAACGGCGGCTCTTCGTCGAAGCTGCTGCCGCCGCTGGTGCCGGAGTGGCCGTGCGCGGGGCTCGCCCACGGGTCGTCGTTCGCGCCGCCCCGCGGTGTCCCGCCGCCGCTGGACGCGCGGCTCATCTTCTGCACCTTCGCTGTCGCGTACCGCAGGCTCGGGCCGACCTCGTCCACCTCCAGCTCGATCACGGTGCGCTTCTCGCCCTCCCGGGTCTCGTAGGACCGCTGCCGCAGCCGGCCGGTCACGATGACGCGGTGGCCGCGCTGCAACGACTCGGCGACGCACTCGGCCGGCTGCCCCCAGTAGACGCAGGCGAGGAACAGCGGCTCGCCGTCCTTCCACTCGCCGGAGGCGCGGTCGAGGAACCGGGGGGTCGAGGCGACCCGCCACTTGGCGACGGGTTTGCCGGAGGGGGTGAACCGCAGCTCCGGGTCATCGGTGAGGTTCCCGATGACGGTGATGGTGGTGTCTCCTGCCATGGTGTTTCTCCTTTCGTGGTCAGGCGGTTTGGGTGCGCAGGACGCGCAGGCCGCCGCGCCGCTTGAAGGCGCGGCGTTCCTCCTCGGACATGCCGCCCCACACCCCGGCGTCCTGACCGGATTCGAGGGCCCAGCCCAGGCACTGGTCGGTGACCGGGCAGCGTCGGCACACAGCCTTGGCCTGCTCGACCTGCTCTAGCGCCGGGCCGGAGGTGCCGATCGGGAAGAACAGCTCGGGGTCCTCGTCGCGGCAGGCGGAGCGGTGCCGCCAGTCGATGGCTACGTCGTCGGCGGAGGTAGCCTGGCTGGTCAGGCCGTACGCGGATCGGCTCATATCTGCTCCTGTGGTGGGTTGTGGGTTGGGGCGGCGGTAGCCGTACTGGTGGGCGTGGCCGAGGCCGAGGTCGATGAGGGGCCGGACCAGGCGGGGGCGGTGGTGGCTCACTTGACGCCGTACACGTCCACCGGCTGGCCGGAGTTGGCGCACTTCACGCCGGTCTTGGGGTCGTTGTGCGGCATGAACCGCTCGGTGGACGGGCCCACCTTTCGCGGCAGGTTGCAGCCGGGGCAGGTGACCTGGGGGTATCGGGCGGCCATCAGTCGTTCGCTTTCGGTCGGCGCAGCCCCCGGAACGGGCGGACGTCCATCGAGCCGTCGGCGCGGCGGATGAGCACGTTCCGGGGGGTGGTGGTCTTGGTGGTCAGGTGCGGGCCGTTGTCGAGGCGTTCGCTGACGCGCTGCTGCCGCCACGCAACGAGGGCGGTGACGGGCTCCCCGCCAAGCAGGTAGGTGGTGCCGGGGATCAAGACAGGACCCCGATCGGCTCGGGACGGGCGTCGTGCAGTTCGCCGTCGAGCAGCCGCCCGGCAGCCTTGAGGCCGACCCGGGCGACGTGCGCCCACCCCTCATCACCGAGGCCGGTGAACTCGCCGAACGGCTTCGTCTTGCCGGCCACTGGGTCCACCCAGCAGTGCCGCTGCGGGTTCTGCCAGGCGTCCCCCAGCGGCCAGTCGGCCGGGTACAGCTCGTGCCACTCGCCGTTCTGCTTGTGCTGGTAGGCGACCCCGGCGGCCTGGCACTGGTCACGCAGCGACCGGAACCAGTCCGGGTGCGACGGCCGCGCCTTCGGCCCGGACTCGCCCTCTGTGATCACCCAGTCGATGCCGCCGTTGAGCGGGTCCAGCCAGTGCCCGTACGACAGCTCCCCGGTGAACCCGTCAGCGGCGCAGTACCCGCACCACTCGCGGCCGTCGGCGTCGGTGACGACCTCGGAACGGCCGTGCGCGTCGCAGTAGCCGGGGTCGAGGTCGACCGGGCCGAGCAGCGGCGCCGCGGACACGAACTTCACCGCGGCCGGCAGGGACAGCAGTGTCGGGATGCGCTGGTCGGCGAACCGCTGCGTCTCCGCGCTCACACCGAGCCATACGTTGCCGGGCCACGGGTTGCCCCACGGCACCATGCCGGCGACGTTCTCCGGCCGCTTCGTCAGCAGCATCCACACCAGGGCGGGGGTCTGTTCGATCACGTCCCACAGCCGGCGGCGGGCGTCGACCACGTCCGGGTGGTCCTCGAACACGTCGGCCATCGACGCGCAGAACACGAACAGCGGCTTACCGGCGGCCAGGGCCTCCCGGTTCCACCGGTGCGGCGTCTGCCAGTACTTCTCGGACATCATCTTCCGGCTGACGTTGCGGCCCCAGTGGTTCCCGCCCCACCGCTTGTCGCTCGCGCTGGCGTAGCAGAACCGGCACGCGGGGCTGACCTTCGAGCACCCCCACCAGGGGTTGAATGTGTTGTCCGCCCACGAGATCCCGGTGTTCTCAGCCACGGGTCACCTCCAGGGTGTGGTAGTTGCCGGCGAGGGCGTCGGCGGCGAGCTGCTGCACGGAGGCGAGCAGCGCCGACGTGGACAGCGCCTCCGGGTTGGCGTCGCGGATCTGCTCCAAGGCGGCCCGGAACACGTCCACGTCGGCGAACGGCCGGCGGGGGCGGCGGATGCTGTTCAGCTCGGCGGTGATCCGCCCGGACACGAGGTCAACGGGCCGCCACACACCGACGTCGGCACCGCCCGCGTCGAGCATGTCCATCCACCGCTGCTGCTCAGGGGTGACCGACCCGTCGGTGGCCTTGAACTCCCGGTAGAGCTGACCGCCGGGGCCGGCGAACACGGCGTCGAGGAACCCCTTCGCCCCGCTGCCCTGCGCGGCCGTGACGTACCGGCCGGGCCGGATCTGCGCGGGCAGCGGGTGGTAGGCGAGCAGGCCGAGCCGCTGCGCCAGGTCGAAGGTCGTGCCCAGCAGCTCGTCCTCTTCCCGGTTCCGGGCGGTGCTGGCCGGGGCGCGGCGGGCCTGCGGCACTGTGGCGGTGGTGCGGCGGGTGGTCGAGGGCATCAGCGGGTCACCCCCGTCACCGGCCGGGGGAACCGGTAGCCGCCATCGCAGGAGCAGGCCACCGCCGGGTCGGAGCAGTCGTGGGCGGCTCGCAGCCACGCGAGGACACCCCGCGGTGACCGCCAGTTCGGCCGCGTCCGCGACCGCCAGGGGCGGCGCCACAGGACGCCGCGGACGGGGTTGCGCTCGATCCGGTTCCGCATCGCGGCGATGCATTCGCGGTCGCGCTCCCGGCTGAGCCACACCGCACGCTCCGGGGCGGGCAGGGTGCTCAGGTAGTAGTCGAACACGGACCTGTCCACGTGAAGGGCCATCAGCGGGTCACCGCCGCCGCGAGCTGCCTGCGCACCTTCTCGGTGACCGCGGCCGGCATCAGCCACGGGAACCACAGCACCCCACGCACCAGCACCGGCTCCGGCAGGAGCACCGCATCGGCCAGGACCAGGTGGTAGGCGGGCAGCGTGCCGACCTTCGTCACGTACTCCGGATCACCCCACGGGTGGCAGCACGCCCCCGACGGCGAGCCCGGAACCCGGCGCATCTGGTGGCAGTCGACCAGGTTGGCGACGGCGACGACCGCGCCGAGCGGCATGCCGGTGGAGGCGTCCCGCCCGTACAGGTCGATGACGCGGGGGTCGCGGTCGCCGCCGGGCTGGATGCGCTTACCGGCGTGGATGGCGACCGGCCCCCGGTAGTCGGTGCCCTGGCCGCGGTTCTCGACCGTCTTCCGGCCGATGGCGATGCACTGCCCGTACGGCTGCCGGACGGTGATCGCCCGGTCGACGGTGGTCAGGGGTCGGGTCACGCCGGCACCACCGGGCGGGCGTCCTGCTCGGCGGCCTCCAGCGCTTCCCGGGCGGCGTGGAACTCCGACAGCTTCCGCGTCGTCCACGTGCACTCGCCGTCCGGCTCGTTCGGGTACAGCGCCCACACCGTGCCGTCGTGCTCGAACACCCCCGGCGTCGCCAGGAACCAGCGCAACTCTGGGCCGGGCTTGCACGTGCGGGGCAGGCCGTGCCGCTCCAACGTGGCCCGCAGATCCGGCGGCTGGTGGGCGTCCAGCCACTGCCGGGCCGGCTCGCCCACCTGGCCGCGGCGGGGCACCAGGTGCTGCTCGGTGGTGGAGTACCGCCACCCGGCGGGCGGGTCGTTCGGGGTGGTGGTGGACAGGCCGACGACGCGGGGCGCGGACACCCGGCTGTTCACGATCAGCGGGCCGCTGTTCTTGCCGATGGCGGCGGCGCTCTCCCGGGCTCGGCGGCCGCAGTCGTTGAACGCGGCCACGGTGACCCGGTAGGCGGTGACGACCTGGGGGTTGTCGGTGGAGTAGGCGTGCTCGCTCATGCGTGCCTCCCTGGTGGGCAGGTTGGGTTGGGTTGGGTTGGGTTACGC
>NZ_SMKG01000178.1 GCF_004348525.1 Micromonospora sp. 15K316 | reverse complement strand
CCTTGCCGGTCCTCCCCGTCCACGCCACCCCCCTGCCCGAAATCGCCCTGCTCATCGGCGGCGCCGGCACCCGCCTCGGCCAGGAGGGCTACCAGCTCGACGTCACCCGCCACCGCGTCACCATCCGCGCCAACACCGCCGCCGGCCTCTTCGCCGGAACCCAGACCCTGCGCCAACTGCTCCCCGCCCAGATCGAGGCGTCCCAACGACAACGCACCACCTGGGCCGTACCCGGCGGACGCATCATCGACCACCCCCGCTTCGCCTACCGCGGCGCCATGCTCGACCTGGCCCGGCACTTCCACACCGTCGGCGAGATCAAGACCTACATCGACCTGCTCAGCCAGTACAAGATCAACTACCTGCACCTGCACCTCAGCGACGACCAGGGCTGGCGCATCCAGATCGACTCCTGGCCGAAACTCACCACCGTCGGCGGCGGCCCCGGCACCGGCGTCGACGGCGTCGGCCCCGGGTACCTCACCAAGGACGACTACCGGGCCGTCACCGCCTACGCCGCCGCCCGGCACATCACCATCGTCCCCGAGATCGACATGCCGGGGCACACCAACGCCGCCCAGTCCACCTACGCCGAACTCAACTGCGACGGCGTCGCACCGCCACCCCGCACCGACATCGCCGTCGGCTACAGCTCTCTCTGCATCGACGACGAGCTGACCTACCGCTTCGTCGAGGACGTCATCCGCGAACTCGCCGAGATCACCCCCGGCCCCTACCTGCACATCGGCGGCGACGAGGCCCACGCCACCACCGACGAGGACTACGCCACCTTCATGCGGCGCGTCCTGCCGCTGGTCAACAAGTACGGCAAGCGCGCCTACGGTTGGAACGAGGTCATGCAGGTCGACCCGGCCACCGACGTCATCGCCCAGTACTGGGGCACCGGCACCACCAACACCGACCTCGCCGAGGCCGCCGCCCGCGGCAACAAGGTCGTCATGTCACCGGCCAACAAGGCCTACCTCGACATGAAGTACGACCGCGACACCCCGCTCGGCCTGTCCTGGGCCGCCTACATCGAGGTACGCGACGCCTACGACTGGGACCCCGCCCACCGCGTCACCGGCGTCGGCGAGGACGCGATCCTCGGCGTCGAGGCGCCACTGTGGTCGGAGACCCTGCGCAGCATCGACGACATCGAGTACATGGCCTTCCCCCGGCTGCCCGCGATCGCCGAACTCGGCTGGTCCACGGCAGCCAGCCACGACTGGGAGTCGTTCCGCACCCGACTCGGCGCGCAGGCGCCGCGCTGGCGACTGCAAGACGTCGACTACTACCCGTCACCGCAGGTGCCCTGGCTCTGACCGGCGCACGCCGCCCGGCGGCCCCCAGCTCACTGGCCGGGGGCCGCCGGGTTCCCGCCCGCGGCGCTCGGCACGCGCACCATCTGCGACCACCTGCAACGCCTCTGGGACAAGGCCGTCAAGCCGAGCTGACAGCAGATGCGTCTCGTCCTGGAAGCCGACATCACCTACCGCGCCGGACCGACACCGAACAGCGCCCCACCGGCCGCCGGTGGCGAGAGCCGTTTCGCCGCGGCCGGGGGAGCGATCACCATCGCGGGCGCCCGGCGGCGACCCGCCGCCGGGCCGCCTGGACCGCTGCGGCCACGGAAGGTCAACGGGCCGTCGGCTCCTCCGGCGGGAAGTCGACCGGGTACGGCTGGTCGAAGTCGGCGGACCGGCTGACTTGCTCCCACGCGCTCGCCTCCGCGATCTGCCGCCGCGAGTAGTCCAGCGCCGCCGATGCCGCGTACTTGCCGACGAGCAGGTGTGACGGCAGATCGTGGCGATTGAGCACACGGACAAGGATCTCCGCGGCGCGTTTCGGGTCCCCGGCGGTCAACGCCGGGTTGCTGCGGTCGGCGCGCAGGCCCACCGTGCTCGCGTACTCCGGGGGAACCTCATGCATCTGCATGGACGAACCCGCCCAGTCGGTGGCGAACCCGCTGGGCTCGACGACGAGGGTCTTGATGCCCAACGGCGCCGTCTCGGCCGCGAGCACCCGGGTGAGGCCGTCGACGGCGAACTTGGCCGCCTGGTAGGAGCCCAGGCCCGGGCTTCCTCCGACCCGTCCGCCCAATGACGAGAACTGCACGATCGTGCCGGCGCCCTGCTCCTTGAGCACTGGAATCGCTGCCTTGGACACGTGGTACACGCCCCAGAAGTTCGTGTCGAACTGCCGGCGGAAGTCCTCCTCGGAACCGGTTTCCACGGGGGCGATGTTCGCATAGCCGGCATTGTTGACCACGACGTCGATCCGCCCGAACCGCTTGAGCGCCGCGTCGAAGGCCGCCGCGACAGCGGCCGAGTCGGTGACGTCGAGAGCCACCGGCAGCACACGATCGCCGTGCTGCTCGACCAGGTCGGAGAGCTGCTCGGGCGTACGGGCGGTCGCGACGACCTGGTCGCCGACCTCCAGGGCAGCGGTGGTCAGGGCGCGACCGAAGCCGCGGGACGAGCCGGTGATGAACCATGTCTTTGCCACACTCGTAGCGAAACATGGTTTCACTAATTAGGCAACTGGGTTGTGTTAAATTGTGGGAGTGGCAGCGATCACCCCTCGGCAACGAGCGCGCAGCCCCGAGGCCAAGCGGTTGCGTGAACGCGACATCCTCGCCGCCGCACGCGCACTCGCCACCGAACGCAGCGTCCGGGAGGTCACCCTGACCGACGTCGCGGCGGCGGTCGGCATGCACAAGTCCGCAATGCTGCGCTACTTCGAGACCCGCGAACAGATCTACCTGACCCTGACCGCCGAAGAGTGGCGGGAGTGGACCACAGCGGTTCGCGCACGCCTCGAACACCTCGACACCGTCGACGCCGGCACTGTCGCCGCCACCATCGCCGAGTCACTGGCCTCCCGGCCGTTCTTCTGCGACCTGCTCGCACAGGCACCCTTGAACCTGGAACGCAACGTGTCACTCGAGGCCGCCTACCAATTCAAGACGATCGCGCTGGCCCAGGTCGACACGATCGCCGAGGCTCTGCACCGGCTCCTCGGGATCACCGCACTCCAGGCACTCGACGTGGTGGCCACCGCGACGAGCATGGCCGGAGCCCTCTGGCAGATGGCCGCACCCGGCACGCGACTCAGGGATCTCTACGAAACGCACCCCGAGCTCGCACACGCCGCGGTCAATGTCGGACCGCAGCTCACCCGCATCCTGACCGCCCTGCTGACCGGAATGCGAACAACCCTGCAAGCGTGAAAGACCGGCCACCAGGCCCTGCAGGCGCCCGACGGCAGGGGAGGGGGCTATACGCCACTCGCCACCTCGACCGAGGGGCCCGGTAGTGTCGCCAGGCGCAGCGCCCCCGCACGGAGCGCTGCGCCTGGCGCGAAGAAACGTTCACGAGCGAGCCGGGCCAGTCGGACAGCTCGCACCAACTGCCCGACCGATCCACCACGTACCCTCACGACGGCGGCGGCCCGGCAGTCCGTACCACCACCGTTGCCACCGTCAAGGTCAGTTACCGACCCGGTACCGGCTCGTGATCGACACCCGGTTGAAGGCGTTCATCACAGTCACCAGCCAGGCGACCGCCGAGATCTGGTCCGCGGTGAGCACAGCCGCAGCGGCGCGGAAGTCCTCGTCGCTGACGTGCTCGTCCGCCACGAGGGTGATCGCCTCGGCCAGGCGCAGGGCGGCGCGGTCGGTCTCGGAGAAGTAACCGGTCTCCGCCCAGGCGGGCAGCACGGCGATCCGGTCAGGGTTTTCACCCTTCTTGAGGGCGTCGCGGGTGTGCATGCGCAGGCAGAACGCGCAGCCGTTGATCTGGGAGGTGCGGATCCGCAGCAGCTCGACCAACAGCGGGTCGAGGCCCGCCGCGGCAGCGGCAGTGTCCGCCTCCGACGACAGGGCGATCAGGGCCTTGTAGGCGACAGGATGCTGCTCGCCGATGTTGACTCGCTGAACTTCAGTCATGGTTCCTTCGATCCGTTCGGGTAATCCGCGCCGCGCCCTTCGGGCGCGCCTCGCGGTGCTGCCTGCAGCGTGTTGCCAATCAGTGCGTGCCCCGGGCTACGGCCTCGGGTCGTCGACCTTGAGCTTGTCTCCGGTGTTGGAGACGAAGACGACCAGCAGCCTGGCCGGCTCGGTCTGGCTCGCGTTCTCCGTGAGAACGTGATCGGTACCCGGCTGCTCGACCCAGTTCTCACCCCGGTGGAAGGTGGTCACCGGCTTGTCGTCGAGCTTGCTGCGCACAGTGCCTTCAAGCACGTACGCGTACACGAACGCCTGACCGTGCCGATGCGGCGCCGCACTCGCGTTGGGCGGAAGCTCGACGACCGCCGAGGTGAACGTCTTGCCCTTCACATCCGGAAGGGCCTGCTGGAGCAGCGGCTTGAGGGTCTCGGCCGGACGCGCCGACGCTGACGCCGATGCCGCGCCCGTGCTCGAACCCTCGGCATGGGCGGGCCGGTCGGAGCCAGAGCAGGCCGTGGCCGCCGTCAGCGTGGCGACAGCCAGAAGGCCTGCGGCGATACCGGCCTTCCTGCCTCGCGCAGTGATGGTTTGCATCCAGATCCTTACTGGGAGGGGCGACTCGAGCCCGTAACCTGCTGGCGCAGGGCGCACAGCGGCTGCAGGTGGATACACAGCGTTCGGTGGGTGCTCCCACCGGCTTGCGCGTATCCCTTCGTCGCCCGTTTCGCGTTCTCATCAGGGAGACGAGGTAGCCCCTCCGGGTGTGACAGCTCAGACGCGCACGAGCTTGTCGGGATTGATCACCCTGCGGTACGCGCTGATCAGACCGTCGGTGATCTGCACCGTGTCCACGGAGAAGACCCGGCCTTCCCGGTGGAACACGAGGGCCAGCTCGCCGCCGACCTCGGCGAACTCGATGCGGCCCGGGCGCCACTGGCGTCCCGTACGCACCATGACCTCGGCGACGCGCTCGCCGCCGTGGATGAGCTTGCGTGCCGCGGAGGCCTTGCCGCCGCCGTCGGTGACGTAGACGGCGTCCGGGTGCAGGAGCCGGACCAGGCCGGCCAGGTCCCCGGCCTCGTAGGCGGCACGGAAGACCGTGAGGACGCGTTCGCGCTCCGCCTTCGACGCCTGCGGCGTGGACCGCTTCGCGTTGGCCACCCGCCGTCGTGCCCGCGAGGCGAGCTGCCGGGCACCCGGCACGGAGACGTCCAACACTTCGGCGATCCGGCCGAACTCGAGACCGAAGACATCGTGCAGGACGAAGGCCACCCGCTCCGGCGGGCTCAGCTCCTCCATGATCAGCAACATCGCCGAACTGACGGACTCGTCGACGAGCACCGGCAGCGACGCCTCCGGCCCGGTCAGCAGCGGCTCCGGCAGCCACGGCCCGACATAGGTCTCCCGGCGGTAACGGGCACTCTTGAGGATGTCGTACGACCGTCGCGCGGCCACCGTCACCAGCCAGGCCTGCAGATCACCGACGTCCCGCAGATCCGCTCCGGCCGCCCGCAGCCACACGTCCTGGGTCACGTCCTCGGCATCGGCCACGCTACCCAGCAACCGGTAGGCCACACCGAAGACCGCGGGCCGGTGTCGCTCCCAACCGGCTCCGAGCGGGTCCGCCTGCTCCGACCGTCCGGGCCCGCGCCAGTCACCCATACAGATCGCAACCTCCTCCGACGTGCGGATACCAGCGTAGCCATCCGAACCGGGGACCAGCGAAGGCAGCGCGCAAGCGAACCGGCCCGCGCAGACCCATGCCTCCGGCAGCGCCCGCGCCGCCGTGGTGGGGGATCGGTATGCGGGCGGGACGTGCCCGCACGCTCCGCGAGCTCGCCGATCCTCATCTTCTCAAGCCGGGAGGTACCAGATGAAACTCGCAGTCCGTCTGCCCTGACGATCGCGGGTCGACCTACGCCACGACCTGGTCGAAACAGCCAGCACTGCCGAAGACGCCAGGCTGTGCACGGACGAGCCGATTGCCACCCCCGAGACACCTGCGGGCCCACCCGACTCCGGTGCCACCGGTCACGGCTACCCGCGGTCGAAAAGCTGACCGCGTACGGCGCCGCCGGGGAACTCAGCGGTGTGCAGGTTCGCGTAGTAGTCCGACGGATGCTCGGCGAGGTCCTCGACCAACGCCTCGCCGACGCCGGTCACCGTACCGGAGAGGGCCACGATCGTGTCGGGAACCGCAGTACCGAACAGTGGCATGACCACCGGGCCGTCACTGCCGAACCGCCCCTTGTGCAGGTGGCCGAAAGTCGGTGTGACGCCCACCCACGCGAACGAATAATCCACCCGCGTGCCGCGCGCCTTGACGAAGCCGACGCCCCGTCCGGCCGGATCACCGACGGCCGGCTCTCCGACGGCCGGGACCTCCTGGTCACCGGAGAGGAACGCCTGCTCCACCGCACCGTTCTTCAACAGACCGAGCAGATCGGCGGGGCGCCCGAGCTCGCTCAACTGGCCGCGTACCGCACCGGCGGGGAACTCCTCGGTGTGCAGATTCAGGTAGAAGCTGCCCGGATCGGCGCGGATCGCATCAGCGGTCGCCGGGTCGTCCACGGTCAGCACGCCCGAGGCCGCGCTCGCGGTGGCCGGCACCGGGGTGGCGAACAGCGACACCGCGACCGGGCCGTTTACCTCAGCGCTCCCCGCATGGATGTGAGCCACCGTCGGCGCGCTGATGCCCTCCCAGCGCAGGGCGAACGTGACCCGGTCGCCCTGCACCCGGACGAGGCCGGTGGCACGGCCGTCGCGGTCGCCGAGGATCCGCCCCGCCACTGTCGGCTGGCCCGGCGCCTGCACCAGGTTGAGGCCGTTCATCTCGGCCGCGAAGTAGGTCGCCTCGAGTCTGGCGCGCTGGATGGCGACTGACCGGTCCACCGTGGCGTGCGGCGCACCGTGCCTCATGCCGGCCATGTCATGGTCCATCGGTGACGTCGAGGTGCTCGCGTGCGTGGGAGCCGACGGCGGGTCCGCCGCCGCCTGGCTGCCCGCAGCCGCGGCGAGAGTCACACCGAGCGCCAGGCTCGACACAGCACGAAGCGGAGCTCGCATGGACGTGTCCTTTCGGGGAGGAGGTGCCGTGCGGGTCCGCGTGGCACGACTCAACGCGGACACGAGCCGACGAGGATCCCGGTTCATCACGGGTGAACCGCCGGGGGAGTTCACCCGTGTAGACGGGGACTCCGTACGTCAACGGCCCGAAGGAGAAATCCCCTGTGCGTGCTCCGATGTTCCTCCTCGGAGTGGCTCTGATCGCCACCACCGCCGCCTGCGGCGGCACGTCCGGACCCGCCGGCCAGAGCGCACCCGCCACCGCCGGAGGCGAGAGCAACGCCGGTCAGAACCCGGTGCGCGTCCAGGTGGAGGAGTCGAGCCTCGGGCCCATCCTCACCGACCAGAACGGCCGGACCCTCTACGCGTTCCTCAACGACAAGGACGGCACCAGCAGCTGCACCGACGAGTGCGTCGCCACCTGGCCGGCGCTGATCAGCCGTGAGCCGGCCACGACCGGCACGGGCGCCAGCCCCGACCTGCTGTCGCAGACCGATCGCGCGGAGGGCACCAGCCAGGCCACGTACGGCGACTGGCCCCTCTACTACTACGTCGGTGACGTCGGCCCCGGGGACGTGGACGGGCAGGGTGTCGACAACGTCTGGTTCGCCGTCGGCGCCGATGGAACGCTCGTCAGGACGATGCCCTGAGCAACGCCCCGCAACCCGAATCGTGACCTCGCCCGCTGAGTAGCTGCCGACGGCGGGAAACGACTTCCGCCCGCCCTGGCCGCTCATCTGCACGATCCCACCCGAGCGACGCTCCCGCAGGTGGGGCAGCACGGCACGCACATAGGCGGCCGGGCCGAACAGGTGCTGCTCGAGCACGGCCCGCAGCGCGACATCCGTGATCTCTTCGGCGGCGCCGACCTGTCCGGCGCCGGCATCTTGACGAGCACGTCGACGCGCCCGAACACCTCCAGCGCCCGCTGCACGACCGCGGCCGCTGCCACCGCGTGGTCATGGCCCGGACGCTAAAGCTTCGAGCGCGCTTGACAGCAAACCGCGTTCAGGCTCGGAGGCGACACGCGGTCCGGCCATCGCATGATCCACGATCATGCGATGGCCGGAACGAGGCGTCCGGCAGCGCGGAGCCGGGGGAGAGGTATCAACCCGCCCAGACGTTCCATCGGCGGACGTCAAGATCAGCCCTCGGCCACGCCCACCACGAACAGGCGTCCACAACCGCAGTGCGACGATCCGGCGACGACAAGGTCCGCGGCAAGTAACCCGACCACGAGTTCGCTCAACGCGGCGGTCGAAGCAGGCCGAGCGGGAACCGTGGTTGGCCGCTGGCCTCGGCGCTCACCGGGCCGGCACCAGACGTCCAGTGGAGTCGCCCCGCCCCGAGGACGCGACAGGCCTTCCACTGCCGCCCGGCGCTCGGCGATCAGCTGGCTCTCCAGCGGTGGAACACCGGCGCCAGGTCGACCGGGCTGGCCGCTTGCGCCTCGGCGCGGAAGGCGACCGGCGTCGACACCCCGTACCGGTGCGCCGTCGCGTAGTCGCGCAGGAACGCCAGCCACCTGTCCGGACCCATCGTCCGCTCCAGATCGTGCATCAGACACGACCCGAGAAGGTAGACGACCAGGTAGTAGCCGCCGTTGGCGTTGAAGTAGTTCATCCCACTCGTCACCTTCGCGTCCGGCGACGGCCAGAAGGGATCAGCGCACACCATGTTCTCGTCGCCGGTCGCCCGTTGTTTCGCGTACTCGGCGATCGCCTCGTCCAGCCACGGGTCGGCGTACTGGTCGTTGCCGACGAGCCCGTACCACCATTGGTGCGCCAACTCGTGCGCGACCGCGGTGCGGGCCGGATAGGTCACCACATAGGTGGGGTACTCCATGCTTCCCCAGTCGAAGTGTGACGAGACGAGGTCGACCTCCGGATACGGGTAGCGACCGAACCAGCCGGCGAAGGTGTCCATGTATTCGACAGCTCCGGCGAGCGTGTCGTCCGCCTCTGCCGCGCTCACGTCGTCGGTGAACCACAGCCGGACCCGGACACCGTGGCGGGTCAACGCTTCCCGCTCGCCGAACGGGCCGGCGGCGAACGCGAAGTCCCGGACGCGCTTCGCGGCGATCGTGGTGAGGGTGCGGCCGGGTCTCGCGGGCACGGCGACCGCGGAACCTGTCGCCGGGATCGCGAGCGCGCGCGGGTGGTCGAGGCGCACGGCCCAATCGGCGGTCAGCGAGTAGTTGCTTTCCCCGCCGGTGCTGTACGGGTCGAGGTGCCAGCCTTTGCCGTCGTGGACGGCCAGGACCGGCAACGCGTGACCGAGCAGATAGTACGGTCCGTTGTGGCCGAAGCGGGCATCCCGATCGGGCACCGAGATATGGAGATCGAAGCGCAGGAGTGCGGGCTGCCCGGGCCGCAGCGGGTGTGCCATCCGCACCGGCAGGGCGGTGCACCCTACGGCCGGATCGCCCGCCGTGCCGCCGGACAGTCGCGTGACGCGCACCGCCGGTGCCGCGCAGCCGTCTTCGCCGTTGCCCCACAGGCGAAGCCAGATCGTGTCCAGCACCACGCCGGTGGTGTTGACGAACCGCACGCTCATGCCGCCGCGCCAACGGGCTCCTGTGTCGTCCGCGGTCAGCCGCACGTCGTAGTTGACGAACCCGGGTCCGCGGGACTCCTGCGGGAAAGCCCGCGGCACCGCCTGAGTCGGCGCTTGAGCCGACGCCGGGCTGGGTGACACCGTGGCTGCCGCCCCCACGAGCAGCAGAAGGGTAAGGGCCCGGGACAGGTGCCGGTCAGAACGCGAGCGACTCAGCAGCGTCAGGCTCGACATCGATTCTCCCCGTGTCGTCGACAGACTTCGGTCTATTGACGCTCGTGTGTCATCGCCAGCATGTCCGCCCCCGCCCGATTTCGCGCGGAGCGGCATATCGATGGGGCCCCTGGATCCGTCTCGATTCCGGTTTGCCGCAGGCACGCCACACCCACCACGGCGACCGCCCGCATGCCGCCCTCACCAATCAGCCGCAGGCCCGCCGAGCAGCCGGCTGCTCGGCCAACCGGGAGTCCAGGCAGGACGGCGATCAGCGAGCTCGGCAGCCCCACAAGCCGTCCCCGCTGGTGTTCGATAATGTACATTATGTCAAGTAAACGGAATCCGGCCCTCCCTCAGCAGGGGTCGAGGCGGGCCGCCACGAAGGCGGCGCGCTGTGCCACCGGCCCCGGCGGAACCTCGACCAGTTCGTAGCCGTACTCGGCGTAGACGCGGGCGTGCAGCCGACCGAAGGCCAGCGCGTCGGCCAGGCTGATCCGCCGGGCCGCCGTACGGATGACGAAGCCGAGCGATCCGACCAGGAACACCGTGCGCTGGTAGATCCGTTCCCGGTCGACCCGCTCGAGTTCCGCGGTCAGTTCCGGGCCGACCGGGTGCCCCAGATGTTCGGCCAGGGCCAGGGTGCACAGCGGCGAGCGGTCGTGCACCTGCACCGGGCCCCGCGTCTCGGCGTTCCGGCGTCGGCGCTGCAGCCGGACGACGGCCGCGACGAATCCCGGCTCGGCCCACGGCTGCGCCACCCCGCGGGCCTGCTCCGCCGCGATCACGTCGGTGGCCGCCTCGTCGACGACCGGATAGCCGCGCTGCCCCAGGGCGCGCGCGATGCTCGTCTTGCCCGCTCCCGGAGCGCCCGTCAGCACGTACCGGCGCATGACATCCTCCCCTGACTTGTCCGGTAATGCGAAATTCGTGCATAATATGCCTTATGCATGACAGACGGGATGAATCGGTACAGTTCTGGATCGAGGAGTTCCTGACCGCGCGCGCGACCCGCAAGCCCTCCCCCCACACCCTGGCGGCCTACCGGCGGGATCTGCGCAGCGTCGCGGACCTGGCCGGGGAAGCCCTCTCCCCTCCCCTGCCCCTCGACGCGCTGCCGATCGACGCCCTCTCCCCCCGGCTCATGCGGGCGGCGTTCGCCGGGTTCGCCGCTCCCCGCGCCGCCGCGTCCGTCCACCGTGCCTGGTCCACCTGGAACAACTTCTTCACCTTCCTGGTCGCCGAGGGGGTCGTACCGGGAAACCCGATGTCGGCGGTGGGACGGCCGCGTGCGCCGCTCCCCCAGCCGAAGCCGCTGCGGGGTGAGGACACCCCGGAGGAGCTGCTGGCCGCTGTCGCCGGGGAGGCCGGCCGGCAGCGTGACCCGTGGCCGGAGCGGGACCTGGCGGTGCTGGCGTTGGCGCTCTGTGCCGGGCTGCGCCTGTCGGAGCTGCTGGCGCTGCGGGTGGCGTCGGTCACCGGTCGCGCGGGTGAGCGGCGGGTCGAGGTGGCCGGCAAGGGCGGGCGGCCGCGGACGGTGCCGATCGAGGACGCCGTGGACCGGGTGCTCGCCGACCATGTGGAGAGTCGCCGGCGCCGGTTCGGGGCGCGCAGTGTGCGGCCGGATTCGCCGCTGCTGGTGGATCGGCGGGGCGAGCCGCTGCGCCGGGGTGGTCTGCAGTATCTGGTGGAGTCGTGCTATCGGCGGGCGGGCATCACCGATCGGGTGCCGCGGGGCGCGCGGTTGCACGCGTTGCGGCACACCTTCGCGACCCGGTTGGCGGAGGACGGGGCGGGCGCCGCGGAGATCATGCGGTTGCTGGGGCATGCGTCGTTGACGGCGTCGCAGACGTACATCGAGGTGACGGCGGGTCAGCAGCGGGCGGCGGTGCGGTCCAACCGTACGAACCGGGCGTTGGCCGGGTTGGTGGGTCGGGAGTCTTCGGCGGGGTGAGTCAGTGGGCGCGGTGTCCGCTGCCGTCGGCGGTGGTGGGCAGCGGGCCGAGGACGGCGTTGACGAGGTGGATGCGGGCGCCGGTGGCGAGGTAGTCGGCGCAGACGGCGTCGGCGGTGTCGCCGAAGCGGGTGGTGTCGCCGGTGCGGGTGACGGTGAGGGCGGTGCCGTCGAGGGTGGTGGTGGTGCCGGCGGCGGCGAGGTCGTCGAGGGTGTGGGTGCCGGCGATGAGGTGCGCCTTGAGCAGGGTGCGCAGCTTGTCGTGGTCCCGGGTCATGAGGGTGTCCCAGGTGTCGTCGGAGAACTTCTTGACGAAGGCGTCGTCGGTGGGGGCGAGCAGGGTGAGGCCGTCGTGGTCGAGTTCGGTGAGTAGTCCGCTGGTGCGCAGGGCGGCCTCGAAGGTGGTGAGGGTGGGCATCCAGGTCAGGGCCTGGTCGACGGGGAGGCCGGCGCTGTCTCTTATACA
>NZ_SMKG01000177.1 GCF_004348525.1 Micromonospora sp. 15K316 | reverse complement strand
CTCTCAAGCCGGTAGCGCCGGTTCGAATCCGGTCGGGCCTTCCCGTCTGTGCTTCTCCTCCGCTGCGGCCCATTCCCCGGCCGAGTCTTCGTTGATCATGAAGTTATTGCCGTACCTGTCGGCGTGTCAGGGCAATAACTTCATGATCAACGCCGTGGAGGGCGGGGGTGGCAGGTTAGAGGCCGGAGAGGCGTTGGCCGGCGCGGACCACTGCCATCGCGTGACGCTCGCCGGGGCGTCGACCGAGGCGCTCGATCGGGCCGGAGATGCTGATCGCCGCGATCACCCGCCCGGTGCGGTCGCGGATCGGCGCCGAGACGCTCGCCACACCCGCCTCCCGTTCGGCGACGCTCTGCGCCCAGCCGCGCCGGCGCACCTCGGCCAGCGTGCGCCCGGTGAACTTGGCCCGGGGCAGCAGCGGCATCACCGCCTCCGGGGGCTCCCAGGCGAGCAGGATCTGGGCGGCCGAACCCGCCGACATCGGCAGCACCGACCCGACCGGGACGGTGTCCCGCAGCCCGCTCGCCCGCTCCGCGGCGGCCACGCAGATCCGCTCGTCCGCCCGGCGCAGGTAGAGCTGCGCGCTCTCGCCGGTGGCGTCACGCAGCGCGGAGAGCAGCGGATCCGCCGCGGTCAGTAGTACGTCGGGGGCCGCGTTGGCCAGCTCGCCCAGCCGGGGCCCCGGCCGCCAACGGCCCTGGGTGTCCCGGACCAGCATCCGGTGGATCTCGAGTGCCTGCGCGAGGCGGTGGGCGGTGGCCCGGGGAAGCTTCGTGCGCTCGACGAGTTCGGCCAGGCTGGCGCCGTCCACGCAGGCGGCCAGGATGACCACCGCCTTGTCGAGAACGCCGACACCGCTCATACTGTGTCCCACAAGCCGAAACATACCTCCCAGAATTTAGGATGTCCAGATGGTGGGAGTCACTGCTGAGCCGAGGACCCTGGCCGAGAAGGTCTGGGACGCGCATGTCGTACGGGCCGCCGCCGGTGAGCCGGATCTGCTCTACATCGACCTGCACCTCCTGCACGAGGTGACCAGCCCGCAGGCGTTCGACGGGCTGCGGCTCGCCGGCCGCCGGGTGCGCCGTACCGACCTGACGATCGCGACCGAGGATCACAACACCCCGACCGGGTACGCCGACCCGGCCTTCCGCCTGCGCCGCGGCGACCTGCTCACCGTCGCCGACCCCACCTCGCGGACGCAGTTGGAGACGCTGCGCGCCAACTGCGCCGAGTTCGGGGTCCGGCTGCACCCGCTCGGTGACGAGAACCAGGGCATCGTGCACGTCATCGGTCCGCAGCTCGGGCTCACCCAGCCCGGCATGACCATCGTCTGCGGCGACTCGCACACCGCCACCCACGGCGCCTTCGGCGCGCTGGCCTTCGGTATCGGCACCAGCGAGGTCGAGCACGTCCTGGCCACCCAGACGCTGCCGCAGAGCCGGCCCAGGACGATGGCCGTGAACGTGACCGGCCGGCTCGCCCCCGGTGTCACCGCCAAGGACCTGGTGCTCGCGCTGATCGCGCAGGTGGGCACCGGCGGCGGACGCGGGCACATCGTCGAGTACCGCGGTGAGGCCATCCGCGCCCTCTCCATGGAGGGGCGGATGACCATCGCCAACATGTCCATCGAGTGGGGCGCCAAGGCAGGCATGATCGCGCCCGACGAGACGACCTTCGCGTACCTCGAGGGACGTCCCCACGCGCCGCAGGGCGCCGACTGGGACGCGGCGGTCGCGTACTGGCGGACGCTCCCCACCGACGAGGGGGCGACCTTCGACACCGAGGTGACCCTGGACGCCAGCCAGGTCACCCCGTTCGTCACCTGGGGCACCAACCCCGGCCAGGGCGCCCCGCTCAGCGCGCGGGTGCCGGATCCGGAGCAGTTCGGCACGGACTCGGAGCGGGCCGCCGCCCGGCGCGCGCTGGAGTACATGGACCTGCGCCCCGGCACCGCGCTGCGGGACCTGCCGATCGACGTGGTCTTCGTCGGCTCGTGCACCAACGGGCGGATCGAGGACCTGCGCGCCGCCGCCGACGTGCTGCGCGGGCGGAAGGTGGCCGACGGCGTACGCATGCTCGTGGTGCCCGGCTCCGCCGCCGTGCGGGAGGCGGCCGAGACGGAGGGGCTGGACAAGGTCTTCGCCGACGCCGGCGCCGAGTGGCGCTTCGCCGGCTGCTCCATGTGCCTGGGCATGAACCCCGACACCCTGGAGCCGGGCGAGCGCTCCGCCTCCACCTCGAACCGCAACTTCGAGGGCCGCCAGGGCCGGGGCGGGCGCACCCACCTGGTCTCCCCGCCGGTCGCCGCCGCCACCGCCGTGGCGGGCCGGTTGGCCGCCCCCGCCGACCTGTGAAGGGATCACGCTGATGGAGAGCTTCACCACCCACACCGGCACCGCCGTTCCGCTCCGCCGTTCCAATGTGGATACCGATCAGATCATTCCGGCCGTGTACCTCAAGCGGGTGACCCGTACCGGTTTCGCCGACGGCCTCTTCAGCGCCTGGCGAGAAGATCCGACATTCGTGCTCAACGATCAAAAGCATTCGGGAGCGTCGATTCTTGTGGCCGGGCCGGAGTTCGGCACCGGCTCCTCCCGGGAGCACGCGGTCTGGGCGCTGCGCGACTGGGGGTTCCGCGCGGTGATCTCCCCGCGCTTCGGTGACATCTTCCGGGGCAACGCCCTCAAGGAGGGGCTGTTGCCGGTCGAGTTGGAATTGAAGGCGGTCGAGGAGCTCTGGGATCGGGTCGAGTCCGACCCGGGTACCCCGGTCACCGTCGATCTGACCGCCCGCGAGGTCCGTGCCGGGGACTCCACCTGGCCGTTCCCGCTCGACGACTTCAGCCGCTGGCGGTTGATGGAGGGCTTGGATGACATTGGACTCACCCTCCGGCACGAGGCCGAGATCGGTGCCTACGAGGCGGCCCGGCTGCCGTTCCTGCCGTCCGTGGCGTAGCCGCAGATCCGAGGCGTAGAAGCGATTCGCCCCCACCGGCCCGGCCGCTGGGGGCGAATTCGTTACGACACAAGGGCTTTTTTCGACCGAATGTTTGTGTCCAGGCAGCACAGGGCATACCGTGCGCGCAGAATGGCTCGCGTCGAGTCAGTTGCACAATCGGGAGGAAGTCGTGAACAAGGCCGAGCTCATCGAGGCGCTCGCCGTTCGCCTGGGAGACCGGAAGATGGCGACGGCCGCGCTCGACGCGGTCCTCGCTGAGGTCCAGGCGGCGGTCACCAAGGGCGAGAAGGTGGCGATCACCGGTTTCGGAGCGTTCGAAAAGCGCGTACGGGGCGCGCGAACAGCCCGGAACCCCCGGACCGGCGAGGCGGTGAAGGTCAAGAAGACATCCGTCCCGACCTTCCGCGCCGGCGCCGGCTTCAAGGAGATGGTGGCCAGCGGCAAGGTGCCGAAGGCCACGGCCGCGGCGAAGAAGACCACCACGGCCGCCAAGACCACCGGCACCAAGGCCACCACCGCCAAGGCGGCCGGCGCCAAGGCCACCCGCGCCAAGGCGACCGGGACCAAGACCACGGCGGCGGCGAAGAAGACCACTGCGGCGAAGAAGACCGCGACCAAGGCCACCAAGACCACGGCGGCCACCAAGAAGGCCACTCCGGCGCGGAAGACCGCGGCGGCGGGCCGGACGGCCGCGGCGAAGAAGACCACCGCGGCGGCCAAGAGCACGACGGCGAAGAAGGCGCCGGCGAAGAAGACGGCGGCCAAGAAGGCCCCCGCCAAGAAGGCAGCGACCCGGCGCTGACCGGTTCGGCTCCGAAGGGCGTCCACCCCGGCGGTGGGCGCCCTTCGGCGTCCGCGGGGCCGGTGCGGTACGTCCCGACGGTCAGAGGCGCTCGGCGGCGAGCAGTGCGTCGCCGGCGAACGCCAGCAACCAGCTCTCGCCCTTCGCGGTGGTGAAGTCCGCCCCGATGCGCCCGGTGAGCTGTTCCAGGGCCCCCGGAATCACCTTGCCCTGGCTGCACACCGCCGCGTTCCCACCCGCGCCGGCGAGGTCCAGCAGGCGAGCGGCGAGGGCGAGCGACCGCTCGTCGCGCTGCTGCCCGGCGCGCGGCTCGTCGAGGTCGCTGCAGACCTCGATCGGCAGGTCCAGCCGGGCGGCCGCCGGGTCCAGCGTCTGTACGCAACGCCGGGGCGAGGCGGAGAGCAGCCGTTGCGGACGGACCAACGCCACCAGCTCGGCCAGCGCGTACGCCTGTGCCCGGCCCTCGGAGTCGAGCGGTCGCGCAGTGTCCGGGCCGGTTCCGGTGCCCCGCATGCCGGCGTGGCCGTGCCGCGCCAGCAGCACGGTCGCACTCACCGGAGGAAGCGCCGCGAACGCCGCCAGCACCTCGGCGTCGTGCGGATAGCTGACCAGCCGGGCTGCCTCGTCCACGGGGAGCCAGCGCACCTCGTCGACCTCGGTACCGGGCTGGAAGCCGCCGCTGGCCACGGCCCGCATCGACCAGTAGTCGACGACCTTGGGCCGTCCCTCGCTGCGGTAGTGCGCGGACGGCAGCCGGACCTGCGGCACCCCCCGCACGTCGGACTCCTCGGCCACCTCGCGGACCGCGGCGGCCAGCGGGTGCTCGGTCGGCTCCAGCTTCCCCTTCGGCAGCGTCCAGTCCCCGTAGCGGGGCCGGTGCACGACGCACACCTCGATCCCGTCGGGACGCGGGCGCCAGGGGACTCCACCGGCCGCGCGGATCTCGGTCATCGCGTCCGTCCGGCCCGCGCGGACCCGGCCCGTAGTCGTACCCGCGAAGCGATGACGGACGGCGTACGGTGCTGGTCCATCCCGTCAGCCTATGCCTCGCCGTGGTCAGCCCGGGGTGCCACCGGCCCGGGTCAGCAGCAGTTCCTGAAGGTGGGTCAGCGGTTCGGCCGGGCTGCCCGTCCGGTGCGTCCAGGTGCCGTCGCCGGCCAGCTCGAACGCGTCCAGCTCCGGGCTCATCGCGGCGCTCAGCACGTGGTCCAGCTCGGCGCGGGCGACCGGATCGGTGACCTTCACCAGCGCCTCGACCCGCCGGTCCAGGTTCCGGTGCATCAGGTCGGCCGAACCGATCCAGAACTCGGCGTCGCCGTTGTTGCCGAACCGGAAGATCCGGGAGTGCTCCAGGAAGCGGCCGAGGATCGAGCGGACCCGGATGTTCTCCGACAGCCCCGGCACCCCCGGCCGCAGCGTGCACATGCCGCGGATCAGCAGGTCGACGTGGACGCCGGCCTGGGAGGCGCGGTAGAGCGCGTCGGTGACGGCCTCGTCGACCAGCGAGTTCACCTTGAACTGGACCAGCCCGGGCATGCCCAGCCGGACGTGGGCTATCTCCCGTTCGATCCGTTCGATGAGGCCGCGGCGGATTCCCTGCGGCGCCACCAGGAGCCGGCGGTACGCGGTCTGCCGGCTGTAGCCGGTGAGGACGTTGAACAGGTCGGTCAGGTCGGCGCCGATCTCCGGGTCGGCGGTGAGCATGCCGAAATCCTCGTAGAGCCGGGCCGTCTTGGGATGGTAGTTGCCGGTGCCGATGTGGCAGTAGCGGCGGATCTGGTTGCCCTCCTGCCGCACCACCAGCGCCGTCTTGCAATGCGTCTTGAGCCCCACCAGGCCGTAGACGACGTGGCAGCCGGCGCGCTCCAGCGTCCGGGCCCAGCCGATGTTCGCCACCTCGTCGAAGCGGGCCTTCACCTCCACCAGCACCACCACCTGCTTGCCCGCCGCGGCGGCGTCGACCAGGGCGTCGACGATGGGGGAGTCGCCGCTGGTGCGGTAGAGGGTCTGCTTGATGGCCAGCACGTTCGGGTCGGCGGCGGCCTGCTCGATGAAGCGCTGCACGCTGGTGGCGAACGAGTGGTACGGGTGGTGCACCAGGACGTCCCCGTCGCGCAGGGTGGCGAAGACGCTCCGCGGCACCTCGCCCTCGGTGAGCCGCGGGTGGGTGGCCGGCACGAACGGCTTGTCCTTCAGGTCCGGCCGGTCCGCCTCCTCGTAGAGCTGCCAGAGCGCGGAGAGGTCGAGCAGGCCGGGCACCCGCAGCACGTCCTGCTCGTCCATGTCCAACTCGCGGACGAGCAGGTCGAGCATGTTGTCGCTGATCGAGGCGGCGACCTCCAGCCGTACCGGCGGACCGAACCGCCGCCGGGCCAGTTCCCGCTCCAACGCCTGGAGCAGGTCCTCGTCCCGGTCCTCGTCGACCTCCACCTCGGCGTTGCGGGTGACCCGGAACAGGTGGCACTCGACCACCTGCATGCCGGAGAAGAGCTGACCGAGGTGGACCGAGATCAGGTCCTCCACCGGCAGCATCCGCACCCCGGGCCGGTCCCGCTGCACCCGGACGAAGCGCGGCACGTTGTTGGGCACCTTCACCCGGGCGAACAGCTCCGAACCGCCGTCCGGGTCGCGCACCGCCACGGCGAGGTTGAGTGAGCGGCCCGAGATGTAGGGGAACGGGTGTGCGGGGTCGACCGCCAGCGGCGTGAGCACCGGGAAGATCTGCTCCCGGAAGTACGCGCGCAGCCGGTCCCGCTCCGCGTCGCCCAGCTCGCTCCAGCGCATGACGCGGATCTCCTCGTCCGCGAGCTGCGGCAGCACCTCGTCGACGAAGGTCGCGGCGTGCCGCGCGGCCAGTCTCGAACTCGCCTCGGCGATCATCGCCAGCTGGGTGCGCAGCGGCATCCGGTCGCCGCCGCGGACGGGCAGCCCGGCCTGCAGGCGGCGCTTCAGCCCGGCGACCCGGACCATGTAGAACTCGTCCAGATTGCTGGCGAAGATGGCCAGGAACTTGGCACGCTCCAGCAGCGGGGTGCGCGGGTCCTCGGCGAGGGCGAGCACCCGGGCGTTGAAGTCGAGCCAGGAGAGCTCCCGGTTGAGGAACCGGTCCTCGGGCAGTGGTGGCGCGGCCGGAGGATCCTGCCGCGGCCCTGTGCCGTCGCGGGGCGCGTCCGCCGGGCCGGGGGCGGACACCGGGTCCAGCACCTCCTCCAGCCCGCTCGACGCGGCGGCCGTGTCGGCCTCGGGAGTCTCGGCCTGGGCGTACTCGGCCGAACGGCCGGCTTGGAAGCGACCGTCGACGCCGCGGCGACGGGCGCCGTTGCGGGCAGCGGCCTCTCCGGTGGCGGGCGGGTCGGTCTCCTCGCGAGGGGTGCTCACCTGCTCATAATCACCCGATTCGGGTGAACGCAAAATGAACTTGGCGACGACTGGTCAGATCATCGTCGGCAACGTCACCCGTACCACCGCGCCGGACCCGTCGGTCTCCACCCGGACCCGTTGACCCAGGCGGAGCAGGCGCAGCCCGGAGGCGTCGAAGGCGCGCGCCGGGAAGGGCAGCTCGGTGCCGTCGTCGAGGAGCAGCACGCCGCTACGGGTCGACGCGTCGTAGGTGGCCACCGTGCCCTGCATGCGTGCACCGTACACCGGGGGCCTCGTCAACGGGGTGCGGCGGCGCAGCCGACGGCGAGGGCGGCGGTACGTGGCCCCAGCCCGAGCCGGGCCGCCGCCGCGAGGTCCGCCGGCCTGTCCACATCGCGTCGCAGGCTGGGCCACTCGCCGGTCAGCGGCAGTGCCCCGCTCGCGGCGTGCGCCGCCGCCGAGCGCAGCCCGAAGCGGGGCTCCAGATCCACGCCCGGCGGCGCGGTGAGTAGCACCGTCCCGTCGCCCGGTGCGTCGGCCACGTAGCGCCGGGCCGTCGGGCCGTCCTGCGCGGCGCGCAGCGCGTCGGCCAGCTCGGCCGGGCGCAGCGCCGGCAGGTCGGCGGTGAGACCGGCCACCCAACCCGTTCCGGCGGCCTCCGCCCCGTACCGGAAGGCCGCGTTCAGCCCGGCGGCCGGCAGATCCGGCAGCACCCGGGCGCCCAGTTCCCGGGCGACGGCGCCGACCCGGGCGTCGTCGGTGACGAGGAGCACGTCGGCGACGAGCGGGCAGGCCCGTGCCGCGCGGACCGTGTCGGCCGCCAGGGCCAGCGCCAGCTCCTCGTGCGGTACGCCCGGCAGCGCCCCACGGAGGCGACTCTTCGCCACCGTCAGGGGCTTCACCGGCACCACCACGGCCCACCTCGGCTGACTCACGCCACAATCCTGCCAGTTGGTTGTCGGCACCCTCGCTGGCCCGCACCACGGTCGAGCAGGCATGATTTCCGCTGCGGGTAGCGCCGGCGGTCCGGTGCGCGGTCCCGAAGCGGCACGAGGAGGCGCGGGTGGCACGGCGGAGACTGGGATTCTGGCCACGGTTGGCTGCGCTGCTGGTGAAGCCGACCCTGACGGTCTGGACCCGGCGGACCTGGCGGGGCATGGAGCACCTGCCCCGCGAGGGCGGTGTGATCATCGTGGCGAACCACCTGTCGCACGCCGACCCGCTGGTCTCCGCGCACTTCATCTACGACTCCGGCCGCTGGCCGCAGTACCTGGCGAAGGCGAGCCTGTTCCGGATTCCGGTCATCGGGTGGATCCTGCACCGCTGCCGGCAGATCCCGGTGGAGCGAGGCACCGTCGACGCGGCTCGTTCCCTCGCCACGCTGGTGAAGGCGGTGGAGGCCGGCGGCGCCGTGGTGATCTACCCGGAGGGCACCACCAGCCGGGAACCGGAGCTGTGGCCGATGCGGGGCAAGACCGGCGCCGCGCGGCTCGCGCTGGCCACCGGGGCCCCGGTCGTCCCGATCGCGATGTGGGGTCCGGAGCAGATGTTCGACTCGCGGACCGGCAAGGTCGGGCTGCGGCCGCGGATTCCGGTGACCGTGGTGGCGGGCCCGCCGATCGACCTGAGCCGGTGGGCCGGCGCCACGCCCAGCCGGGCCACCCTCGAGGAGGTCAGCGACACGATCATGCTGCGCCTGCGGGACATGCTCGCCGAGATCCGCGGCGGCACACCCCCACCCCTCTGGGAACGGTCGAACCGTACGCAGCGCCAGCAGCAGGGCGAGGCGGCGTGAGCGAGCGGAGCGAGCGAACCATCGGGCACAGCAGCGGGGCGCCTCGCGCCGCCGCGAAGCGGAGCGGAGTGGCGGCGTGAGCGAGCGGAGTGGGCATGTCGCGGTGCTCGGGGCGGGCTCCTGGGGCACCGCGTTCGCCAAGATCCTCGCCGACGCCGGCCGTGAGGTGACCATCTGGGCGCGGCGGCAGCCGGTCGCCGACACGCTGCGGGCGCAGCGACGCAACCCGGAGTACCTGCCGCACCTGGTCCTGCCCGAGCGGGTGACCGCGACCACGGACGCGGCCGAGGCGATCAGCGGCGCCGAGCTGGTGGTGCTCGCCGTGCCGTCGCAGACGCTGCGCGCCAACCTCGCCGAGTGGGCCGATCACCTGCACCCCGACGCGACGTTGGTGTCGTTGATGAAGGGCATCGAACTCGGCACCACCAAGCGGATGAGCGAGGTGATCGTCGAGGCCGCCGGGGTGCCCGCGCACCGGGTCGTGGTCGTCTCCGGTCCCAATCTCGCCCCGGAGATCGCCGCCGAGCAGCCGGCCGCGACAGTGGTGGCCGGTACGGACGGCCGGCGGACCGCGCTCGTGCAGTCGTCGATCCGGACGCCGTACCTGCGCCCGTACACGAACGACGACGTGGTCGGCTGCGAGCTGGGCGGGGCGGTGAAGAACGTGATCGCCCTGGCGTACGGCATCGCCACCGCGATGGGCTTCGGCGACAACACCCGGGCGATGCTGATGACCCGGGGTCTCGCCGAGACCGCCCGGCTGGGCGTGGCGCTCGGCGCGGACCCGATCACCTTCGCGGGTCTCGCCGGCATGGGGGACCTGGTCGCCTCCTGCTCCTCGCCGCTGGCCCGCAACCGGACCTTCGGCGAGCACCTGGGGCGGGGCGAGACGTTGGAGCAGGCGCAGGCCGCCACCCGGCAGACCGCCGAGGGAGTGAAGAGCTGCCTGTCGATCCGCGACCTGGCCCGGGCGCACGGGGTGGAGATGCCGATCACCGAGCAGGTCGAACGGATCTGCCACGAGGGGATGGACCCGCGGATCGCCGTGGACACGCTGATGAGCCGTACCGCCAAGCCCGAGTCGTACGAGTGAGGACCGGATGAGCGAATGGGGGGACGGCACCCGCTCGGTGCACGCCGGGCTGCCCGAGCCGGCGCCGGGGCAGCCCTTCCTGCCGGGGCCGGTCTTCGCCGCGCCGTACCACCTCGACCCGTGGCAGGGACCGGCGGGCGCGCCGAACGGGTACGGCCGTCCGGACAACCCGACCCGGCGGTTGCTGGAGGCCGCGGTGGGGGAGCTGGAGGGGGGCGACTGCCGGGTCTTCGCCAGCGGGCAGGCCGCCATCACCGGCCTGCTGCTCACCGTGCTGCGCCCGGGTGACACCGTGCTGCTGCCCGCCGACGGGTACTTCCCGGTCCGGGCCTTCGCCACCGACATGCTGGAGGCCATCGGCGTTCGGGTGCTCTTCGTGCCGACGGCGGGCCCGTACCCGTCGCTGGACGGGGTCCGGCTCGTGCTGGTGGAGACGCCCGCGAACCCGGGGCTGGACGTGGTCGACGTGGCCGCCCTGGCCGGCCGGGCACGCGCGGCGGGCGCGCTGCTGGCGGTGGACAACACCACCGCCACCCCGCTCGGCCAGCGGCCGCTGGAACTCGGCGCGGACCTGGTGGTCGCCTCGGGCACGAAGGCGCTCACCGGCCACTCCGACCTGCTCCTCGGGTACGTGGCGAGCCGGTCGGCCGAGCTGGTCGAGGCGGTCACGATGTGGCGGAACACCACCGGGGCGATTCCGGGGGCGTTCGACGCGTGGCTGGCGCACCGCTCCCTGGCCACGATGGATCTGCGGCTGGGCCGGCAGTCCGCCAACGCGGAGGCGGTCGCCGCGCTGCTCGCCTCCCGGCCGGACGTGACGGGCCTGCGCTGGCCGGGGCGGCCGGAGGACCCGGCGTACCCGGTGGCGTCGAAGCAGATGCGCCGGATGCCCGGGGTGCTCTCCTTCGACCTCGGTGACGCCGACCGGGTCGCCCGGTTCATCGACGCCGCCCGGCTGGTCGTCGCGGCCACCTCCTTCGGCGGCCTGCACACCACCGCGGACCGGCGGGCCCAGTGGGGGGACGACACCTCCGCGGGCTTCGTCCGGCTCTCCTGCGGCGTGGAGGACACCGCCGATCTGGTGGCCGACATCGCCGCCGCGCTGGACGCCGCCGACCCGACCAGCTGACCGTCGCCGGCACGGGATATCGTTCCGGACGGCCCGGTGTGCGGGCCCCGACCCGAGGAGGTGAGTCCGATCCACCCGACAGCAGGACCGGCGCTCCCCTCCGCGGCCACGTCGCACCGCTAGCGGCCACCGGGGGCGCCGACGAGCATCCCCGGAGGTTCCCATGACCGTGCCCTTCCCCGTCGATCGTCCCGCCCTGGTACGGCAGCTGCGGGCTGCCGGCTGCGTCTACGCCGAGGACGAGGCGGAGCTGCTCCTCGACGCCGCCGAATCCCCGGACACCCTCGCCGACCTCGTCGCGCGCCGGATCGCCGGTGAACCGCTGGAGCACCTGCTCGGCTGGGCGGAGTTCTGCGGGCTGCGGGTCGCCGTCGACCCGGGGGTGTTCGTGCCCCGCGGACGTACCGCCCTGCTGGTGGACGTGGCGGCGGAGCTCGTCGGCCCGTCCCCCTCCGTGGTGGACCTCTGCTGCGGCTCGGGCGCGACCACGCTCGCGCTGGCGCTGCGGCTCGCCCCACGCCGGCTCGCCGCCGTCGACATCGACCCGGCGGCGGTGACCTGCGCTCGGCGTAACCTCGCCCACCTGGCCGTCCCGGTGTTCGCGGGCGACCTGTTCGCGCCGCTGCCGCCGCAGTGGCAGGGCCGGCTGGACCTGGTCGTGGCGAACGCCCCGTACGTGCCGACGG
The DNA here is from genome assembly GCF_004348525.1 of Micromonospora sp. 15K316. GTDB lineage: Bacteria > Actinomycetota > Actinomycetes > Mycobacteriales > Micromonosporaceae > Micromonospora. The sequence goes on along the minus strand of NZ_SMKG01000177.1, from coordinate 387 downwards.
CGGCGGTGGCGTTGCTGCCGCAGGAGGCGCGCCTGCACGAGGTGCCGGTGGCGCTGGACGGCGGTCCGGACGGGCTCTCCGTGCTGCGCCGGGTCGCCGCCGGTGCGGCTCGCTGGCTCGCGCCCGGTGGGCACCTGGTGGTGGAGGCCGCCCAGGGGCAGGTCGAGGAGCTCGGCGCGGTGTTCAGGGCCGCCGGGCTGGTGCCACGGGTGCGGCGCGACGAGGAACGGGAGGCCACGGCGGTCACCGGCCGCCGCCCGGCCTGAGTCCGTACCCGGTCCGGACCGGTGTCTCGATCGCCCGACCCGGTAACGGCCGTCCGGAGCCTGGTGGGCCGATCGAGATCGAACTAGCCTCTGCTCAGGTTGGCTGGGGGAGGGGTGGGCG
>NZ_SMKG01000176.1 GCF_004348525.1 Micromonospora sp. 15K316 | reverse complement strand
GTCTACGGGGGCGGACGACCCGCCGGCGGCGGACGGCCCTCCGGCGGTGGCCGGCCCGGAGGCGGCGGACAGCCCGGCGGCGGTGGGTACGGCGGTGGGCAGCCCGGCGGTGCCGGTGTCTACGGCGGCGGTGGCGGTCGTGCCGAACCGCCTCGACGCGGCGGCCCGGACCAGGACTATCGCGGCCAGCGCGGCGGTCGCCGCCGCCAGGACGACGACCCGTACGGTCAGTACCCCGGCGACGGCTACCGTGGCGGCGATCGTTACTGATTCCCGCGACGCCGGCTGAGCTCCGCGGCGGACGGCCGGTGCGGGCGGCACCCACCCGGTGGCGCGGCACCGGCCGTGGTCAGCAGCGTGCTGAGCCGGCTGCGGCCGGCCGACCGGGTGGGCGGCCCTTGTCAGATCCGGCGTAGCACCGCCACGACGCGGCCCATGATGGTGGCGTCGTCGCCGGGGATCGGGTCGAAGGCCGGGTTCTGCGGCATCAGCCAGACATGCCCGTCCCGGCGCCGGTAGGTCTTGACGGTCGCCTCACCGTCGAGCATGGCCGCGACGATGTCACCGGACTCGGCGATCGGCTGTTGCCGCACGACGACCCAGTCGCCGTCGCAGATCGCCGCGTCGAGCATCGAGTCGCCCTTGACCTGGAGCATGAAGACCTCGCCCTCGCCGACCAGTTCGCGGGGGAGGGGGAAGACATCCTCCACCGCCTGCTCGGCGAGGATCGGGCCACCGGCGGCGATCCGGCCCAGCATCGGCACGTACGCCGGGGTGGGCCGCTGCGAGCGGGTCAGCTCGTCGTCGAGCGCGTCGCTGGGGGAGCGGACGTCCACGGCGCGCGGACGGTTCGGGTCCCGGCGCAGGAAGCCCTTCTTCTCCAGTTCCTTCAGCTGGTAGGCGACGCTGGACGGGGAGACCAGCCCGACCGCCTCGCCGATCTCGCGGACGCTGGGCGGGTAACCGTGCCGCTCCACCCAGGTGCGGATGAACTCGAGGATCCGCCGCTGCCGAGCCGTCAGATCCACCGCGGCCGGGTCGGGGAAGCTGCTGACCACGGGAGTGACGGGCCGCACGGCGGGTTGCCCCGTCCGGCTGCGTGCGGCGCTGCGGCGCCGAGTGGCCGGCGGACCCGCCTCGGCGACCTGCTGCGGGTTCTTCGGCCGGCTGGCCCCGTCGTCGGTCACGTCCGTCCTCCCTGTCGCGCTGGGTGCGCCCGGCGCCCCGTGATGCGTGCGGTGATGCCGGTGTGCGTATCGGTGTGGCGGATCTCGCCACCACCGGTTGGTCATGACCGTATAGGTGAGATCAGCCATTTTCAAACATCTGTACGACCTATCACCGGCGTGTCGCGGGCAAAGGCGGGTTTTTCGTACTGCTGTTCTGCTAAATGTTACGTCGGTTGGCACTCCTGTTCGAATTCTGGCGACCGGACGGTTGAATCCGGCCGGCCGGACGGTAACTCCGGATGGCCCCGCCCGTTGGGCTCTCCGGTGGCTCGGGCGGGCGGCTCCGCCGACGCGGCCGGACCGCTCGGGTGGGCGTGGCGAGCCCGGTCGGGCACCGGCGACGCGGTGTGGGAGTGACACGCGGGACACGCCGCCAACTTGACCGAGGTCTGCCGGCGGCATACGGTCGACCCCTAGATGTAGTAGTCACACGGGCGTAAGTTGCCCATAGGTTGGGTCCGACTACCGACCGCACTCCCGTACAGTGTCACGGCGGGCGGCCATCGGGGTGATGGTTCCGCCGTGGTGAGCCGTGCCCGGGAATGCCCGGCGCGACAGTGGTCGATCAAGGAGGTCAGCGATGCGGTGTCCGTACTGCCGGCACGCCGACTCACGGGTGGTCGACTCGCGGGAGGCCGACGACGGCCAGCTCATCCGACGGCGGCGGGCCTGCCCGGAGTGCGGCAAGCGGTTCACGACGGTCGAGGAGGCCGTCCTCGCGGTGGTCAAGCGCAGCGGGGTGACCGAGCCGTTCAGCCGGACGAAGATCATCGGCGGGGTGCGCAAGGCGTGCCAGGGCCGGCCGGTCGACGAGGACTCGATAGCGCTGCTCGCCCAGCGGGTGGAGGAGACGGTCCGCGCCAAGGGCGCCGCCGAGATCCCCAGCCACGAGGTGGGGCTGGCGATCCTCGGCCCGCTGCGGGACCTGGACGAGGTGGCGTACATGCGGTTCGCCAGCGTCTACCGCTCCTTCGACTCCCTCGCCGACTTCGAGCGCGAGATCGAGTCGTTGCGGGCCGCGGCCCGCGCCCGCGAGAACGGCGGGGCCGACGCGGTCGAGGCCGCGGGCCGCACCAACTGACTTTTCGGTTTTCTCTTATCGGTTCGGGACGCGCGGTGGGTGACCGCGCAGACAAGGGGGGCGACGGCGTGACGACGAGCAGGTCGCGGAGCAAGGCAGGCGCAGGCCTGAAGGTCGAGCGGGTCTGGACGACGGAGGGGGTCCACCCGTACGACGAGGTCACCTGGGAGCGCCGGGACGTCGTGATGACGAACTGGCGGGACGGCTCGATCAACTTCGAGCAGCGCGGGGTGGAGTACCCCGAGTCGTGGAGCGTGAACGCGGCGAACATCGTGACCACCAAGTACTTCCGGGGAGCGGTGGGGACCCCGGAGCGGGAGTGGTCGCTCAAGCAGCTGATCGACCGGGTGGTGACCACCTACCGGACGGCCGGTGAGGAGTACGGCTACTTCGCCAGCCCGGCGGACGCCGAGATCTTCGCCCACGAGCTGACCTGGATGCTGCTGCACCAGGTGTTCAGCTTCAACTCGCCGGTCTGGTTCAACGTGGGTACGCCCTCGCCGCAGCAGGTCAGCGCGTGCTTCATCCTCGCCGTCGACGACTCGATGGACTCGATCCTCGACTGGTACAAGGAGGAGGGGCTGATCTTCAAGGGCGGCTCCGGCTCCGGGGTCAACCTCTCCCGGATCCGCTCCTCCAAGGAGCTGCTCTCCTCCGGCGGCACCGCCTCCGGGCCGGTGAGTTTCATGCGGGGCGCGGACGCCTCCGCCGGCACCATCAAGTCCGGTGGCGCCACCCGGCGCGCGGCCAAGATGGTCATCCTCGACGTCGACCACCCCGACATCGAGGAGTTCGTGGTCACCAAGGCGCGCGAGGAGGACAAGATCCGCGCCCTTCGGGACGCCGGATTCGACATGGACCTGGGCGGCGCCGACATCGTCAGCGTCCAGTACCAGAACGCCAACAACTCGGTCCGGGTCTCCGACGAGTTCATGAACGCGGTGGAGAAGGACGGCAGCTTCGACCTGCGCGGCCGGCTGGACGGCGCGGTGATCGAGTCCATCAACGCGAAGAAGCTCTTCCGCACCATCTCCCAGGCCGCCTGGGAGTGCGCCGACCCCGGCCTGCAGTACGACGACACGATCAACGACTGGCACACCTGCCCGGAGACCGGGCGGATCACCGCGTCGAACCCGTGCTCGGAGTACCTGCACCTGGACAACTCCTCCTGCAACCTGGCCTCGCTGAACCTCATGAAGTTCCTCCGCGCCGACGGTGGCTTCGAGGTGGAGAAGTTCGTCAAGTCGGTCGAGTTCGTGATCACCGCGATGGACATCTCGATCTGCTTCGCCGACTTCCCGACCGAGAAGATCGGTGAGACCACCCGCGCCTACCGGCAGCTGGGCATCGGCTACGCCAACCTCGGCGCCCTGCTGATGGCGTCCGGCCTGCCCTACGACTCGGAGCAGGGCCGCTCGGTCGCCGCGGCGATCACCTCGCTGATGACCGGCACCGCCTACCGCCGCTCGGCCGAGCTGGCCGGCATCGTCGGCGCGTACGACGGCTACGCCCGCAACGCGGAACCGCACAAGCGGGTCATGCGCAAGCACGCCGCCGCCAACGACGAGATCAAGCCGGCCGGCACCGTGGCCACCGCCATCCAGCGGGAGGCCACCAAGCAGTGGACGCAGGGCAACAAGATCGGCGACAAGTTCGGCTGGCGGAACTCGCAGGCCAGTGTGCTCGCCCCCACCGGCACCATCGGCCTGATGATGGACTGCGACACCACCGGCGTCGAGCCGGACCTGGCGCTGGTCAAGTTCAAGAAGCTGGTCGGCGGCGGCTCGATGCAGATCGTCAACCAGACGGTGCCGCGGGCCCTGCGCAGCCTCGGCTACCCGGAGGAGCAGGTCGAGGCGATCGTCGAGCACATCGCCGACCACGGCCACGTGGTGGACGCCCCCGGCCTGAAGCCGGAGCACTACGCGGTCTTCGACTGCGCCATGGGCGAGCGTTCCATCGCCCCGATGGGGCACGTGCGAATGATGGCGGCCGTCCAGCCGTTCATCTCCGGTGCCATCTCCAAGACGGTCAACATGCCGGAGCAGGCGACCGTCGAGGACGTCGAGAAGATCTACTTCGAGGGCTGGAAGCTCGGCCTCAAGGCCCTGGCGATCTACCGGGACAACTGCAAGGTCGGCCAGCCGCTCTCCGCGGCGAAGCCGAACAAGGCCGTCGCCGAGGCACCCGCCGAGGTGGAGAAGGTGGTCGAGAAGGTCGTCGAGTACCGGCCGGTGCGTAAGCGGCTGCCGAAGAAGCGTCCGTCGGAGACCATCTCCTTCTCGGTCGGCGGCGCCGAGGGCTACCTCACCGCGTCGTCCTACCCGGACGACGGCCTCGGCGAGGTCTTCCTCAAGATGTCGAAGCAGGGCTCGACCCTGGCCGGCGTGATGGACGCCTTCTCGGTGGCCATCTCCATCGGTCTCCAGTACGGCGTCCCGCTGGAGACGTACGTCAGCAAGTTCACCAACATGCGCTTCGAGCCGGCCGGCATGACCGACGACCCGGACGTGCGGATGGCCGCCTCGGTGATGGACTACATCTTCCGTCGGCTGGCGCTGGACTTCCTGCCGTACGAGCGCCGCGCGGAGCTGGGCATCTTCACCGCCAAGGAGCGGGCCGCCCAGCTCCAGGCCGAGGCGGAGGCGGAGGCGAACGGCGCGGACCTCGCCGCGATGGCCGCCTCCGCCCCGGTCGAGGCCAAGGTGGTGGAGGAGCCGAAGACCGGTCCGGTCGCCCAGCCGGCGCAGGAGACCGCCGACGTGGCCGCCGTCAAGCCGGCGCCGTCGGTGGGTTCCAGCACCGAACTGCTGGAGGCGGTGCTGGGCCAGGTCGCCGACGCCCCGCTCTGCTTCACCTGCGGTACGAAGATGCGTCCCGCCGGTAGCTGCTACGTCTGCGAGGGCTGCGGCTCCACCAGCGGCTGCAGCTGACGTACGCACGAACGGCGCTGCCCCGATCCCCGGTAGGGGGTCGGGGCAGCGCCGTATTCAGGTGATCGACTCGTCATCCTTGATGTCGCGTTCTCCGGTGCGGGGGGACACCCCGACATCACGCACGTTGAGCGGAGAGCGGGAGCCGTGCTCAGGGCTGGGCGAAGAGCGGACCGTAGTTGGCACGGAACATCTTCTCGCCGAGGCGGCGCATCACCGTGTCCCGCAGGACGGGCGGCAGCCCGACCGCCTTGTCCCGGCGGTGGGTCTGGCTGAGCACCCAGTCCGCCCGCGGCCGGCGGCGCGCCTCGTACCCGCGCAACGCCTCGGTGAGGCTGTCGGCGGTCGCGAGCGAGCCGGCGAGCACCACGGCGTCCTCGAGCGCCATCGCGCCGCCCTGCGCCATGTTCGGGGAGGTGGCGTGGGCGGCGTCGCCGATCAGCAGCACCGGGCCGCGCGACCACGAGTCGAGCACGACCTCCTGGTTCGGGCCGGCGTGCAGGGTGGTGGCGTCGGCGTCGAGCGCGTCGAGCATGGTGGCGGCCGGCCCGGCGAACGTGGCCCGCAGCTCGTCGCGCCAGCCCGGCCGGTCGGCGACCGCGCCGTCGTTGTAGTAGCAGTACGTCAGCTCGTCGCTGACGGGGATCGTCAGGAACTGGGTGCCGCGCCCCAACAGCACGTTCCAGACCGGTTCGGCGTCGATCCGGGGAGCGATCCAGCGGTAGGCGTGCTGGCCGAGCGGGCGGGCCGGCTGCCCGTCGAAGGCGAGCTGCCGGACGGCCGAGTTCACCCCGTCCGCGCCGATGACCAGGTCGTACGACTCGGTGGCGCCGTCGTCGAACTCGACAGCGACGCGCTCTCCCTCCCGGCTGAGCGCGACCGGCCGGCGGCCCCACCGGATCGGGAAGTCCCCGACGCCGGCGATCAGCGCCCGGTGCAGTTCGGCCCGGGGGAGCGAGACGCAGGGCCCGACGCCGTGCCACAGCGCGGCCACGTCGATGTCGAAGAGGCGTCGGCCACGCTGGTTGGCGCTGCGCTGGCGCTTGATCTCAACGGCCACGTCGGCGACCGGTTCCCACATCCCCAGCGCGCCGAGCATCCGGGTGGCGTTGCCGGTCAGGTAGATGCCGGCGCCGGAGCCGGCGGGAGCGTCGGTCCGTTCGACCAGGTCGATGGTCGCGCCCCAGTCACGCAGCGCGGCGACCGTCGCCAGCCCGGCGATTCCGCCGCCGACGATCAGTACCCGGACACCTTCACCCCGCACGTTCAGTCCTCCCCGCTGCGCGCCTGGGCCGGGTCGAGCCGCCGTTACGGGCCCCGGCCGCCGCAGACTCTACGAGGTGCCGGTGGCGCTGCCGTACGTCCTTCCCACGGGAAGGGATGTGCCCTTCGACTCACTGCGCCGTCCGTCACGTCGGGCAGGGGGGTTCTGCCCACGGCGGCCCGCTGCGAGGATCGGTGCATGTCCATCGCCGGCGACTACGCCGACTTCGCCACCCGCGAGCTGCGGGGGATCTCACCCACGTACGAACGCCTGGCGTGGGCGGTCTCCCGCGACGACGAGCTGCTCGCCCTGCTCGGCACGCTTCCGCCGGCCAAGCGGCAACCGAACCTGCTCCTCGGAGTCGTACGTCTGCTCGGCGGCCCGGTCGAGGACCCGACGGTGTTCCGCCACTTCGTGCTGACGCGGTGGGCGGCGGTCGACGCGGAACTGCGAGCCCGGACCACCCAGACGAACGAGGCGGGCCGGTGCGCCGTGCTGCTGCCGGCGCTCGCCATGTTGCCGCAGCCGCTCGCGTTGCTGGAAATCGGCGCGTCCGCCGGGCTCTGTCTCTACCCCGACCGGTACGCCTACCGCTACGGCGGCCGGCGGCTCGGGGCGGGCGAGCCGGTGCTCGACTGCGCGGCCGGTGGGGTGATGCCGTCGCTCCGGCTACCTGAGGTGGTGTGGCGGGCCGGGCTGGACCTGAACCCGCTCGACGTGACCGACAGCGCCGACGTGGCCTGGCTGGACGCCCTCGTCTGGCCGGAACACGCGCACCGACGCGCGCGGCTGCGGGACGCCGCTGCCGTCGCCGCCGCGGAGCCGCCCCGGCTGGTCCGCGGCGACCTGGTCGACGACCTGCCGGCGCTGGCCGCGCAGGCACCGGCCGGGGCGACGCTTGTGGTGTTCCACACCTCGGTCCTCTACCAGGTGCCGCGACCACGGCGTGACGCCTTCGTCGACCTGGTACGCGGACTGCCCGGCCACTGGATCTCCAACGAGGCCCCCGACGTGCTGCCGTACGACGGTCTGCCCGATCCGCCCGACGCGGGGCTGCACAACGTGCTCGCGCTGGACGGCAGGCCGCTCGCCTGGTCCCGGGGGCACGGCCAGTCGATGGTCTGGTTCGGCTGACCGCGGCGGTGCGTCGAGCCGCTACGGCCGTACGAAGCCGGCGGCGGCGCTCTCCAACTCCTGGTCCGGTGCGGGGCTGAACTGCTGGCGCTGCTCGTCGAGGACCAGCAGCAGGCCGGTGGGAATGTCGAAGAACAGCCCCTGCACCGAAACCTTCCCCCGGTCGACACCACGGGCGGCGAGGAACCGCCGCAGCGCCGCGACCTGGCAGGCGACGTTCACCATCGCCAGCTGGTCGATCTCGGCGCGGCCCTCGGCGGCGGCGGCCAGCCCGACCGGATGGCCGGCCCGCCACGCCGCCAGGCTCGGCCGCCCCCAGTGCAACCACCGCCCCACGTGACTGTCCTCGTCGGCGCGCCCGCCGACCAGCCCCTGCATGGCCCCGCATCCGGAGTGCCCGCAGACCAGCAGCGCCGGCACCCGGAGCACCTCGACGGCGTAGGAGACGGCGGCGGCCACCGACGACTCCGCAACGTGATCGTCGGGGACGAGATTGCCGATGTTGCGCACCGTGAAGAGGTCGCCCGGCCCGCTGCTGGTGATGACGTTCGGCACGATCCGGGCGTCGGCGCAGGTCAGGAAGAGGTTGTACGGCCTGTGTCGACCGTCCAGTTCGGTGAGGAAGGGCAGCAGGCGGGCGGCGGAGCGGCGGTGATACTCGCGTACCCCGACGTGCAGCGGTCGGAGTGCGGCCGGTGCCGATCCGGGCCGGTCGTCGTGGCCGGTCTCGTCCGCCGCGTCGGGATGGCGGGCCTGCCAACTGGACCACGGCGAGAACCAGCGCGGTGGCACCAGGGCGTGGATCCGGCGGGACGGTCGGGGCTGGTCGCCGCGCAGGGCCGCCGGGCCCACCTCGTCGAGGTGCACCCGCCCGCCGGTGATCTCGTGCTGGCGGACCCACCAGTCCAGGTGGTCGAAGGCGGCGTGGTCCAGGAAGTCGGTGGCCAGTTCCAGGTCGACCGTGCTGCCCGCGGGCACCCGGCCGAGGACGGCGGAGAGTCGCGGAATGGCGAGGAAGCTGAGTGTCCCCTCGACGTGCACGGACCAGTGCTCGCGGCCTGCCGGGCCGACCCCTACCCGCTCGGCGTGGACCGTGGCCCAGACCACCCGGCGGAGGATCAGCACGATCGCCAGCACGAGTCCGATGAGTACCCCCTCCAGCAGGTTGAAGACCACCACGCCGAGGGCGGTGACGACGTAGACGGCCAGTTCCCGGTGCCGGCGTACCCGCCGGATGTCGGAGATCTTCACCAGTTGCAGGCCCACGACGACGAGTAGTCCGGCCAGCGCGGCCATCGGGATCCGCTCGACGAGGACGACGAGCAGCACCGCGAAGAGCAGGATCCACACCCCGTGCAACACGGCGGAGGCACGGGTCCGGGCCCCCGCGTTGACGTTGGTGGAGCTGCGCACGATGACACCGGTGACGGGCAGCCCGCCGAGCAGGCCGGAGGCGCTGTTCGCCAGGCCCTGGCCGATCATCTCCCGATCCAGGTTGGTCGGCCTGACCGGGCGGTGCCTGTGCGGTCCGGGTCGGCCGGACGGTTCGCCCCGAACGCGCTCGTCCCCGGTCGCGCGTTCGGCGGCCAGCCGGTCGACCGCGGTGGCGGAGAGCAGGCTCTCGACGCTGGCGATCACGGCCACGGTCAGCACCGCGGCGGCGACGGCCGCCCAGTCTCCGTCGGGCATCGCGGGCAGGTGCACGGCGGCCAGCAGCGAGCCGGGTATCTCCACCCGGGCCAGGTCCACGTCGTTCCAGACGACGGCGGCGAGGGTGGCCAGGGTGACGGCGACGAGCGGGCCCGGAATCCGGCGGACGGGTCCGGGCAGCCGGGGCCAGAGGACCAGCAGTCCGATCACCATGAGCCCGATCAGCGCCGCGTGGTCGTGCCGGGTGGCCAGTTGGGTCGGCAGGTCCAGCAGGTTGCGTATGGGCGTGGTGCCGGGTTCCCCACCGAGCAGCACGTGCAGTTGCCCGAGCACGATCGTGATACCGATTCCGGCGAGCATCCCGTGCACGATCGCGGGTGAGAGGGCGAGCGCGGTACGTGCGATCCGGCACATCCCGAACGCGATCTGCAACAGTCCGGCGGCGGCCGTGATCGCGCAGGTGGCCGCCCAGCCGAACCGGGTCACCAGCTCCGCCACGACCACGGTGAGCCCGGCCGCCGGGCCGGTGACCTGGAGCGCCGACCCGCCGAACAGTCCGGCGACCACCCCGCCGACCACGGCCGCGATGAGTCCGGCGGCCACCGGGGCGTTGGACGCGGCCGCGATGCCCAGCGACAGCGGCACCGCGACGAGGAAGACGACGAGCGAGGCCGGCAGGTCGTAGCGCAGATCTCTGCGGACCCAGTAGCGGATGGGGGCTGATGCGTCGGTCAGGCGGGTCGCGGTGGGCGACATGCTGCCTCCTCCGGCTCCGCGCGCACGATGGCGGCAGAGGTCGTTGCCCGGCCGGCCCCGCGTCCGATTCGGGTCGCGATTCGAGGAAATAGAGAGGGACGTCGCTGTCCGCGAAAAGCTTAGCGTTTGGTGACGTGAAATCCCTATAGTGGCGATTTGTCATTCCTGTTAAGTCCTGGGTGGACCGACGCGACGGGCCGGCCGTGGGCTCGGAGAGCAATCCCGCCATCGGGAACGGTGGTGAGCAGCAGCGCCCTAGCGCTGGTGGCGCAGCAGAACCACCCCGTTGTCGAAGACGCGGCTCTCGACCAGCCGCAGGTCGGTGGGGCCGACCCCGGCGGGGAAGAGCGGACGCCCCCGCCCGAGCAGCACCGGATGCACGTACGTCCGCCACTCGTCGACCAGGTCGTGCCGCATGAAGGCGGCCATCAGGTCCGCGCCGCCGAGCACCAGGTCGCCGCCGGGCTCGGCCTTGAGTCGCCGCACCTCGTCGGGAACGACCTCGCGCACCACTGTGGCGTTCCAGTCGGCCCGCTCCAGGGTGCGCGAATAGACGATCTTCGGCATCTCGCGCCAGATGCCCGCGTACTCCCTCATCGCCGGCGTGCTCGCCGGATCCTGGTCCGCGGTCGGCCAGAACGCGGCCATCAGCTCGTACGCCACCCGGCCGTTGAGGAAGGCGCCCATGGTGCGGAGTTCGGCGTTGAAGTGCTCGTGCAGCGGCTCGTCGACGCGATGCCAGCCGAGGTCACCGTCGGGACCCTCGAAGTAGCCGTCCAGCGACACGCTCATGTGTACGACGATCTTTCTCATCCTGCGTCTCCCACCGGATCGGACCTCCCGGTCGAGTCTGCCCGTCGGCTACGACGAAAACGCCGGCTCCGGCGTGTCCCGCATCCTTCGCAGCGGCGAGAGGACCACGAAGAGGCAGGCGCTCCACGTGCCCACTACGCAGATCCAGAGCGCCGTACGCAGGCCCAGTGCCGTACCGAGCGCGCCGCCGAGCAGCGCGCCGAGCGGGATGACCCCGAAGCAGATCCAGAGGAACGCGGCGTTGACCCGCCCGAGGATCGCCGGCGGGGTGATCCGCTGCCGGTAGGTCGTCGACGCCACGTTGAACAGCACCGCGTTGGCGGAGAACGCGGCCAGCCCGACCCCGTAGAGCAGCACGCCCCAGCCGGGCCGCGCCAGCGGCATCAGCAGGTAGAACGGTCCGGGCGCGGCCATCGCCACCCAGATGACCCGGGCCGAGCCGATCCGCGCCGACAGCCGTCCGGCGAGCGCGCCGACGACCAGGCCGCCGATCGCGCTGACCGAGAAGACCAGGCCGACCTGCACCGGGGAGGCGTGCAACTCGCGGAGCATGAAGGTCACCTCGATCGAGCTGGACGCCATGACGAAGAAGTTCGAGGTGGTGGTGCAGGCCAGGATGCTGCGCAGGATCGGCTGGTCACGGACGAACCTGAGCCCGTCGGTCATCTCCACCCGCAGCGGCATCCGCTCCTGCTTCTGCGTCGCGCGGGCCGCCGGCCGGATCAGCACCAGGGTCAGCGCGCTCACCAGGAAGGCCAGCCCGTTGCCCAGGAACGTCCGGGCGGCCCCGACCAGTCCGATGAGGACGCCGCTGACCGTCGGTCCGACCAGCTCCGCCGCGTCCTGGCTCATGATGAGCTTCGCGTTGCCGTCCACCAGCTGCGCCGCCGGGATCAACCCCGGCAGCATGCTCTTGTACGCCACTGTGAAGAGCACGGTGAGTACGCCGGAGAGCCCTACCACCGCGTACAGGTAACCGAGGGTGAGCTGCCCCACCAGCGCGGCTCCCGGGAGCGACAGCATGAGCGCGCCCCGGCCCAGGTCGCAGAGGATCATCAGGCGGCGTTGGTCCACCCGGTCGGCGAGGATCCCGGCCGGCAGCGAGACGAGCAGGTACGGCAGCCAGGCCAGGAAGGTCAGCAGCGAGACCTGGAAGACGCTGGCGTGCAGGGTCTCCACGGCCAGCAGTGGAACCGCCACGCCGGCGATCCGGGTGCCCAGTTCGCTGACGGTCTGCCCGCTCCACAACAGCAGGAAGTTCCGGCTCCGCAGCAGCGAGGTCGGTCGTACGGTCGCGGGCGCCGGAGGATCGGCGACGTGCTGGCTCACGGTTCTGCCTGTCTGCGGGGGATCGGCCGGCGGCGGAGGGCCACCTGAGCCCGGGGGCGGGT
>NZ_SMKG01000175.1 GCF_004348525.1 Micromonospora sp. 15K316 | reverse complement strand
GGCGGGCCCCCACCCCGTCGGGTCAGCTCTCCGCGGCGAGGAGCTGGTTGACCTTGTCCTCGGCCGTCTTGAGCAGCGCGTCGATGTTCGCGTTCGGGTTGGTGAGAACCCCGGACATCGCCGCGTCGAGCACCGCGTAGATCGCCTGCGCGTTGCGCGGCTCACCCTTGATCGGGATCGGGTTCGCCTCGAAGAGCGCGAAGTTGGCGGTGTCGACGTTCGCGTTCGCCTTGCGCAGCTCGAACTCCTGCTTCTGCGCCTCGCTGCCGTTGGCGAAGAGCAGCGGCTGCGGCAGACCCACCGGGTAGTTCTGCGGCTTGGCCCGGACGTAGTCGAACTGACCCTTGCCCGGCGTCAGCTTCTGGTAGGCGATCCACTTCAGACCGGCCTTTACCTGCTCGGGGGTGAGGCCCTTCTTGAAGAAGTAGCCCTCGCCACCGCCGAGCGTCCCCTTCGCCGGGCCGTCCTGGCCGGGCAGCGGACCCATCGCCCAGTCCTGGAACTTGCCCTGGAACTGGCTGACGATCGCCTGGGTGGTGTCCGGCGCGCCGATGAACATGCCGACCTTGCCGGCCGCGGCGTTGGTCAGCAGGTCACCCCACTGGAGCAGCTGACGGCTGCCCATGCTGTTGTCGCCGTACCGCATGTCCTTGAGGTTCTGCAGGACCTGCTTGCCCATCGGGTTGTTGAAGTCGGCCTTCTTGCCGTCCTCGGTCAGCACCCGGCCGCCCTGGGAGTAGAGCAGGGAGGTGAAGTGCCAGCCGCCGGTGTTCCCGGCGCTGTACTCCGCGTAGCCGGCGATGCCGCCGCCGAGCGCGGAGATCTTCTTGGCCGCCGCCCGGACCTCGGGCCACGTCTTGGGCGGGTTGTTCACGTCGAGCCCGGCCCGCTGGAAGAGGACCTTGTTGTAGACCAGGCCCATCGAGTAGTTCTTCACCGGGACGGCGTAGAGCTTGCCGCCGTCGGTGAAGACCTCCTTGAGCGCCGGGTCGACGCTGTCCCAGGTCGGGACCGAATCCTTGTTGGCGTACTCGGTGATGTCCATCGCCTGACCGGAGTCGAGCACCTGCTGGAGATCCGTCATGTAGCCGTAGAAGACGTCGGTGACGGTTCCGCCGGCCAGCCGGGCGGTGAAGTCCGGCGGGTTGTTGCACTGCTCGCCGACGCTCACGCTCTTGATGATGATGTCGGGGTTCTGCCGCTGGAACTCGACGACGTCGGCGTTCCAGTTCTGCAACAGCTCCTTCTGAGCGCCCACCGGCTGGCAGTCGACCGTGATGGTGACCTTGCCGCCTGCGTCGTTCGACGCGTCGTCGCTCTTCGTGGAGCAAGCCGTGAGGCTGACGCCCAGGCCGGCCACGAGCGCTAACGCCGCAGCCTTCCGGTACTGCGGTACGGACATCTGTCCATCCCTTCGGGAACGGGTGTCTCCATGACCTTCGCTGAGCTGCGGTGATCGCCACCGCGGCGATGCCCTGCTACTGATCTGCATCCGCCATACGACCCGACCCCGGTAGGTGCGTCGTGGGTCAGGTGTGAGTGGAGTCACTGTAACGAGATGGACTCATAGCGGCAAGGTATGGATTCCCCTTTGAAAGGACGCGACTTTGTAACGAGAGATCAAGACAGGATCTTGAAAGCAGACCGAAAAATAGAGATTCCACCCGCTTTGGGTGCCGGCTACGACGGGCCTACGGGCCGATCGACGGCGCTGCGAGCGGGCTCCCGATACCGCGCGATAACGGGCGTGGATGAGCATGAAACCGGGCCAGAACGAGACCGGCCGCCGACCGCGAGCAGCGGTCGGCGGCCGGAGCGCCTGGTCCTTCGTCTGGTCGTTCAGCGGCCCGGGGCCGGGGCGGTGGAGCCGCGTACCACCAGTTCGGGCTCGAAGAGCAGCTCGTCGTGCAGCACGCCGGCCCCCTCGATCTGGGTGACGAGCAGGTCCACCGCCGCCTGCCCCATCGTCTCGATCGGCTGCCGGACGGTGGTCAACGGCGGGTCGGTGCAGGTCATGAAGGCCGAGTCGTCGTAACCGACCACCGACACGTCGCCCGGCACCGAACGGCCCAACCGGCGCACCGCCCGGATCGCCCCGAGGGCCAGCACATCGCTGGCGCAGATGATCCCGGTCACGCCCCGGTCGACCAGCTTGCTCGCGGCCACCCGGGCGCCTTCCATCGAGAAGCTGGAGCGCTCGACCCACTCGGTCGGGTCGGCCCAGCCGGCGATCCGGGCCACCGCGGCGAGCTTGCGGCGGGACGGGACGTGCCCCTCGGGCCCGAGCACCATGCCGATCCGCTCGTGCCCGAGCGAGCGCAGGTGCCCGTACGCCTGCTCCACAGCGACGGCGTCGTCGGTGGAGACCCGGGGGAAGCCCAGCTCGTCCACGCCGGCGTTCACCAGCACCACGGGGAGCCCACGGTCGGTCAACCGGCGGTAGTGGTCGTGCGGCGCGTCGGTCAGCGCGTACGAGCCACCCGCGAAGATCACACCGGAGACCTGGTGGTCCAGCAGCATCTCGACGTAGTCCGATTCGGAGACACCACCGATGGTGCGGGCGCAGAGCGCCGGGGTGAACCCCCGCTGGGCCAGCGAGCCGGTGACCACCTCGGCGAGGGCCGGGAAGATCGGGTTCTGCAACTCGGGGAGGACCAGGCCGACCAGCCGGGCCCGCTCGCCCCGCAGCTTGGTCGGCCGTTCGTAGCCGAGCACGTCGAGGGCGGTGAGCACCGCGGTGCGGGTCGTCTCGGAGACGCCACCGCGCCCGTTGAGCACCCGGCTCACGGTGGCTTCACTGACGCCCGCCTTGCGGGCCACCTCGGTCAACCGTTTCGTCACGGCGCAATGCTATGTCAGCTCACTGCAAGAAATGAACAGCCCTTTGTCGCTGTGCGTCAGATCAGGGCAGTCAGCGCAGGTGACGGAGTGCGTCCTCGATCGCCCGGTGGAAGGTCGGGTACGCATAGATCATGTGCCGCAGCTGGCTGAGCGGCACCGCCGCGTGCACCGCCACCACCAGCCCGGAGAGCACCTCGCCGCCGGCCGGTCCGGCCGAGGTCGCCCCGATCAGCACGCCCTGGTCGGCGTCCGCGATCAGCTTGATGAAGCCCTCGTCGCCGACCTGGTGGATCCAGCCTCGCGTCGAGCTGCTCAACTTGCTGAAACCGACCTGGACGTTGATGCCCCGGGAGCGGGCCTGCTGCTCGGTGAGGCCGACCGCGCCGATCTCCGGGTCGGTGAACGTGACCCGGGGCAACGCCCGGTAGTCGGCCCGGGGAACCGTGCCCGCCGTTCCACTCGACCCACTGGCGCCGAGCGCGCTGGCCGAGCCCATCGCACCGCCGACCACGCTCGCCGTGCCGCTGGGGTCGGCACCGGGCCGGGTGTGCCGGGCACGGTCGAGCACGTCCGCGATCACGATCGCCGCCTGGTACATCGCGATGTGGGTGAAGGCGCCCTCGCCGGTCACGTCACCGACCGCCCAGATGCCGTCGGTGACCCGCATCCGGTCGTCGACCGGCAGGTAACGCTGGTCGGCGTCCACTCCCACGCTGTCCAGCCCCAGCTCGTCCAGGTGTGCCCGACGCCCGGTGACCACCAGCAGCCGTTCCGCGGTGAACTCGGCCCCACCGTGGGCCCGGAGGGTGAACCCCTCGCCGTCGTGGTCGACCCGCTCGGCCCGTACGCCGGTGTGGATCTCGACTCCGTCCGCGCGCAGAGCGGACGCGGCCACCTCCGACGACTCCGGCTCCTCGACCGCGAGCACCCGATCCAACGCTTCGACGATGGTGACCCGTACGCCGAACCGGGCGAAGACCTGCGACAGCTCCAACCCGATCGCCCCGCCGCCGAGCACGAGCAGCGAACCGGGCAGCTCCTCGGCCTCGATCGCGTGATGGTTCGTCCAGTACGGCGTGTCGGCGAGCCCCTCGACCGGGGGCACCGAGGGTCGGGTGCCGGTGCCGATCACGACGCCGTACCGGGCCTCGAAGAGCTGGTCGCCGACCCGGACGCGGCCGGGCCCGTCGAGCCGACCGCTGCCCCGCACGAACCGACCGCCCCGGCCGACGAACCGCTCCACCGCGGCCCGGTCGTCCCAGGTGTCGGTCGCCTCCTCGCGGATCCGCCGCGCCACCGGCGCCCAGTCCGGTCGCACCTCGGCGCTGCCGGCCAATCCGTCGATCCGGCGGGCCTCGGCGAGGGCGTTCGCCGCCCGGATCATCATCTTGCTCGGGATGCAGCCCCAGTAGGGGCACTCGCCACCGACCAGGTCCCGTTCGACGCCGACGACGCTCAGGCCGGACTCGGCCAGCCGGCCGGCCACCTCCTCGCCGCCGACGCCGAGCCCCACCACGATCACGTCAACCTGCTCCGGCTCCACCACCCGACCAGCATCCCCCAGCCCGACCGCCAAGACCGGGTTGATCATGAAGTTGTCGCCGATCGGCACGGCATGTCGCGGCGACAACTTCATGATCGACACTGACCGGGCCGGGTGGGCGGCCTACCGTGTGCGGGTGCACGACACACGCTTCGCCGCCGTCGACGACCGCTTCCGCAGCCTGCTCGCGGAGGGCCGGGAGACCGGTGCCGCCCTCACCGTCTGGTACGACGGCCGGCTCGTCGTCGACGTCACCGGCGGCGAGCGGTCGCCGGGTCGGCCGTGGCTGCCGGAGACGCTCGTCGGCGTCTACTCGGTCGGCAAGCCCCTGGCCGCGCTCTGCCTGCTCATGCTGGTCGACCGGGGCCGGCTCGACCTGGACGACCAGGTCGCCGACCACTGGCCCGGCTTCCGCACCCCGGCCAGCGTCCGGCAGGTGCTGACGCACACCGCGGGCCTGCCGGCCTTCCCGACTCCCCGGCCCGCCGAGGCGCTCGCCGACTGGGACCTGCTCTGCGCCGATCTGGCCGCCGCCGAACCCGAGTGGGCGCCGGGGTCCGTCGCGGGCGAGCACGCCTGGACGTACGGGCATCTGGTCGGTGAGCTGGTCCGGCGGGTGGACGGCCGGTCCGTGGCCCGTTTCCTGGCCGAGGAGATCGCCGACCCGTGGCGGCTCGACCTGGGCTTCGGTCTCGGCGCGGCCGACCAGCGGCGCTGCGCCGAGCTGCGGTACGCCGACCCGGCCTGGCCGGACCGGGTGGCGGGCGAACCGGGTTCGCTGCGCCGTCGGGCGGTGACCAATCCGGCGGGCGGGCTCGATCCGGCCGTGCTGAACAGCCCACTCTGGCGTGGCACCGAGGTGCCCGCGGTCAACCTGCACGCGACCGCGACCGGGCTGGCGCGGCTCTACGCCGGTCTGCTCTCCGGCGGCACGTGGGACGGGGTCCGCCTCCTCGGCCCCGACCTGGTCTCCGAGGCGACCCGGGTCCAGTACGACGGTGACGACCTCGTGCTCGGCCGGCGGACCCGGTGGACGCTGGGGATGCAGTGGGAGGAGGACGGCAGCTGGGGCATGGGCGGCCTCGGTGGCAGCTCCGCCTGGGCAGACCCCGGGCGCGGCTACGCCTTCGCGTACGTCACCTCGCACCTGGCCGACCACGACCGGGTGGACGACCTGGTCGACGTGCTGCACGACTGCCTCTGACCACGCGCCCGGCCCGGCGGCGAAACCGACTCAGGACACGGTCGGCCGGGGCAGCGGGCGTCCGGGCGTCGTGTCCCGGGGTACGGGCGGCCCGGGCAGGACCACCGGCGTACCGGCCGGCGCGAGCAGGGACCGGGCCGCGACGGCGAGCCGGCGCCGCCGGGGCACCACGGCCCGCCGGGCGAAGACGTCGTAGTCCTGCGCGGCGACCTCGTCGAGGATCCCGCCGTAGAGGGCGTACGCTGTGCGCATGCAGGCCTGCGAGGCCGGCGCGAGCATGGTGATCCCGGGTGCCGCCGCGGCGTAGTGCGCCTGCGCCCGGGTCACCTCGAAGGCGACGAGCGCGCGGATCGCCGGCGTGGCCCGCCCTCGCGACCGGGCCTCGGCCAGCTCGTTCCGGGTCACCCCGAACCGGTCCAGGTCCTCGTCGGGCAGGTAGGTCCGCCCCCGGTCCAGGTCCTCGGCGACGTCCCGGATGAAGTTGGTGAGCTGGAAGGCGAAGCCGAGCTGCCGGGCCGGCTCCCGGGCCGCGACCGGGTCGGCGCTGCCCAGGATCGGCAGCATCATCGTGCCGATGGCCGCCGCCGAGCCCTCCATGTAGTCGAGCAGGTGCTGATAGCTGGGGTACGAGCCGACGGTCAGGTCCATCGCCATGCTCTTGAGGAACGAGGCGAAGTCGTTCCGGTCGAGGTCGAACACGGCGATGGTGTGCAGCACGGCCGGGAGCAGCGGGTCGTCGACCTGTTCGCCGTGCAGGCCGGCGAGGAACCGGCCCGCCCAGTCGTCGAGCCGGCCGGCCCGCTCGGCCGTGGGAAGGCCGTCGGTCCGGTCGACGATCTCGTCCGCGTAGCGGGTGAAGCCGTAGAGGGCGTGCACGTGTCGGCGTTTCCACGCGGGGAGCAGCCGAGTGGCGAGATAGTAGGTGCGGCCGTGGCGTCTGTGCAGCTCACGACATCTGTCGTAGGCGGCGGCGAGTTCCGTGTCCACCGGCTCTCCTCCATTATCGACGCACTAATCGACGCAACTCGTTACTCTAGGGTACGCTCAGCCGCATGGCCAAGGATGCGGACAGGACGGACACCACCCTCGAACGGGGCACACCCGCAGCGGCCACCGTCACCGCCGGTCGGCGGGCATGATGGGCGCTCTCGCGCGAGGAGGTGGCGGCATGCGGACGGTGGACGGCCGTACGGATCGGGTGGTGGTCGTCGGCGCCGGCCTCGGTGGCCTGGCCTGCGCGCTGCACCTGGCCGGGAGCGGCCGACAGGTGACCCTGCTCGAACGTGAACCGGTGCCCGGCGGCCGGGCCGGCCGGCTCGCCGCCGAGGGCTACGAGTTCGACACCGGCCCCACCGTCTTCACCATGCCCGAGCTGGTCGCCGAGGCACTCGGCGCGGTCGGCGAGGAGCTGGACGACTGGCTGGACCTGACCCCACTCGATCCGGCCTACCGGGCGCACTACCCGGACGGCTCGACGCTCGATGTCATCACCGACACCACCCGGATGGCGGCCGAGATCGCCCGGGTCTGCGGTCCCCGCGAGGCCGACGGCTACCTGCGCTTCGTCGACTACGCCCGACGCCTCTGGCGGCTGGAACGGGCCGACTTCATCGAACGCAACCTGGACAGCCCGGCCGACCTGCTCACCGGCAACCTGCTGCGGCTGCTGGCCGCCGGCGCCTTCCGCCGCCTGCACACCAAGATCGGGCAGTTCTTCCGCGACCCACGTACCCAGCGCATCTTCTCCTTCCAGGCCATGTACGCCGGCCTCGCCCCGCACGACGCCCTGGCCATTTACACGGTCATCGCGTACCTGGACTCGGTGGCCGGGGTCTGGTTCCCGCGCGGCGGCATGCACAGCGTCTCCCGGGCCATGGCGGGTGCTGCCGAGAAGCACGGCGTGCAGCTCCGGTACGGCACCACGGTGACCCGGGTGGAGACGGCGCACGGTCGAGCCACCGGGGTGGTGACCAGCGACGGCGAGCTGATCCCGGCCGACGTCGTGGTGCTCAATCCGGACCTGCCGGTCGCCTACCGCGACCTGCTGCCACCGGGGCCCCGACGCCGGCTCACCCACTCCCCCTCCTGCGTCGTGTTGCACGTCGGCTCGACCCAGGGATATGGAAGGATCGCCCATCACAACATTCACTTCGGACGATCCTGGAGGGGAACCTTCGATGAGGTCATCCGCCGGGGTCGCCTGATGTCCGACCCGTCCCTGCTGGTCACCAACCCGAGCCGGACCGACCCCTCGGTCGCGCCCCCGGGCCGGCACAGCTACTACGTGCTCGCGCCGGTGCCGAACCTCGACCGGGCCCGGCTCGACTGGCGGGGCGGCCTCGCCCGCCGCTACGCCGACCAGCTCATCGGCACCCTGGAGGAGCGCGGCTACGTCGGCTTCGGCTCGGGCGTCGAGGTGCTGCGCACGGTGACCCCGGCCGATTGGGCCGAGCAGGGCATGGCCGCCGGCACCCCGTTCGCGGCGGCGCACAGCTTCTTCCAGACCGGGCCGTTCCGCCCCACCAACCTGCACCGGACGCTCCCCAACGTGGTCTTCGTCGGCTCGGGCACCCAACCCGGCGTCGGTGTGCCGATGGTGCTGATCTCCGGCAAGCTCGCCGCCGGCCGGATCACCGGAGGTGTCCAATGACCGCAGGGAGGTGCCGGCATGAGCGACCGCAGTGAGCGAATCATCAGGCACAGCGCCTTGAGCCTCATGACGGCGCCGACCGCAGGGAGGTGCCGGCATGAGCAAGCGTGAGGCTCACCTCGTCGAACTGGTCGACGAGGCCGGACAGGCCAGTGGCGAGATGACCGTGGCGGCCGCCCACCAGCCGCCGGGCCGGCTGCACCGGGCCTTCTCCGTCATGCTGGTGTCGCCGGACGGTCAGGTGCTGCTCCAGCGCCGCGCCGCCGTCAAGACCCGCTTCCCCCTGCGCTGGGCCAACTCGTGCTGCGGTCACCCCTTGCCCGGCGAGTCGCTGAGCGAGGCGGCGAACCGCCGGCTCCACGAGGAGCTGGGCGCCGGCCCGGTCGAACTGACCGAGGTCGGCGTCTACCTGTACCAGGCGGAGGACCCGGCGACCGGCCGGGTCGAGTTCGAGTACGACCACGTCCTTCGGGGCGAGTTCCTTCCCGGTGCGGCGCTGGCGCCCGACCCCGCCGAGGTCGCCGAGCTGCGCTGGGTGGAGCCGGCCGCGCTGGAGGTCGACATCGCCGCCGACTCGCGGCCGTACGCCCCCTGGCTCGGCGGTGTCGTGAGCCGGCTGCTGCGGCCCACCGGGCCGGGCGCCTCCGTGACCCCGCCGGCCGGTGCCGCAGGTCCGCCGGTCGACCCGGACGCCGCCCCGGTCGGGTCGGGCGGACCGAGCGATGAGGCGCCGGAGCGGTCGGGTGGCCGTTGAGGCGCTGAGCGCGGGGGCGGTGGCCCGCAGGCTCGGGGTCGCGGTGACGACGCTGCGTACCTGGCACCAGCGGTACGGACTCGGGCCCAGCCAGCACACGCCGGGTCAGCACCGCCGTTACACGGCCACCGATCTGGCCCGGCTCGAGGTCATGCGACGCCTCACCGCCGACGGGGTCAGTCCCGCCGAGGCGGCTCGCTGGGCCCGGCAGGGCCCCGGGTCGGTGCGCGTCGAGCAGGCTGGGCGAGCCCGGCCCGCCCCGGCCCGCGACGGTGGTGGTCAGACCATCCCGGTGGGTCGCGCCGGACCGGCCGCCCGGGGGCTGGCCCGCGCCGCCATGCGGCTGGACTCGGTCGCGGCCGGCGACACGATCGCCCGCTCCCTGGCCGACCACGGCGTGGTCCACACCTGGGAGCGGCTGCTCCGGCCGGTGCTCGCCGGGGTCGGCGAACGGCACGCCGCCACGTCCGCCCTGGTCGACGTGGAGCATGTGCTGTCCCGCTGCGTCTCCGAGGCGTTCGCCACCGTCACCCGCGCCGCACCGCCGGCCGGGCCCCAACGGGTCCTGCTCGCCTGCGCCGACGAGGAGCAGCACACGCTGCCGCTGGAGGCCCTCGCCGCCGCGCTCGCCGAGGCCCGGGTGGGCTACCGGATGCTCGGGGCCCGCGTTCCGCTGCCGGCGCTGCTGGAGGCGGTCGACCGGACGGGGCCGGCCGCGGTGGTTCTCTGGTCACACACCTCGGCCACCGCCGATCCGGCCCAGCTCGGGGCGGTACTCGCCGCCCCGCACCGGCCCCTGCTGGTACTCGCCGCCGGCCCGGGCTGGTCGGCCGAGGCGCTGCCGGCCGGGGTGATGAGCCCCACCCGGCTCTCCGAGGCGATCGCCCTGCTCGTGGCGGTGCAGGAGGCGCTGGAGCAGCCGACCGCGGGCTGACCCGCGAGATGTCGCCCGCGACGGACGTGAACTAGCGTCGGGTGGTCCGCGTACCCCGACCCCTTGCGGGAGCGAACAGATGAAAGCCCGAGCTGTGCTCGCGTACGCCCTGGGCCTGGTGCTACTTCTCGGCGGCTGCGCCGAGCCCGGCGGCCGCACCGCCGCCGACGGCCCCACCCCGAGCACCTCGACCACGCCGCCGCCAGCGCCGAGCCCGAAGCCGTCCGCGTCTCCGAAGCCGACCCGGACCAGCCCGACCAAGCGACCGCTGCGCCCCAAACCGACGACCATGCCGGCCGGCCTGCGCCGCATCACGGGCGTACGTCAGGTCGCGCTGACCTTCGACGACGGACCCAGCCCGGCGTGGACGCCGAAGATCCTCGATCGGCTGCGAGCGGCCCGGGTGACCGCCACGTTCTGCCTGGTGGGGATCGAGGCGAAGCGGCACCCCGAGTTGGTCCGCCGGATCGTGC
This sequence comes from Micromonospora sp. 15K316, assembly GCF_004348525.1. Classification (GTDB taxonomy): domain Bacteria; phylum Actinomycetota; class Actinomycetes; order Mycobacteriales; family Micromonosporaceae; genus Micromonospora. The sequence goes on along the minus strand of NZ_SMKG01000175.1, from coordinate 1,856 downwards.
GGGAGGGGCACCAGCTCTGCAATCACAGCTGGCGGCACGACGTCGACCTCGGCCGGCGGCCGGTGGCGGAGATCCGGGCGGACCTGGAGCGGACGAACAAGGCGATCCGAGCGGCAGTACCGAACGCCAAAATCAGCTTCTACCGCCAGCCCGGCGGGGTGTGGACCCCCGAGGCCGTCGCGGTGGCCAAGCAGCTCGGCATGAGCGCGCTGCACTGGAACGTCGATCCGCAGGACTGGCGTAGACCGCCGGCCAAGACGATCAGCAAGCGGGTGCTGGGCGCCGTCCGCCCCGGCTCCATCGTGCTGCTGCACGACGGGGGTGGGGACCGGGCCGCCACCATCGCCGCGAGCTCCGGGGTGATCGGCGAGCTGAAGCGCCGCTACGGCGTGACTCGGCTGAGTTAAGTGCTCTGACCTGCGCTTTCTCGGGCCGTCACGGATAGACCCATACCGGTTTGGTCGAGCGCCCGGGCATCACGTATGCTTTCCAAGCCTCCGGCGGGGCCGGATGGGAGCAAGTCCGCTTGACCTTGCGAATGTGCAATGATGGCGGGGCCGCCCTCATCGTCTAGCGGCCCAGGACGCCGCCCTTTCAAGGCGGTAGCACGGGTTCGAATCCCGTTGGGGGCACTGCCGGCGCAAGCCGGTGCAACAGAGCTAGGTCCTGTGGAGCAGTTGGAGTGCTCGCCGCCCTGTCAAGGCGGAGGTCGCGGGTTCAAGTCCCGTCAGGACCGCAGCGCTGACGCCGCGCGAGAGATGCGCGGCGTTCTGCGTATCGGACCAGGGTGCCCTTCCGGCGGTTCAGCCGTCCTCCGGGTAGCATGGTTCGAGCGATCCGGCCAGGTAGCTCAGTTGGTACGAGCGTCCGACTGAAAATCGGAAGGTCGGCGGTTCGACCCCGCCCCTGGCCACATAGCCTTTCGCCGGGCTACAGAGATCCCCACCAGCGGAGACGCGGTGGGGATCTTGCTATCTGCGGCCCTGCTGCCTCGGTCGCCGTTGCCCGTGGTTGACCGCTCTTGGCCGCTCATTGCCGCCGCCTATCGCACGTAGGTCGCACGCCGCTTCCCCGCCTGCCAAGATGATCAAATTCGGTTTCGGTCCATCTCGTGACCTCTGCCGTCGCTACTCTCTGCTTGTGAACGACATCCGGGTGTCAAGCCGTGACCGAGAAGCGGTCGTGGTCCGGCTCGGCGTCGCTTTGAGCGAAGGGCGGTTGATCCTCGCGGAGTTCGAGGACCGGTCAGCGCGTGCCTACGCCGCGATGACCTACGGCGAACTAGACGTCCTGGTGGCCGACCTGCCGACGCTGACGCGCGATCAAGCAGGCACGACACGCAAGCAAGCAGCCATGGCGCGCGATGACGGAGGCATGGCACTGTCGTTCTTGGCGCTCGCCGCAGGTGTGCTCTGGGTACCGTTGTGGCAATACAGTCCCCTTTTACTTCCGGGAGCCGCTGGCGTCGTGTTCGGCCTCTTCGGCTTACGCGCAGATACGCCACTTCTCTACCGTGCGCTTGCGACCTTGGGGGTTCTCGGTGGGTCACTATGCGTCGCACTGCAAGTCGCTTTCGTCGCCTACAACATCCTTGACTGAACGGCGCTACGCCCCAATCTGCTGCCATCCCGTCTGCCGCCGACCCACACTCCGTGGAGCGGGCCAGGGCCAGGGTGACAAGGTGGAGCGCCCTACCGGACGTACGACCTTGGCGCCCTGGCCCTGGTCTGCTCGGCTTGCCTGGGTCGGTGGCGGACGGGATGGCAGCTCCCCAACCACCCACCCACCGGAACTGTTCGGCAACTCCATCTCGGAGTCGTCTGGCCCCCGCCGGAGGCAGCTCTAACCCCGCACCC
>NZ_SMKG01000174.1 GCF_004348525.1 Micromonospora sp. 15K316 | reverse complement strand
GGCTGGAACCAGCCGGTGACCTGGTAGGTGGGCGTGCTCACCTGCGCGCGGCCTCGCGGTCGCGGTTGGGGGCGGCTGGCGGCCTGGTGAGCGCGGTGGGCGTCGCGTGCGGGTGGACATGGGTATGCCTGACCGGCGCAGCGCAGGTTGCCGCAGCGGTCGGGCCAGTGCGGCTGGGGTTGGTGGGCGGCGGCGACGTCGCTGGCGAGCAGCCACAACAAGACGTCGGTGACGGCGCGCGGTATCGCGCGCCGGTGCGGCGAAACCATGAACTGGTGTCCTTTCCGCTACGAGTTCGGCCGATCCAGACCGCGACCCCGCGGACAGCGGCATGGTCTGACGCGGCCGGGTTCGCCGTAGGAATAGCGAGCCGAGATGCAATGACGCTCCACTTCGCGTATTGATCAAGTCATCGACACCGGGTGCGGGGGCGGGCGGTGTGGCCGGACCGCCGCGGTCGGATGGAGCTCACTGGCGGAGACGCCATGGCCTGGCTCCGGGACTGCTATGGCTGAACGTGGATATGCCGCATCATCGGGTGCCTTATGGTTTTCGGTCTTGACCTTTCGTACACGCCGCACAACGCGCGTCGAGTGTGGACCAGTTTCACCGCGGTTCGGTGGCTTTCGGTTCTGACTTCGATCCTCGACCTCAGCGATCCGATCAGTGGCGATCTTGGCGACGTCTCACCGTCGCTGCTGCGTTTTGCAGGTGCACCTTAGTCGAGGCGGGCTGCCACCTGCGGTCCGATGTGCGCCCAAGCCTCGGGTTTGGCCATGGCGCCGTGGGACGACGCCACTTCGATGACGTCGATCCGCCCGCCCACGTAAGGACGCCAGCATGACGGTTCCGGGTGGTCCGGGTGCCGGTCGAGCGTGGCGATGAAGAGCAACAAGTCACCGTCGTACCGTCCCTCATCGATGGCGCCGCCGACGGCAACGTTCTCCGCGAAGACCCGGGTCAGTGCGGTCATGGCGGTGTCGGACAAATCCGCCAGGGGACCGCCGTCGTGCCGGAGGGAGGTTACGAAGGCGTGATGGTCGAGCGGACCCCGGGCCGAATCGGCGGTCACACCGAGGGAGGCGAGCAACGCGGTGAGCAGCTCCGGATCGTCCGGTGGTCGGCGCTCGCGGGATCCTGCCGGTGATCGGCCGGGGTACCCGTCGAGGACCGCCAGCAGCGGAACCCGCTCGCCTGCGGCCTGGAGCCGTACCGCCATCTGGTGCGCCACGCAGCCGCCGAACGACCAACCGAGCAGGTGGTAGGGCCCGGTCGGCTGGACAGCTCGGATCTGTTTGAGGTACAGGTCGGCGAGCTGGGCGATGTTGTCGATGCGGATGGAGGGATCGCTCAAGCCCGGCGCCTGAAGGGCATAGACGGGTGTGTCGGGACCCAGGCGAGACTGGAGCCCGGAGTACACCCATCCTATGCCTGCGGCGGGGTGCACACAGAACAGTGGCGGTCGGCCAGCCCTGTCCGGGGTGTGTAGCGGAAGAAGGACAGCGAACGACCGATCGTGGCTGACGTCTCCGCCCTGCCCGGCGCCGGCTTTCCGCAGCCGCTCGGCGAGCCCGGCGACTGTCGGCGTCTCGAACAGGGCACGCATCGGTAGGCGCGTGTCGAGCGCGGCACTGACCCTGCTGGTCAGGCGGGCAGCGAGAAGGGAGTGTCCGCCTAGGGCGAAGAAGTTGTCATCGATGGCGACCCGCGGCTGTCCCAGCACGTCGGCGAAGAGCGCACACAACTGTCGCTCCAAGTCGTCGCGTGGTGCCCGCCCGGACGTCACATGCTGCACGTCGACGCTGGGAAGCCGGCCCCGGTCCAGCTTGCCGTTGGCGGTGCGCGGAAGCTCGGGCAGCACCGCGAAGGCGGCCGGGACCAGGTATTCCGGGAGGAGCGCCGCGACATGCGCCCGCAACAGGGCCGGATCGACGTCGCCCTTGGGGACGACGAAGGCGATCAGCCTCCGCTGCCCGGACTTGTCGTTCTGCGCCACCACCGCCACTTGGGCCACGTCCTCGTGTCGAGCGATGATGCTCTGTACCTCCGCTGGCTCCACGCGAAAGCCGCGGATCTTGACCTGCTCGTCCGCCCGGCCGAAGTACTCGAGCACCCCGCCGTGGGTCCACCGCGCCAGGTCGCCGGTCCGGTACATCCGCTCGCCAAGCGCCCCGAACGGGTTGGCAACGAACCGCTCGGCGGTCAGCTCAGGACGCCCCAGGTAGCCGTCGGCCAGCCCCACGCCTGCGGCGTACAACTCGCCGACCACTCCGACCGGTACCGGACGCAGGCGATCATCGAGAACGTAGACCCGTTTGTTGTGCACCGGCCGGCCGATCGGAACCGAGGCGAGGGCGGCGTCCTGCGCGACCACTTCGTGACAGGTCGTGAAGCCGAGGCTCTCTGCCGGCCCGTAGCCGTTGACGACCCGCAGTCCAGGGAAGCGCCTGCACACCTCGGTGACGTGCGGCATCGATGCCGGTTCGCCTCCCGTGAAGACCGTTCGCAGCCGGGACATCGTCTCCGGATGCTCGTCGACGAGGTAGTTGAACAGGCTGGCCGAGGTCTGCAGCACGGTCACGCCGTGGCGGGCCACCAGTTCGGTGATCAGCCGGGGCTCGGGGCGGTGGGTGGTCGGCAGCACGCAAACCCCGCCGAACAGCAACGGGCCGAAGATCTCCAGGGCGAAGGCGTCCCAGGAAACGGGGGAACACTGCAGCCAAACCTCGTCCGGGCCGAAGTCTGCGTAGCGTTGCCCCAGGAAAGTGCCACTGAGGGCCCGGTGCGGCGCCACCACGCCCTTCGGTCGTCCGGTCGAGCCGGAGGTGAACATGACGCACGCGGGAGCGGTCGCGGGCACGGCCACCATCGGGTCCGGCTGCGGCGCCGGGTCGGTCGCGTCGGCGCCGAGGGCGAGAGTTGGCGTCTGCCACGCGCCAGCGCCGCGAGACAAGGGCGGGCCGGCCTTGTCGATCACCAGGACCGCGCGCGAGTCGCCCACGACCTCACGCAGCCGGGCGGTGGGAAAGGACGGGTCGAGCAGGGTGTAGGCGGCGCCCGCCTTAAGAATCGCTAGTACGGCGACCACGAGTGGGAAACCCCGCTCCAGGTGAACGGCCACGACGTCCCCCGGTTTGACGCCCTGCCGGATGAGCTGGCGGGCGAGCTGGTTGGCGCGGCTGTTCAGGTCGCCGTACGTCAGCCGGTCGTCCCCGAGGACGAGCGCGGTCGCGTGCGGGCGGTTGGCGGCCTGCCGCTGGAACAGCGTTGCCAGATTGAGCTCGTCAGGAAGCTGTGCTGCAGTGCCGTTGCCGGTGGCGAGCAGGCGGTGACGTTCGTCGTCGCGGAGGAGGTCGATCTGGTGGAGCCGGGTCGTCGGCGCGCTGGCCACCGTCTCGATGACGTCGACCAGTCCGTCCGCCAGGCGTTGGGCGGTGCGGCGGTCGAAAAGGTCGGTGGCGTACTCAACGGCGATGGCGACGCCGGAGGGATGGTTCTCCGCGTCGAACCGTTCCTCAAATCCGATGGTGAGGTCGAACTTCGTCGCGCCGTGCCCGATCGCGCTCACCGTCGCCCTTAGCCCTGGCATGGTCATCTCACTGTGGCCGGTGTCCCGTTGCAGCAGCATGACCTGGAAGAGCGGGTGGCGGCTCAGCGAGCGGGTGGGATTCAACTCTTCAACCAGACGCTCGAACGGCACGTCCTGGTGGGCGTACGCGGCCAGGTCGGCCTCGCGGACCCGGCCGAGCAGATCCTCGAAGGAGGGGTCGCCTGAGGTGTCCGTGCGAAGCACGAGCGTGTTGACGAAAAAGCCGACCAGGTCCTCCAGCGCTTCGTCGTCACGGCCGCTGACCACCGTGCCGATGGGGAGGTCGGTGCCGGCACCCCAGCGTGTGAGCAGGATGGCCAGGGCCGCATGGACGATCATGAACATGGTCGCCCGGTGCTTCAGGGTCAGCCGCAGCAGCCGTTCGTGCGCCTCGGCGCTCACCGTGCCGTGGACGACGTCGCCACGGTGGCCGCTGTCCGCCGGTCGTGGTCGGTCCGTGACGAGGGGAAGCTCCTCGGGTAAGTCGGCCAGCGTGTGCTGCCAGTAGGACAGTTGCCGCCGCAGGAGGCTGTCCGGGTCCGCGTCGTCGCCCAGCACGTCCCGCTGCCACAGCGAGTAGTCAGTGTACCGGGCGGGGAGGTCGGGCCAGTCCGGTGCGGTGCCGGTCACCCGGGCCGTGTAGGCCTGTGCCAGGTCGCGCAGCAAGGGCCCGACCGACCAGCCGTCGCTCGCGATGTGGTGCATGACCACCAATAGCACGTGGTCCCGGTCGGAGAGCTGGAACAACCGGACGCGCAGTGGCAGGTCCGTGGTGACGTCGAAAGGGCTCCGGACTGCGCGTTGGAGCTGCTCCGGAAGATCTTCGCGCGGGCAGCGGACGGTGTCGAAGAAGAGGTGAGCCGAGGGTGTTGGCTGGATCTGCGGAACGGGCTCACCATCGGCGGCGGGATACACCGTGCGGAGCGTGTCGTGGCGGTCAACCACGTCCCGCACGGCCTCCCGCAGCATCGCCTGGTCGAGCTGGCCGTAGAGGGTCACCGCGAGCGGGATGTTGTACGTCGCGCTCGGACCCGCCAGCTGTGCCGTCAGCCACAGCCGTCGTTGGGCAAACGACGCCGGAATCACGTAGATCTCCCTTCCCACCGACGCCCCGTCGAATCGCCGGTGACAGGAACCGTCCCGGCGAACGGGAAGACAACCAGGCGGCTGCGCCGAGTTCGTGTGTTTCGGAGAAAGGCTAGGGCCCCACCCCGGTCCGACGGCGGCAGCAGCGCCGGCAGAAATGCGGCAGCTTCCCTCGGGCCGCGTGCCGACGCCGGCACGCCCGATCGTTTCCGCTTCCTTTAACTGCCGCCGTTCTGCCGGTCGCCCCGCCGCCTGCGTCCTCATTCGCCGCCTACTGTCGAAGCCGTCGTCCGCATATGTCGGCGGGACGGCCGAAAAATGGTCGAACGGCGCCTTGTCTTCGGCGTCGCGCAAAATGATGGAGGCCGTAGGTGGACGAGGTGAACACCGAATGGATTCGGTGGGGTCTCAGGGAACTCGGTCGCCTGATGCGGTCCGGTGACATCTCCGCCATCGAATTGACGTCACTCTGTATTGAGCGTATCGAGAATGTCGACCACCAGGTCAATGCTGTGCTCGGGCTGGCACCCGACGCTTTGTCTCAAGCGGCGGCCGCAGACCGCCGGCACCGTTCCGGCGCCGCTCGGGGCCCGCTCGACGGCATCCCCGTGCTGTTGAAGGACAACATCCACACCGCGGGGCTGCTCAGCACCGTCGGATCCCGGCTGCTCCCGCAGCCGCCTGAGCGGGACGCCGAGGTGGTACGTCGGCTCCGGGAAGCTGGCGCCGTCGTCCTTGGCAAGACCAACCTCAGCGAGTGGGCGAACTTCCGGTCGGTGCGCGGCACCGAGGGCTGGTCCGGCGTCGGAGGGCAGACCTCCAGCCCATACCTGCTGGGCCGCAGCCCGTGGGGCTCGTCGTCCGGATCCGCTGTCGCCGTAGCCGCTGGCATGGCACCGCTGGCGTTGGGAACGGAGACCGACGGCTCGGTCCTGGGGCCAGCCGGAGTCAACGGTGTGGTGGGCGTCAAGCCGCAGGTCGGGTTGCTGCCGACAGCGGGGATTGCGCCCGTGTCGGGCGCGCTGGACTCGGTGGGCGTGTTGAGCCGCAGCGTGTCGGACGCGTTGCTGACGATCGCGGTGCTCACCGGCCGGCCGGTCTTCAACGACGAGCCGGCGCGGACGGGCGGCCGCCGGTTCGGATCCTGGCTGCCGCCCGGGACGCCTGATCGCGTTCGAGAGGCGGCGAAGGTCGCGTGGAATCGGCTCAGGCACGCCGGCGCCGTCGTCTTGCCAGTCGAGCTCGCCGTCCCCGGTGACCTCGTGCTCGACGGACTCCGTGCCATGTACGCCGAATTCGGCGAGGCGATTGACGACTACCTGCGCGGCCGGTCTGAAGCACCCGACTCCCTGGTCGGACTGATCTCTGCCAATCGCGCCGATCCGGTAGAGACCCGGCTGTTCGGCCAGGACCTGTTCGAGTGGGTGGCCACGATGTCCGAGGACGAGCGGGCCGAGGGGCTCGCCGCGCGTGGCCCCGTCCGGGCGCGGGCGCAGGCGCTCTGCGCCGACGTGTTGCGGCGGCATCGCGTCGAGGCGGTTCTCGTCCCCACCAACGAACCGGCATGGCCGATCGACACCGTCAACGGTGACCGGGACCGGTTCAGCACCTCGAGTCTTTCCGCCCTCGCCGGCTACCCCGCCGTGTCGTTACCGATTGGGCTCATCGATGGACTACCGGTCGGGATGACCGTGTTCGGCCCACCCGAGCTGGACCGGTTCCTGGACGTTGCGGTGGCGCTGGACCACGTCTGTGGTGACCGTCCGGTCCCTACCTTCCACGCTGCAGCAGAGAGAGGTTCGATGGTATGACCAGCAATCCGTTCGATAACGAGAACGGCTCTTTCCTCGTGCTCGTGAATCATGAAGATCAGCATTCGTTGTGGCCGGACTCGATTCCTGTGCCGTCGGGATGGATTCGTGTCCACGGGCCGGCGGGACGGCGTGAATGCATGGACCACGTCGAGAACCATTGGCGCGACCTGCGGCCAGCGAGCCTCCGGGGCGAAATGTGAAGGCTAACCGTCGGTACGTCCCCGGTGAGAGGAGGAAACTGCGATGGTCCCGCTGTCATTCGCGCAGGCGCGTCTGTGGTTCCTAAACCAGGTCGAGCGCAGTCCTAACTACAACGTTCCGTTTCTCCTGCGGTTCCACGGGGCGCTGGACGTGCCGGCCCTGCGGGACGCTCTGGCCGACGTGGTGGACCGTCACGAGCCGCTGCGGACGGTTTACCCGGAGGTCGACGGGGTGCCGGTCCAGCAGTTGGTCGAGGTGGATCGGTCGCGCTTTCCTGGCGAGGTGATCGAGTGCTCGGCGGAGCAACTGATCGAGCGGTGCCTGACCGTCGCCCGCCACGGGTTCGACCTCCCTACAGAGCTGCCCATCCGGGCGATCGTGTTCCGGTTGTCCGACGACGAGCACGCGCTGCTCGTCGTCATGCATCACATCGCCAGCGACGGTTGGTCTCTCACACCGTTCACCCGTGACCTTGGCGAGGCCTACGCCGCGCGACGCAACGGCGAAGCCCCTGGTTGGGTGCCACTGCCGGTCAGCTATGCGGACTACACCCTGTGGCAGCGGGAGCTGCTCGACTCGGCGGGTGAGGAAAACAGCCTACTGTCGCAGCAACTCGACTTCTGGCGTCAACACCTCACCGGTCTGCCGGAGGAGCTCGTCCTGCCCACCGACCGCCCGCGGCCGGCCCGGCCCAGCGGTCGAGGCGGCGCGGTGCCGGTGCGCCTCGGCCCGGAGGTCCACCGCGGGCTGCTCGACCTGGCGGCCCGCGAAAACGCGACCGTCTACATGGTTCTGCAGGCTGCGGTGGCGGCCCTGCTGACCCGGTTGGGCGGCGGCACGGACGTGCCGCTCGGCGCCGCCGTGGCTGGCCGCACCGACGAGGCCCTCGAGGACCTAGTCGGCTTCTTCGTCAACACCCTCGTGGTGCGGGTCGACACCGCCGGCGACCCCGGTTTCCGTGAGCTCCTCCGCCGGGTCCGGCAGACCAGCCTCGCCGCATACGCCAACCAGGACGTCCCCTTCGAGCGACTCGTCGAGGAGCTCAACCCCGTTCGCACGCTGGCCCGTCACCCGCTGTTTCAGGTCATGGTGGTGCTGCAGAACACCGCGCCGACCCGGCTGCCGTTTCCCAATCTGCGGGTCGAGCAGGAGCTGCTGGAGCCGGGCGCGGCAAAGTTCGACCTCGCCTTCGACATGGCCGAGCGGTACGGCCCGGACGGCTCGCCAGCCGGAATATCCGGCACCGTCAAGTTCGCCGCCGACGTCTTCGACGAGGCGACCGCGACAGCGATCGGAAACCGGCTGACGCGCCTATTGACCGAGGTGCAACGGGACCCAGAGCGTCCGGTCAGCCGCCTGGACCTGTTCGGCGAGGATGAGCGACGCCAGATCCTGAGCACGTGGAACACGACCGCGGCCGACTATCCCACCGCGGGGGGCGTGCATCAGGTAGTGCAGCAGTGGGCGAAGCGTACGCCGGAGGCGGTCGCGCTCGTCTTCGGTGAGCGTGAGATGAGTTACCGAATGCTGGACCGGCGTGCCAACCAGTTGGCCCATCACCTGATCGACCGGGGGTTGCGACCCCGCGACGCCGTGGGCGTGTACCTCGACCGAGGGCCGGAGATGGTGGTGGCGCTGCTTGCCGTGCTGAAGGCCGGCGCGGCATACGTGCCACTCGATCCCGGTCATCCGGCTGACCGCATCGACGCCATCGTCGCCCAGTGCGGGTCAGCGGTGGTGGTGACAGACGACAGCCTTCGGTCGCGCCTGCCAGCCCGGGCCGAGGTCGTTTCGCTGACCGAGTGCCGGGAGGCTCTCGATGCCCTGCCGGCCACCGCCCCGCAACGGGTCGTTGACGTCGACGAAGTCGCCTGCGTGCTGTTCACCTCGGGCTCCACCGGGCGGCCGAAGGGCGTGGCGGCGCCGCACCGGGCGATCCTGCGCACGTTCTTCGCGCAGAGTTTCATTGACCTCGACGAGCGGCTCGTCACGTTGCAGTCTGCCCCTGTGTCCTGGGACGGCATGGTGCTGGAACTCTGGCCGGCACTGTTGCACGGCGGCAGCTGCGTGCTGGCGCCGGGCCCGGAGACCGATCCCGCCGTCATCGCGGCGTTGGTGCAGCGCCACCAGGTCACCACGTTGTGGCTGTCGGCGGGGCTCTTCGCCGTCATGGCGGACGAGTACCCGCAGGTGTTCGAGATCGTCCGGCAAGTAATGACCGGCGGCGACGCGCCATCGGTCAGCCACGTCTTGCGGATCCGTCGGGATGTGCCCGACCTGCGCCTGGTGCACGGCTATGGCCCGGTGGAGAGCATGGTCTTCACCAACTGCCACGACGTCACCCCGGCCGATGCCGCTGGGGCGACCATTCCGATCGGCGGGCCGATCGCGAACACCCGCGTCTTCGTTCTCGACAAGGCGCTCACTCCGGTCCCGCCGAACGTCGTCGGCGAGCTGTACGTAGCGGGAGACGGCTTGGCGCGGGGGTATCTGGGGCAGCCGGGTTTGACGGCCGAGCGGTTCGTGGCCAACCCGTTCGGCGCTGCCGGGGAGCGGATGTACCGCACCGGTGATCTGGTGCGTTGGCGGGCCGGTGGGGTGCTGGAGTTCGTCGGTCGGGCGGATCAGCAGGTGAAGATTCGGGGGTTCCGGATCGAGCCGGGTGAGATTGAGGCGGCCCTGTCTCAGCATCCCGCGGTGTCCAACGCCGCCGTGGTGGCGTTTAAGTCGGCTTCGGGCGACAACCAGCTGGCCGCCTACGTCGTCGCAGGCCGGGACACCGACGAGTTGCGCCGTTACCTCACGCGCCGTCTGCCGGCCTACATGGTCCCCTCCGCGATCGTGTCGTTGGACGTGCTTCCACTGACCCCCAACGGAAAGCTCGATCGGGCCGCGTTGCCGGCACCCGAGACAGCCGTGCCGGCGGGCCGGTCGCCGCGCACTGCTCAGGAGGAGATCCTCTGCACGCTGTTCGGCGAAATCCTGCAGGCCGACGGCATCCATGTCGACGACGACTTCTTCCACCGCGGCGGGCACTCTCTGCTGGCGGCTCGGTTGGTCAGCCGGATCCGTACCGTGCTGGGTGTCGAGCTGAGTATCGCGGACCTGTTCGAAGCTCCGAGCGTGGCACAGCTCGTCACGCGGCTCGACGGGGCCCGTGCGGCACCGCCCCGGATACGTCAGGGAGTCCGTCCCGAACAGATCCCAGCGTCCTTCGCCCAGTCGCGACTGTGGTTCGTCGACCGGCTCGACGGGGCCGGCTCCGCCTACAACGTCGCCTACCGCGTCGACTTGGAGGGCGCCGTGGACCCGGCGGCGCTCAGGGCGGCGCTCATGGACGTGGTTGCCCGGCACGAGGCGCTGCGGACAGTGTTTCCCGATCGGAACGACCGCCCGATCCAACAGATCCTCTCGACCGCCGATCTCCCGCCGCTGCTCGACACCATCCCCACAAGTCCCGGGGAGCTGGAGGACCGGGTGCTTCGATTCGCCGAGCGGACCTTTGGACTGACCCACGAGCCGCCTATCCGGGCCGCGCTCTTTGCCGTCCACGAACGGCACCACGTGCTGGTCCTGACCCTGCATCACATCGCGGCCGACGGATGGTCCCTAGCACCGTTGCTACGGAACCTCAGCGAAGCGTACGGCGCTCGCTGCGCCGACCAGCTGCCGTCCTGGTCGCCGTTGCCGGTCCAGTACGCCGACTACACGCTGTGGCAGCAGACGCTCCTGGAAACCATCGGTGCATCCGATAGCGTCCTCGGCACTCAACTGGCGTACTGGCGCAACGCTCTCGCCGACCTTTCAGAGCAGCTGGACCTGCCTGCGGACCGGCCCCGGCCGGCCGTCCCGAGCGGCCGGGGTGACGTCGCCGAGGTCCAGTTGCCTGCGGACCTTCACGTGCAGCTCGACGCTCTTGCCCGAGCTCATCACGTCACCCTGTTTATGGTGCTGCATGCGGCCTTCGTGGCGCTGCTGAGCAGGCTCGGCGCCGGTCGGGACGTCCCGGTGGGAACACCGGTCGCCGGGCGGCCGGACGAGGCGCTGGATCAACTCGTTGGATTCTTCGTCAACACGCTGGTGCTTCGCGTCGACGCCTCGGGTGACCCGTCCTTCCGGCAGCTGTTGGGCCGGGTCCGCGACACCGACCTGGGCGCGTACGCCAACGCAGACCTCCCGTTCGAGCGGCTGGTGGAGGAGCTGAACCCCGTTCGGACGCTGTCCCGGCATCCGCTCTTCCAGGTGATGTTTGTTCTGCAGAACAATGCGCAGGCCGATCTGACGCTCCCCGGCGTCGAAGCCCGCACGCACCCGGTGCGCACCGGCACCGCGAAGTTTGACTTGACCGTCGCGATCACCGAGGACCGTGGTGTCGACGGTGAGCCGGCCGGCCTGACCTGCGGGTTCGAGTACGCGCTCGACCTGTTCGACCGGGAGACAGTCCAGCGGATGGCGGAGCGGTTCGGCCGGTTGCTGCGGATCGTCGCGCAGGACCCGGACGTCTCCCTGAGTGAGATCCCCCTATTGTCGCAGCGCGAGCACGAGATCCTGCGGGTCGACCGGAACGACACCGATGTTGAGCTGCCGAACGATCTGTGCGTCCATGAGCTGTTCCGGCGGCAGGCAGAGCAGACCCCGGACGCCACCGCGTTGCTCTTCGCAGACCAGCGGGTGAGCTACGGGGCGTTGAACGCGCGGGCCAACCGTCTGTCGTCCTACCTGTCGTCGCTCGGTGTCGGAAACGGCCAGATCGTAGGCCTGTGTCTCGAACGCGGTGTGGACATGGTGGTCGCGGTCCTGGCAGTGCTCAAGGCCGGTGGAGCCTTCGCGATGCTCGATCCACGGTTCCCGGTCGTCCGGCGGCGTCAGGTACTTGATCAGATGGCGGCCGCGGGAACAGCGGCCCTGATCACCCGTGGCCCGGCCGACGACTGGGCCGGCGACGTCACGTACGTCGTCGATCTCGACAGTGCCCGGGACGCGATCGACGCCGCGTCCGGCGACGACCCGGGTCGCTACGTGGATCCCCGTAGTGCCGCGTGCGTCATGTTCACCTCGGGTTCGACCGGTACGCCGAAGGGAATCGTGTCCCCGCATGCCGCCGTGACCGGCACGCTGATCAGGCAACGGTACGTGGAGTTCGGAGCCGCCGAGGTATGGCTCCAGTGCGCGCCGATCTCCTGGGACGCGTTCGTTCTCGAACTGTTCGGGCCGTTGCTGTCGGGTGCCGCCTGTGTTCTTCAACCCGGTCAGAGCCCCGAACCGGAGGCGATCGCCGACCTGGTGAATCGCCACGGGGTGACCACCATCCACGTGTCGGCGAGCCTGCTCAACTATCTGCTCGACGACCACCCGGCGGTCTTCGCCAAGGTCCGCCAGGTGATGACCGGTGGCGAGCCGGCGTCCATCTCGCACGTCGAACGGCTGCTGAGGGACTTCCCGCACGTGCGGTTGGTGAACGGGTATTCCCCGGCAGAGAACATGATCTTCACCCTCTGTCACCATATCCTGCCCCGGGACACCGCACTGCCCTCGATCCCGGTCGGCACGCCGATCAGAAACAAGCGGGTCTTCGTCCTCGACGAGAAGCTGAACCTGTCGCCGACCGGCGTGGTGGGTGAGCTGTACATGGCCGGTATCGGCTTGGCGCAGGGGTATCTGGGGCAGCCGGGTTTGACGGCCGAGCGGTTCGTGGCCAACCCGTTCGGCGCTGCCGGGGAGCGGATGTACCGCACCGGTGATCTGGTGCGTTGGCGGGCCGGTGGGGTGCTGGAGTTCGTCGGTCGGGCGGATCAGCAGGTGAAGATTCGGGGGTTCCGGATCGAGCCGGGTGAGATTGAGGC
>NZ_SMKG01000173.1 GCF_004348525.1 Micromonospora sp. 15K316 | reverse complement strand
CCCCGGCACGGCCCTCCCCTGGCACCGGTTCGTGCACGCCACCGAGGTGTCCGCGGTGCACGGCGGGACCGAGCCGGCGGAGGAGCCGGAGTCGCCCCTCATGATGCCCGCGCACCGGGACCGGGGCTGGGGGCACGTGCACCAGCTCAGTCAGCGGCCGGACGCCGCCGGCGACCCCGTGCTCACCGTGGTGCGCGGGTCGGCGACCCTCCGGCGGGGCACCCGGATGGTGAAGATGCTCTCCGCCCGGCAGCTCGCCGGCTACGTGCGGGGATGGCTGCCGCACGGCTTCTGCTACCGGGAACACGACGTCGCGCACCTGCGTACGCCCGCCACGGCGGCGCTGCTGCGCACCGACGGCGACGTGGGCCGTGACGGGGTGGAGGTCGCGTACGCGCTGCGCTGGCGCGTCGCCGACCCGGGCGACTACGACGTCCCGGTGGGCGAGACGCACCGCGGGCTGACCGCGCTGCCGCCACGGGACCGGCTGGGCCCTCCGGTGCTCGGCACCGGCTTCGTGCCCAGCAGCACCCAGCTGATCCCCGAGTTCGTCACCCGGGACTTCGCCGACCTGCCGATGCCGGCGAACGCCAGCCTGCTGGCCTACCCGGCCGAGGGAGTCGAAGTGGTGCTCTACACCTACCAGGCGGAACAGCGCGGCTGGCTGCGGATGGTCGGGCCGCAGTGGCGGCATCTGCTCGCCGCGGTGCCGGGCCTCTCCCCCGACCAGGAGTACCTGCCGGTCGGTGAGGCGCCCCGCTCCACCCATCTGGTCGGGGCGTACGGCGGGAACGAGTACGAG
This sequence comes from Micromonospora sp. 15K316, assembly GCF_004348525.1. Lineage (GTDB taxonomy): Bacteria > Actinomycetota > Actinomycetes > Mycobacteriales > Micromonosporaceae > Micromonospora. The sequence continues at coordinate 11,791 of NZ_SMKG01000173.1, read as the reverse complement.
GCGGTCGCCGACCTGCCCGGCGGGTTCCGGGTGCTGGCGATGACGCGGGCCGCTCGCTACCCGGTCGAGGCGGCGGCCCGCCGGCTACGGACCGGTCAGTGGCGGGGTGTGCCCTGCGTCGTGCTGCGGGAGGAGGCGGGCTGGCTGCGGCTGCGACTGCGCCGGCCCGATCCGGACGCGGTGGCGACCACCGGGGCACAGTGCCACGACCGGGGCGTGTACGAGGTCTGGGCGCCCGGCCCGGAGGTGACGGACGTTCAGGTGGTCGACCACCCGTACGTGCTCTGAGGGAACGCGGCGGGCGCGGTGCGCCGGGCCGGGCGGGGCATACCGGCGGATCGGACGGGAATGCGCCGGGCGAGGAGAGAACCCGAGCCCGACTTCAGGAGAAGAGCATGCCGTTCATCACCGTGGGTACGGAGAACTCCGCGCCCATCGACCTGTACTACGAGGATCACGGCGCCGGCCAGCCGATCGTGCTGATCCACGGCTTCCCGTTCAACGGGGCGACCTGGGAGAAACAGACCCTCCCGCTGCTGAACGCCGGATACCGGGTGATCACCTACGACCGGCGCGGCTACGGCAGCTCGGCGCAGCCGACCATGGGGTACGACTACGACACCTTCAGCGCCGACCTCGACGTCCTCCTCTCCGAGCTGGACCTGCGCAACGTGATCCTGGTCGGCCACTCGATGGGCACCGGCGAGGTCACCCGCTACCTCGGCGCATACGGCTCGCAGCGGGTGAGCAAGGCGATCATGCTGGCCCCGCTCGCGCCGTTCCTGTTGAAGACGGCGGATAACCCGCAGGGCGTCGAGAAGAGCCTCTTCGACGGCTTCCAGGAGGCGATCATCAAGGATCGCTTCGCCTTCCTCACCCAGTTCTGCAACAACTTCTTCAACTGGAGCGAGAACAAGGGGAAGCTGGTCAGCGAGGAGGCGTACCGGGCGCACTGGGAGATCGGCGCGCGAGCGTCGGCCAAGGGCACCTACGACTCCGTGGACGCCTGGCTGACCGACTTCCGGGGCGACCTGCCGCAGATCGACGTCCCGGTGCTGATCGTGCAGGGCGACAAGGACAACGTGCTGCCGTACGCCTCGACCGGGCAGCGCCTGCAGCCGATGCTCGCGGGCAGCCAGTTGATCACCCTGAAGGGCGCCCCGCACGGCATCCCGTGGACGAACCCCGACGAGGTCAACCAGGCGATCATGCACTTCATCGGCGCGCCGGCGATGAGCCGCGCCTGATGTCATCCGCGGCCCGCGCCTGGTGCGGGGCGCGAGCCGGACACGATCGGCCCGCCAGGCCGGTCGGGTGAGGTGCGGCCCGGGGATGCCCCGGGCCGCACCGTCGTGTCCGGACCCCGCCGGCAGCGGCCCGTCGCCGGGCCGGCGAGCGTCAGGCGCCGAGCCGGGCCAGCTCCTCGTCGACGATGGACGGGTCGAGCTTGCGGAAGACCGGCTTCGGCGCGGAGAGCCGCCGCCCCACCTCCAGCGGTACGGACTCCCAGCGCGCGCCCTGGGTGTAGTCCCCGGTGAGCACCGGGTACGCCGGCCCGCCGTCGAGGTCCTCCACCTCCGTGATCCGCGGCATCGGCGCGTGCACCCCGGTGCCGCCCAGCAGCTCGTGCACCTTCTGCGCGGAGTGCGGCAGGAACGGGGTGAGCAGCGTGTTGGCGTCGCTGACCACCTGGAGGGCGACGTGCAGGATGGTCCCCATCCGCGGCTTGTCGGCCTCGTCCTTGAGCTTCCAGGGCGCCTGGTCGGAGAGGTACCTGTTCGCCTCGGCGACGACCTTCATCGCCTCGCCGATCGCCTGCTTCTGCCGGTGGCGGGCGATCAGGTCGCCGACCACCGCGAAGCCGGCCCGGGCGGTGGCGAGCAGCGCCTCGTCGGCCTCGGTGAGACCGGCCGGGTCGACCGGCGGGATCGCGCCGAAGTTCTTCGCCGCCATCGAGATGGAGCGGTTGACCAGGTTGCCCCAGCCGGCGACCAGCTCGTCGTTGTTGCGCCGGAGGAACTCCGCCCAGGTGAAGTCGGTGTCGTTGCTCTCCGGGCCGGCCGCCGCGATGAAGTAGCGCAGCGCGTCGGCGTCGTAGCGCTCCAGGAAGTCACGGACGTAGATGACCACGCGACGGGACGAGGAGAACTTGCGTCCCTCCATCGTCAGGTACTCGCTGGAGACCACCTCGGTGGGGAGGTTGAGCCGCCCGAGCTCGCCCGGCTCACCGTCGCGCGCCCCCTCGCCGGAGTAGCCGGCGAGCAACGCGGGCCAGATCACCGAGTGGAAGACGATGTTGTCCTTGCCCATGAAGTAGTACGTCTGGGCGTCCTTTCCCTCCCCGTCGGTGGACCACCAGCGGCGCCACGCCTCCGGGTCGCCGGAGCGGCGGGCCCACTCGATGGAGGCGGAGAGGTAACCGATGACCGCGTCGAACCAGACGTAGATGCGCTTGTCCGACCGGTCACGCCACCCGTCGAGCGGGATCGGCACGCCCCACTCCAGGTCCCGGGTGATCGCGCGGGGCTGGAGGTCGTCGAGGAGGTTCTTCGAGAACCGCAGCACGTTGGGGCGCCACCCCTCGCGGTTGTCCAGCCACTGCCGGAGCACGTCCGCCAGGGCGGGCAGGTCCAGGAAGAAGTGTTCGGTCTCGACGAACTCCGGCGTCTCCCCGTTGATCTTCGACTTCGGGTTGATCAGGTCGATCGGGTCGAGCTGGTTGCCGCAGTTGTCGCACTGGTCGCCCCGGGCGCTGTCGTAGCCGCAGATCGGGCAGGTGCCCTCGATGTAGCGGTCGGGCAGCGTCCGGCCGGTCGACGGGGAGATGGCCCCCATCGTGGTCTTCGGGACGATGTAGCCGTTGCGGTACATCCCCTCGAACAGCTCCTGCACCACCGCGTAGTGGTTGCGGGTGGTGGTGCGGGTGAACAGGTCGTACGACAGCCCGAGGCCGTGCAGGTCCTCGACGATCACCCGGTTGTAGCGGTCGGCCAGCTCGCGCGGGGTGACCCCCTCGGCGTCGGCCTGCACCTGGATCGGCGTGCCGTGCTCGTCCGTGCCGGAGACCATGAGCACGTCGTGGCCGGCCATCCGCATGTACCGGCTGAAGACGTCGGAGGGAACGCCGAAACCGGATACGTGGCCGATGTGGCGCGGGCCGTTGGCGTACGGCCAGGCAACCGCCGCGAGAACGTGACTCATGACCAGCAAGCCTAGTGACCCGTGCCGGGCAGCTGCGAATCAATACGGGTGCCGGCACGTCGTACGGGTCGGCGGAGCGGCCGGTCCCCCTCGACCGATGGTCCGATTTGTCGCCGACACGCGCTCTTGCTGCCGGATCGGGGCACCGGACGGGTGTGCAATGAACGTCGTGGCGGGTCGACGAGCGCACCGGGAACCGGACGAAGCCCCTTCGCGGGCGGCGCTCGCCGAGGGGCGGGACACCCCGGTCGGCGACGACCGGAACCGGCCGGACAGCGAGGGGGAGACCTCCCCGGACGACGACGCCCCCGGCGACGGGTCGGCGCGCCCGCGACCGGCCCGGGGGCCCGGGGTGGCCCCGCTGCCCCGGCCGGTGCCCGGCACCGACGGCACGCCGGCGGCCGATGACGAGTCGCCAGGACCCGCTCCGACGACCCCGGCCGGGCGCAGGCGGGAGCGGGCGCCACGGACCGGCCCGGTGCCGGCGCCCGCCCGCGGCCGCCGCGGCCGCGGGAAGGCCGGCGACGATCCGGAGGGGACCGGCGGCGGGCCGTCCCCGCGGCCGCCCGCGGAGGGTCCGCGCCGCGCCGCCGCCCCTCGACAGGGCGGCGAGGTCGCGCCCGAGCGGGCGGGTGACGAACCCGCCGTCGACGTCGAGGCGACGACCGGGGCGCCGCTGGACGCCCTGCCGCGCCGGGTGCCCGTACGCCAGCCGAAGCGCTGGCGTCGCCTCGCCCGGAGCGCCGACGGCGACCCGGCGGAGGACGACCCGGCGTTCTGGCCGCCGATTGAGGAGGTGCACTGGGACGGCACCCCGATCCGGGAGGAGCCGGCGCGGGAGCGGGACCGGCCGGTACGGGACGTGGCTCGCCGGCGGCGCTCCCGGCGAGCCGACCATCCACCCGACCCGCTGCCCGGGCTCGCCGCCCTGCTGGCGCTGAGCCTGGTCGCGGCCTTCTTCGCCTGGGTCAGCGCGGGGCCGTTCTGGGTCGCGGTGGGCCACGCCACACGCGGCACGTCGGTGCTCACGGAGTGCAGTGGTGGTGGCCTGACCCAGCGCTGCCGGGGCATCTTCACCGCTGAGGACCGGCGCTTCGTCGCGCACGGGGTGCGGGTCAGCGGCGTACCGGCCGAGCGGGCCGAGACGGGTCGGGCGCTGCCGGCCCGGATGACCGGCCCGGACGGCGGGACCGCCTACGTCGACACCGGCGGAGTCGCGCCGCACCTGCGCTGGGCGCTCGGCCTGCTGGCGGTGGCGGCGTGCGGCGCCGGGATCGCCCGCTGGACCGGTGCGACCCGGTTGAAGGGTCAGCGGGCCCGTCGCTGGGCGACAGCCGTCGCCTTCGCCGGTCCGGCGCTGATCACGGTCGGCTTCCTCGTGGCCGCCTGGTGACCGTCCCCGCCCGGCGCTCGGACCGGCCGGCACCCGGACCGGCCGGCACCCGGACCGGCCGGCGCGGCCCGCCCGATCAGCGGTGCACGACGCCGTACACGTCGCGGCGGCGCAACCCGTACGCGGTGGCCACGTCGCTGATCGCGTCGCGCCGGGAGAGCCCCGCCGCCTCCCGGTCGGCGACCGCGGCGCGCAGCGTCTCGTCGTCGGGGCGCTCGGCAGCCGTCGCGGGCGCCCCGGCCACCACCAGCGTGATCTCGCCACGCGGCTCCCCCTCGGCCGCCCAGCGGGCCAGCTCACCGAGGGGCCGGCGGAGCACCTCCTCGTACGTCTTGGTCAGCTCGCGGCAGAGCGCGGCCGGACGGTCCGCACCGAACGTCTCCGCGAGGTCGGCGAGCGCGCTGGTCACCCGGTGCGGGGCCTCGAAGAGCACCAGCGTGCGCTCCTCGGCGGCGAGCGCCCGCAGCCGGGAGCGTCGCGCGCCGGGCGAGCGGGGCAGGAACCCCTCGAAGCAGAACCGGTCGCTGGGCAGCCCGGAGAGGGCGAGGGCGGTGGTGACCGCGCTCGGTCCCGGTGCCGCGGTGACCGGCGCGCCGGCGTCCAGCGCCGCGCGGACCAGCCGGTAGCCGGGGTCGGAGACGCTCGGCATGCCGCCGTCGGTGACCAGGGCGACGACGTAGCCGGCCTGGATCACCTCGACCAGTTCGGGCGTACGCCGCTCCTCGTTGCCCTCGAAGTAGGAGACGATCCGGCCCGGGACGGTGACGTCGAGGTCCCGGGCCAGCCGGGTGAGGCGGCGGGTGTCCTCGGCGGCCACCACGTCGGCGGTGGAGAGCACCTCGCGGAACCGGGCGGAGGCGTCCGCCGGGTTGCCGAGCGGCGCGCCGAGCAGTACAAGGCGCCCAACATCCGACATTTCACCCACGGGGTCTTCCGCTCCTCGCTCGACGGTGGTGGCGGGGATCGGGGACGACTGACGCCACCGGCCACCAACGCAGCCTACGATCGCCGGGTGACGAGTGCGTCGACAGCACAGAGCGCGAACCCGCCCCGGGTCGATTCCGAGCGTACGACCGGCACCGGGCCGTACGCCGGTGGCCGGGTTCCGGGCGTGGTCCGGGCCCGGCTGGCCACGGTCGAGGCCCGGTTCGACAGGTGGTCCTGGCTCGCCACCGGCGTTGTCGTGCTGATCGCCGGCATCCTGCGCTTCGTCGGCCTCTCCGGCCCGAAGGGCAAGATCTTCGACGAGACCTACTACGCCAAGGACGCCTACGGGCTGATCTCGCGCGGCGTCGAGTGGAACTACAAGGACGGCGACGCCTCCTACGTGGTGCACCCGCCGCTGGGCAAATGGCTCATCGGGCTCGGCGAGTGGGCGTTCGGCTACCAGGACGCGGAGAGCCGGATCTCGGTACCGGGGCACCTCGTCACCACCGCGCCCGAGTTCGGTTGGCGCTTCTCGGCGGCGGTCATCGGCACCCTCTCGGTGCTGCTGCTGGTGCGGATCGGGCGGCGGCTGTTCCGCTCCACGGCGCTCGGCTGTGCCGCCGGTCTGCTGCTCGCCCTGGACGGCTTCCACCTGGTGCTCTCCCGCACGGCGCTGCTCGACATCTTCCTGCTCTTCTTCGTGCTGGCCGCGTTCGGCGCCCTGGTGCTGGACCGGGACGCCCGGCGGCGGCAGTGGTCGCGCGCGCTGGACGCCGGACTGGACCCGAACGCGCCCGGCCGGGCCGGTCGCCCGGCCGACGGGTGGCGCGGCTGGCCGTGGTGGCGCCTCGCCGCGGGGGTGCTCTTCGGCTGCGCCTGCGCGGTGAAGTGGAGCGCGCTCTACTTCCTGCCGGCCTTCGTACTGCTGGTGCTCGTCTGGGAGGCCGGCGTCCGGCGGTCGGCCGGCGTGCGCCGGCCCTGGCGCAGCGCGCTCGTCGACGAGACGCCCTGGCTGGCGCTGGCCGGCGTGCTCTTCGTCGTCACCTACCTGGCCAGCTGGTCCGGTTGGCTCTTCACCGACGACGGCTACTACCGCGTCGCGGCGAACTACCCGGGCGCCCCGCTCAGCGACGCTCCGGTGGTCGGGCCGCTGATCAACCTCTTCGAGTACCACAAGGCCGCGTACGGCTTCCACACCCACCTGGACGACGGGCACAAGTACCAGTCCTGGCCGTGGCAGTGGCTGTTGCTGGGCCGACCGGTGGCGTTCTACTGGTCGGGCGACGGCCCGTGCGGAGCGGAGAACTGCGCCGCGGAGATCCTGCTGCTCGGGACCCCGCTGCTCTGGTGGTCGTTCCTTCCGGCCCTGGTGGCGACCGCCTGGCTCGGCCTCGCCCGGCGGGACTGGCGGGCGGGGGCCGTCCTGCTGATGGTGGCCGCCGGGCTGCTGCCCTGGTTCTGGTTCGCCCTGGACGGCCGGACGATGTTCTCGTTCTACACCGCTCCGGCGCTGCCGTTCATGGTGCTGGCGGTGGTGTACGTGCTCGGCGCGATCGTCTCGCCGGCGTCGGCCCGGACCGGGGCGGCACGCACTGCCGCTCCGGGTGACGCGGGGTACGACCGCCGGCTGGTCGGTGGGGTCATCGCCGGCGGCTACGTGCTGCTGGTGGCGCTCTGCTTCGCGTACTTCCACCCGATCTTCGTCGGCGAGGTGATCCGGTACGCGGACTGGTCGGCCCGGATGTGGCTGGGCGGCCGCTGGATCTGACGCCGCTCGGGCGGCATGCCCGCCCTTCGGCCGGCCTGCTCGCTGGGCGGCCGGGCCGGTTCGCTGCGGCCGGACCTGCGACGGCGGCGGCGCGGGGACTGGGGTGGGGCGCGCGGAGCCCTGTGGACAGAGAAGCGCGCCCCGATCGCCTGCCACGGGGGAAGCGGGCGATTGGGGCGCGCACGAGAAGCTTAACCACCGCGCACCACCGGCACAACGGGTCGACTTGGGTCAGATTTCCGACGGATACCGTGGGGTCACGGGGCAGATCCAGCAGTTGACCGACGGTCACCGGGCCGACGTCTCGTCGCCGCCGCGCGCGCCACCCGGGTCGGCCGTCCCGGAGTCGGAGCGGCGCGAGGTGGCGTCGCCGGAGCCCGCCCAGCCCACGAGGACAGCGGGTTGCGGCGGTCGGCGGTGCCGACGCACCCCAATGATCATCCTAAGTGGACGTCATTACACTTCGCCCAGTGATCAACTTAAGACGTTCCACCACCGTCCTCGCCGGACTGGTGGTGATTCCCGCGCTGCTCGGGCCGGTGCCGGCCATGGCCGACGAGCCGGGCCCCGCCGAGCCGCCCCGGGTGGAGCTGGTCCTCGACGTCAGCGGCTCGATGGGGGCCCGGGACATCGAGGGCCGGAGCCGGATCTCGGTGGCGCAGCAGGCGTTCAACGACGTCGTCGACGCGCTGCCGGAGACGACCCAGCTCGGCATCCGGGTGCTCGGTGCGACCTACAAGGGTGAGGACAAGAAGGTCGGCTGCCGGGACACCCAGCAGATCGTCCCGGTGGGCCCGGTCGACAGGTCCCAGGCGAAGGACGCCGTCTCCGGGCTGCGGCCGACCGGGTTCACCCCGGTCGGGCTCGCCCTGCGCGAGGCCGCCAAGGACCTCGGCACCGGCGCCACCACCCGTCGGATCGTGCTGATCACCGACGGCGAGGACACCTGCGCCCCGCCCGACCCGTGCGACGTCGCGCGGGAACTCGCCGCGCAGGGCACGAAGCTGGTCGTCGACACGCTCGGCCTCGCCCCCGACGAGAAGGTACGCCGGCAGCTGCTCTGCATCGCCGGCGCGACCGGAGGCACGTACACCGCGGCGCAGAGCACCGACCAGCTGACCAACCGGATCAAGCAGCTCGTCGACCGCGCCCAGCAGACGTACACCCGGACGCCGACGGTGGTCGGCGGCGGCTCCGTCTGCGAGGGTGCCCCGCTGCTCGCCCCCGGGGTCTACACCGACCGGGAGAAGTTCTCCGAGCACCGCTGGTACCGGGTGCCGGTGCGGCCGGGTCAGGAGCTGCGCGCCTCGGTGAGCGTGGCGCTGGACCGACCGCTCAACCCGGACCACGGCGTACTGCTGCGGGCGGTCGCGACCGACGGCCGGGAGCTGGTCCGCGGCGTGGACGCGGGCAGCGGCCGGGCGGACGTCGTCTCGGCCGGCCTGCGCTGGTCGGACGACCGGGACGACACCGACGAGCGGGACGACGCGGACGGCGACGACCCCACCGCCGAAGCGACCGAACCGGCCCTGCGCACCCCGACCATGGTCTGCCTGGTGATCAGCAACTCGTTCGCGCCCCGCCCCGGGACCGAGGCGAGCCCGGGCATGCCGGTGGAGCTGACCGTCGACGTGGTCGCCGCGTCCCCCACGCCCAAGGGCCCGGATCTCGGTCGTGGCTGGGCGCTGCTGGCCCTGCTGACCGTGGCCGGTCTGATCACCGGTCTGCTCACCGGCCTGCTGACCCGGTGGTGGGTCGCCACGTGGAGGGAGAAGTGAGCGTGCGTACGACTCTCACCCGGTCCTTGGCGGCGCTGGTCGCCGCCGCCGGTCCGGTGCTGCTGCCCGCCACGGCGCTCGCCGCCCCGACCGACGGACCGTCGCCCTCCCCCGGCGCCGCGACGGTGACCCGCGCCGGCACCTCCTTCCTGACCGCGACCGCCATCGCCGCCGGACAGCCGGTACGGGTGGACGCCTCGACGGGCGACTACCTGTACTGGTCGTTCACCGCCGAGGCGGGGCAGGTGCACGACATCGCCGCCTCCGTCTCGTTCCCCGCCGACCGCAGTGGCGCCTCCACCTGGACCGTCGAGGTCTTCGACGGACTGCGGCGCCGGCAGGCGTGCACGGCCGGCGCGCAGACGCCGACCGTCGACAAGGCGGCGAGCGAGGTCTCGCTCGGTTGCACGCTGCGCGAGGTACGGCCGTGGGCCGAGCCCTGGTCGGCCGACCCGCTGCCCGGCACGTACTTCGTCCGGCTCTCGGTCGTCGACGTGCCGGAGCCGGACCTGGGCGCGCCGATCGAGGTCGAGCTGCTGGTCGGCGCCGACGGTGACGGCGCGCCCGCCGATGACGGCGAGCTGGCGGTGCCGCTGGTGCCGAACACCCGGGCGGGCGCGGTGCTGACCGACGCGCAGGCCACCGCTCCCCTCGACGACCCGGACGAGGGGAGCTGGTTCGACGGGCTGCTGCCCGCGCTGGGCTCCCGCTGGATCTGGACGAGTGTCGGCGGTGTCCTGGCCGCGGTGGCCGGCGTGGTCGGTTTCGCGCTCACCCGCCGGCCCCGGCGCGCCTGACCGGCCGGCGCGGACACGCCGGTCCCGTCCCGAGCCGCGCGGCTCGGGACGGGACCGGCACCCGTGAGGCGACCTAGGCGTTCCTCGGACCCCGGGGCAGCCACCCGATGAACCGGTCCTGGAGGGACGTCACGGACACGCTGCGCAGGTCCTCGCTGGCGGCGGCGAGGCAGGAGCCCAGGTAGACGCTGAGTGTGGCGCGATCGCCGTACTCCTGAAGCAGCCGGCTGCGCTTCGTCGCGCACGGCCAGTCCTCCCCGCAGGAGCCGCAGCTCCAGCCGGGCGGCTCCGGTGCGTGGTCATCACTCACCGGGCCGGACGATCCCGCACCACCGGTCATCGCACTCCCTCTCGGTTCCTGCCAGGGGCCGGCGCGCCCGCCGACCCGGATCGATCGCAACGGCTGTCGATGCCCCCCGTGCCGTGCTTGGGCTACAGCGCCTCGGAACCATCCGGTGTTACATGGTTGCGGTACTTTCGCCATTCATGGCAGTCAGAAAGTTGACGGACGGCGCTCCGTCGCCGCGTGACCTCCGGCCCGGCCGGCGATCGGGGCACCCGCACCCGGCGGCGGCCGGCGATGCGTGACCTGCTGCCGCCGGAGGTCGCGGTGGCCGTGGCCGGGCCCGACGACTGGACCGGCCGGCTGCTCGCCGAGGAGCTGGCCTGCCTCAGCGAGCGGGCGGTGGAGAGCCGGCGGCGGGACTTCACCGCCGGGCGGGTCTGCGCGCGGCGGGCGATGGCCACGCTCGGGCTGCCGCCGGCCCCCGTGCCGGCCGCCGACCGGATCCCGGTCTGGCCGTCCGGCGTGGTCGGCACCATCACGCACACCCGGGGTTACTGCGCGGCGGCCGCGGCCCGCAGCGCCGAGGTCCGCTCGGTGGGTATGGACGCGGAGCAGCACAAGGAGCTCGGCCCGGGGGTACGCCGGTTGATCTGCCTGCCCCAGGAGGACGATCACCTGGCCCGGCTGCCGGGCGGCACCTCCTGGCCGGCCGTGCTGTTCAGCGCCAAGGAGACCGTCTACAAGGTCTGGCATCCGGTGGTCGGCACCTGGCTCGACTTCACCGACGCGCTTGTCGAGATCGACCCGGACGCCGGCACGTTCCGCGCCCGGATCGCACAGGCCCGGGTCGACGCCGCGCCGGTCGCGGCTGCGCCGAGGGTGGTGCACGGCCGGTTCGCGGTGGCCGACGGCCTGGTGCGCACCGCCGCGGTGCTGCCGCTGCCCTGACGAGCGCCGCCCGCCCCCGGCGGGGCACAATCCGTCGCCCGAGCGGGGTAGCGTCGGCGCGTTCCTCCCCTCCCCCGCCACGATCCAAGGAGTACGGTGAGCCACCCCGAGCCGCCCGCCGGGCCGCACGACCCCGACCAGCCGCACCGGGAGCCGCCGACGCAGGCGTTCCCGACGGCCCCGATGCCGCCGGTACCGCAGGGCGGAACGACGCCCTCGAACCCGCCGGGCGACGCGACGGCGCCGCTGCCGCCGGCCCCGGCCGCTCCGGCCGATCCGACCGTGGCGATGCCACCGGCGCCGTTCGCCCCGGCCGATCCGACAGTCGCGATGCCGCCGGCCCCGTTCACGCAGGGCGGCGGAACCACCCCGATGCCGACGGCGCCGATGCCGGGGGCGCCGGCGCAGATGCCGCACAACCCGTGGGGACCGACCGCCGGGACGCCGCAACCGGCGGGCGAGCCGACCGTGCCCCAGCAGCCGGTCCCGGGCGCTCCGCAGCCGCCCGTCTCCGGCGCGCCCCAGCCGCCCGTCTCCGGCAGTCCCTGGGCGGCGCCGGCCGCGCCCGAACCACCCGCGTCCGGCGCACCCCAGCAGCCGGTCTCCGGCAACCCGTGGGCCGCGCCCGGATCGGCGCAGCAGCCGACGCCACCCGGTCCGTACCCGCCGGGCCAGCCCTACCCGCCCGCCGGC
>NZ_SMKG01000172.1 GCF_004348525.1 Micromonospora sp. 15K316 | reverse complement strand
GGTCGGGGAAGGGGCCGGCCCAATACCAGATCGTCGCGTGCAGCACGGCCTCGGAGTCGTCGGTGCCGCGGTCGAAGACCGGCACCGCGACGAGTTCACGCAGCAGGAGCACGTCGTCCGAGTCGAGCATCGTCGCGTTCGCCGCTGCTGCGTGCCGCGCCCACACCGGCCCCGAGTAGAAGGCCGCCAGGCTGGTCCGGCGCGATGGCATGTCGGCGAATCCGCGCAGCCATACGAACTGGTCGGGCCGGTCGAGGTCGCGGAACTGGCCCAGCACGGCCATTCCCGACTCCTCCTGGCTCTCCACGAACTCGCGGTCGATCAGGTCGATCAGCTCGTCGCGGCGTCCCGCACGCAGGGTGTAGCGGCGCAATTCGACGATCATGCGAGGATCCTTTGCAGAATGTCGGCGACGGTCGAGCGCGCGAGCGCCGCCCGGAAGGTGTCGGTCGCCTCGTCGTACAGGTCGGTGAGCACCGGCCGGATTCCGCGTCCGACCGGGCACTCCAAGTTCGGTTCGCCGTGGTGCAGGGCCAGCAGCGGCTCCGGTGCGACGGCCAGCCAGACGTCCAGCAACGTGATCTCCGTCGCCGACCGCGCGAGGGAGTAGCCGGCGCCGTTGCCGCGGCGTGCCCGCACCATGCCGGCCCGCTGCAGGTCACCGAGGCTGCGTCGGACGATGACCGCGTTCGTGTTGACGCTGGCGGCCACCTCCTCGGAGGTGAGCACCTCATGACCGCGCCGCCTGGCCAGTTCCATCCAGGCCAGGGCACGAGCCGCGATCGTCACCCTGCTGTTTGGCCACCACCCCGGCAGTCACGCCGACCCGTGTGGCAAAAGTAACCATCACTGCTACGTACGGCGGCCGTCGCGCGCCAAGCCCGGGTGTCCGTGGCGTCGAGCACGCGGTAACGGGTTCGCGCCCCTTGACATCCGGAGAAGATCATCAGAGCCTGTGGGGATTGAGACAACGTTGTCAACGGGGGAGCGAGGCCATCCCATGTCCGATTTCGCGTTGAGCCGCAGGCGACTCCTCATCCTTGCCGGCGCCATCGGCAGCGGCCTCGCCATCGCCTCGCCCGCCGACAGCGCCCAAGCCGCGCCGCTCGCGCCCACGTCGCCGGTCGCGGCCACCGACCCGGTCGCCGCCACCTACCACGCACTGCTGCTCGCCCACACGCGATGGTCGGAGCAACAGTGGGATCCGGCGCTCAACGCCTACCGTCTCGCGGACTTCCGCTTCGCGGTCGTCCTCGGCAACGCGGTCCTGCTCAACGCGCCCGGATACGACGCGGCAGCCGCTGGCGTCGACCGGGACACCCTGCACAGCCGCACCGTCGCCACCATCCGACGGTACGCGGCCACCAACCGCCTCGCCGGCGGCACCGAGTGGGGCCAGCGACTCTTCTGGGACAGCACCTTCGAGCTCTACTTCATCCTGGCCGCCCGGCTGCTCTGGGCCGACCTGGACGAGGCGACCCGCACCAACGTCGACCGCATCGCCCGCGGACAGGCCGCGTACGCCTCCGACCTGGGCACGGGTGACGACCCGCTCAGTGGCGACTGGACGCCGAACGGCCTGACCGGCGGCTGGATCGGTGACACCAAGCTCGAAGAGATGGGCGTCTACGCCCAGGCGATCGCGCCCGGCCTGGCCTGGGCGGCGGACGACGACCGCGCCGCCGGGTGGCGCGAGCGGTTCCTCACGTGGACGATCAACGCGACCGGACTTCCCCCCGCCGACCGCGCCAGCCACGCCGTCGTCGACGGGCGGACGGTCGCGCAGTGGAACACCGCCCACAACATCCACGACTCCTTCCTGGTCGAGAACCACGGCTCCTTCGGGCCGCACTACCAGGAAGAGCTCTGGCGTACGGCGGGCCGCACCGCAGCGCACTTCCTGACCGCTGGCCAACCACTCCCCGAGGCGCTCACCCGGCAACCCAACGGCGCTGAGCTGTGGCGGACCATGCGACTGATGGCCAGCGACGCCGGCGAACCGTTCATGCCGATGGTCGCGGACCGCTACCACCTGTACGGCCGCGACGTCCTGCCGCTGGCCTTCCTCGCGCAGGTCCAGGGCGACCGGCACGCGGCCCGGGCCGAGGCGGACCTGGCCGACCGGCTCATGCCCTACCTGAACTACCCGCCCGAGGACCGACTTACCAAATTCAGCGGCGAACCGAAGTACGAGCCGGAGGCGCGGGCCGAGGTCGCGATCAGCTATCTCTTCCACGCCTGGCGGGCCGCCAACGGCGGTGCCGTCCAGCCGGTCGACAGCACCACGTTCTTCACCGCGGCCGCCGGCACGAGGGACTTCGGGGAGCAGGCCGGCCTGACCGCCCAGCAGACCGCGACCGCCTTCGCCGCGGCGGTCAGCAAGACCGGCTTCGTGTCGTTCCTGTGGGCCCCCGCCCACGACAACTGGCTGTTCGACACGCGGGCCGCGTCGCTGCTGCCGAGGCAGTCCGCGCCCGTCCTCGGCCGCACCTCCGCCGCGTACACCGTGGCGCGCGACGGTGTCGACGCCACCGCCACCGTCCTGCGGGTCGCCGGCGGCACCGCCGGATACGCCACGCTCCCCACCGGCACGGTCGTGTACGCCACCACCGGCATCGCGGAAGACGAGGGCGTCCTCACCCTGTTCAACCTGGACATGCCCGGCGTACCCGGGCTCACCGGCACCCGCACCTTCACCGGCGAGCAGGGGTCCGTCACCCTGGCCGGACAATCGGGCCTCGGCGACGGCGGGACCGACCAGGTCAGCCTCCCGCCCCGGTCAGCCCGGTGGGTGCGGATGCTCGGCCAGGCCCCCGCCACCCAGTACGGCTACTCGCTGTTCGCGCTCGCCGTGCTCGACGCCCGCGGCGTCGACCTCGCCACCGGCCGACCCACCACCGCCTCGTCGGCCGACCCGGCCTACCCCGCACGAAACGCCACCGACGGCAACACCGGAACCCGCTGGGCGGTGGCTCGCGAGGAGCGCGCCCGCCCGGACAGTTGGCTCGCCGTGGACCTCGGCGCGCCGACGGACATCAGCGGCGTACGCCTGGACTGGGAGGCCGCCTACGGCACCCGGTACGTCATCCAGACCTCGCTCGACGGCGTCACCTGGAGCGACGCGGCGGTGGTGCCGGACCGCCCGACCATCGCCGGCTCCTGGCTGGACGTCGACGGGCGTGCCGGCCTGGTGGTCCACAACGGCCAGAACCCGATCAGGGTGACCGGCACCAACGTCACCCTCTCCAGCGGACCGGCCGCCGGCAGCACCCGGCTGATCGTCGAGGGGTACGCGGACGCGAACCACTCGGCCCTGGCCGCGGCGGCGTCCCGTGCACTGCCGAGCGGCGGGCCGGAGGCGTTGCGGGTCAGCGACGCGGACGGATACCTCAGCGTGTTCAACCTGTCCGACGAGGACATCACGACGGCCACCGTCACGCTCCCGCAGCCCACGACGCCGCGCCTGTACCGCGGGAGCCAGGTCACCGGATCCGGCACCACCGACTACCAGGTCGACCTCGCCGCAGCCACCGCACGCGTCGAGCCACCCCGGTTCACCGCGACCCCGGTAGCGCCCGCGAGGGCGGTCCCCGCCGGCACCCGGTTCGACGTCACCGACTCCCACCACCTCACGATCACCGCACCCGCCGGCGACATCGTGTCGGTACAGGTGGAGTGCGCCGCCAGCGGTGCCACCCGTCGGGTGACCGTACCCGCTGGTCGTAGCCGCGACGTCGAGTTCGCCGGTGCGCCGGTGACGCCGACCAGCGACCTCGCCCGGTCCCGGACGACCTACCCGACGTCGCCGCTGCCGGCCGGCATGACCGACCCGTCGGCGGCCGTCGACGGCGACCCGGGTACCTCCTGGGAGCCCGGTCCGACCGGCCGGATGGTGATCGACCTCGGAACGCGCCAGGACCTTGCCTCGCTCCACCTGACCTGGACCCCCGGTCGGCGCCGGCCGGTCACCGTGGCGGTCTCCGCCGACGGCCTCGACTACGTCGAGGTCGCCTCCGTCGGGCGTCCGCGCCCGGAATCCGACATCGCCGTCCGGACCTCCGGGCGCTACGTGGCGATCGCGGTCGCCGACTGGCGGCACGGCGACGCGCGGCTGACCCACGTGGAGGTCTTCCCGGCCTGATCCATCACCTCCACTCCACGTCGGAGCCGTCCGTGTCGGAGCCGTCCACCGGGCATACGCGGATCCGCGGTCCCAGCCGCGCACCTACGGGCCGCGGCGGAGGTTCCCGTGGTCGGCCAGAATTTGCCGGCCGATCCTGGGCGACGGCGACCCGCCGACGTTCCAGGCCAGCACGTCCGAAAGCGACCCGTGCCCACCTACCGCCAGCCCGGCACCGTCCTCACCGACCACCGCTTCGCTGTCCCGCTCGACCACGCCGACCCCGGCGGCGAGCAGATCGAGGTGTACGCCAGGGCAGGTCGTCGCCGTCGGCCGGGAGCACGACGACCTGCCCTGGCTGCTGTTCCTTCAGGGCGTCCCGGGTAACCGGAAACCGCGCCCGGAGGGCCGGGGCGGCTGGCTGGGCCGGGCGCTGGACGGCTACTGCGTGCTGCTGCTGGGCCAGCGGGCCACCGGCCGCTCCACCCCGGCGAACCGGCAGACGCTGCCCCGGCGCGGGGACGCGGCGGCGCAGGCCGACTACCTGGCGCAGTTCCGGGCCGACTCGATCGTGCGGGACGCCGAGCTGATCCGGCGGGAGCTGCTCGGCGAGGATGAGAAGTGGAGCGTGCTCGGGCAGAGCTACGGCGGTTTCTGCACCCTCACCTACCTGTCGTACCCACCGGAGGGGCTCCGCGAGGCCTTCGTGACCGGTGGCCTCGCCGGGCTGCGCAGCACGGCGACCGACGTCTACCGGGCCGCGTACCCCCGGGTGCAGCGGAAGGTCGAGGCCCACTACGCCCGCTACCCGGACGACGTCGAGACGGTCCGCGCCGTCGTGCGGCACCTGCGGGAGCGGGAGGTACGGCTGCCCGGCGGTGGGCTGCTGACCGCCGAGGCGTTCCAGGCGCTGGGCAACTGCTGGGCACCAGCAGCGGGTCGC
Organism: Micromonospora sp. 15K316; assembly: GCF_004348525.1. Taxonomy (GTDB): domain Bacteria; phylum Actinomycetota; class Actinomycetes; order Mycobacteriales; family Micromonosporaceae; genus Micromonospora. The sequence goes on along the minus strand of NZ_SMKG01000172.1, from coordinate 7,628 downwards.
ACACGCTGCACTACCTGCTCGAGGACGCCTTCCTGGCCGGCGACGAGCTGTCCGACACGTTCCTCGCCCAGGTCCAGGGCCACCTCTCGTACGCGAGCGCCCCGCTCTACACGGTCCTGCACGAGTCGAACTACGGTCAGCGTTCGGTGCACGACCATGTGCGTGGGGCCGAACGCGGTGGTCGTCAGGTCAGTCAGGCCCGAGTCGCGAGCCACGACGTTGAGCTGCCGGTGCCAGGTGCCGAACTAGCGGAACAGGGTCCTCGTCTCGAAGCCAAGGAATGCTAGGCCGGCCTCGAGCGAGAGCGTCGCGATGTGGTCGGTGACTGGGCCCGTCACGTTGATGTCGTCACGAAGCCGGTTCATGATCGCGGTGGCGTTCGGGTCCCGGCCTCCGCGCCGATATCCGATGGCGGCGGCGAAATCGAAGGAGAGCCGTTGAACCCGGTCCCAGCCGTCCTGATTCGTCGCTTCCACCGGCACCACGTTGATGGACCTGCACGGCATCGGACCGTCCGGAGCCGCTCGACTGCTGGTCGAGGTCGGCGACATCACCCGGTTCCCGAACCGGGCCCACTTCGCCTCCTGGAACGCCACAGCTGCCATGACAGCGGGCCCGGGAGGACACCGGGGAACGACTACTGGCTCCAACGTGACCGACTCTCATCCCCAAGCCGGCTCGTCGGAGAAGTTACTTCGGACCCGCCGAGACCCAGAATAGAACTCTCCTCCCGGTGGTGTCTTGACACAGAGGGGAGCCAGAAGCGGATGCACCACACGATCGACGACGGATCGTCGTAACGGAACGTCACGATGCCCCGCCAAACCGGTCTTGCGGGTTTCGCTGAGTCCGCCGGTCGACTCGCGGACGGTTGAAACGTCGGGCGCGCCTCGCTCGTCTCATCGCCCGTCTGCACAACGCTGTGCACGATCAGCTGTACCCGGCTGTGCACGTTGACCCGTACACCGACACGTGCCCTTGACGTGGAAGAGGGGCCGAGGTAGGACGGTGGGCTGGACAGCATTCTGTCCAGCCCACCGTAATCACCGACGCAGCGCGTGCCCGGCGGGGCCCGCAGGTTGTGCCCTACCTCGACTGCGCGCAGGGCGTCAGGGAAGGCCGGTGACCGCCTGGTGGCGCATCGGTTCCTCGGTGCCCTCTCACTGGTCAGCCTTGCGCTGGCTGTCGTGTTGCTCAGCCGGCTGTGGTGGGTCGACCTCGACGAAGCCCCAGAGCCGCTCGATGAGTTGCAGGGCTCGCGTGCGGTAGCGGTCGGCGAAACCGCGACAGATTGCGGGTTTCGCGTGCGGGTACAGGTAGTGCGGCAAGGTGTCGTGGCAAACGATGTAGGAGTCTTGCTCGCGGGCCTGCGTGACGAGGGCACGCAGTCGTCCCGGACCGAGGTGCATCCGGTTGCCGGGGCGAAGATGCAGGTGTCGCACTGCCGCGACATCAGCCGTGACTTCCCGAGGACCGGATCTCCGACGTTGAGTTCCTCCTGCCGGCCGACGTCATCGGTGGAGTGGGGCGCAGGTTCCATGATGTCTGCCTCCTGAAATAGCTGAGGGCGCCGCCGTTAGGCGACGCCCTCTTCGTGGCATGGCTGGTAACGCTCGCGGCTTCACGCCGCCTGGGGATGGGTGCGGGCGGGCTGGAACCAGCCGGTGACCTGGTAGGCAGGCGTGCTCACTCGCGCGCGGCCTCGCGGTCGCGGTTGGGGGCGGCTGGCGGCCTGGTGAGCGCGGTGGGCGTCGCGTGCGGGTGGACATGGGTATGCCTGACCGGCGCAGCGCAGGTTGCCGCAACGGTCGGGCCAGTGCGGCTGGGGTTGGTGGGCGGCGGCGACGTCGCTGGCGAGCAGCCACAACAAGACGTCGGTGACGGCGCGCGGTATCGCGCGCCGGTGCGGCGAAACCATGACTGGTGTCCTTCCGGTACGAGTTCGGCCGATCCCATCGCTGTCCCCGCGGGCAGCGGCATGGGGTGACGAGGCCGGGCTCGCCGTAGGAATAGCGAGCCGAGATGCAGTGACGCTCGACTTTGCGTATTGATCAAGTCGTCGACACGGGGCGCGGGGGCGGGCGGCGTGGCCGGACCGCCGCGGTCGGATGGAGCTCACTGGCGGAGACGCCGTGGCCTGGCTCCGGGACTGCTATGGCTACACGCCACCGACGACGTCAGCGAATGTGTCACCACGGTGCAGTCGGTCGATGAGATCCAGCACCGCTCGGCCCCCCCCGTGTGCGTCCACGTACCGGCTTACCTGGCAGGCGGCCTTGGCATACACCTGTTCGTCGGCGCTCGCGGCGCGCAACCATTCCGCGCGGGTCACCGGTAGCGCGTCGTCGGAGGAGACCCGACACCGGTCGACGGTGCCGTCCGGCCGCAGGTATCGGGGAGCGTTCGACACCAGGACCGCCAACCCCTCGTCGAACCACTGCGGGATCTGCCCGGTGTGCGAGCCCAGCCGCTCGTGGAGTTCGACATGCGACAGCTCGTGTGCGGCGATCACGGCGACGATGCCGCGCGGGGACAGCATCACCGCGCGGTTGAGCACCGCGACGCCGCGTTCCCCGCCGCCCCCGATCCGCCCGTAGCAATCGGTGCTGACGCAGACCGGCAGCCGTGGCGCGCTCCGCCGACCGCCGTAGAAGTCACCGACCCGCGCGCTCGCCTCCCGCCAGCCCCGAGAACGCCGGCTCGTCGACCTCGCCCAGACCGCTCACGCCCAGCTCCTCCAGCCGCGTGTCCGCACTCATCACGTGATCCTTCCGCCTCGTCGTGTCGCGTAGGTGTGACAGGCGTGGGCGCGACAACTCATCACCAGGGTCCGTCGGCACGGCTGATCCGTTGGCGGAGCACGACGCGCGGTAGGGCGAGGAGGGCGCGGGTCCGCCGGAGTGGGCGCGGGTGCGCGCCGTTAGTGCGGGGGAGAACAGCAGGCGCAAACCGATCGACTTCTGTCCACTTGTCGACACTCGGTGGCATCGATGATCACCGAATAGTTGACTCCCGTCGTGATCTTAAAGAAACGGGGGTTTTCTATGCGACGACGATGGTTGGTGGTGTTGGCGGCGTTGGCCGCCACGGTTGGGTTCATCCTGCCCGGTGCTCCGGCACAGGCCCAGGAGCCGGAACCAGAGAAGACCTACAAGCTCGTTCCGTACGTGATCTCGGACCCGGAGCTGGTCAAGGACCCCGAACGGATCCGGCAGGAGTTCGCGGAGAACCTGAACCTCGACCGCCTCGGCATCCAGCCGGCGACCTCGGACGGGCCCTCAGCCTCGACGATGAGCCGTGCGCTTGCTGCCGATCCGGTGAGTTATGTCGTTGACTCGTCACGATTTCCCGGCGGCGCCAAGCCCGCCGACATCTACGACTACGCCACGGAAGAGCAGTGCAGGGAGCACCGGGACCAGGCGACCCAGGACGCCGGGTGGATCAAGAACCGCTTCTCCTACTGTCAGGAGCACGTCGTCTTCATCCCTGCAGTGGCGTGCGTCATCCCGCCCTACATCTCGTGTGAGGTCGAAGGGGAGTACATCTCGGTCAACACCCTGCGCGGGCAGGGCAAGGTCGGCGGGCACCTCAACGATCCCGCAAAGCTGCGGTGGGCAGACTTCCTGCTCGACGTCGACGTGACCGTGGCGACCGGGCCCTTTGCGCAACCGACCGCGAAGATGAAGGCCAGCATCGAGTGCGACGGCGGCTACCGAAATCCGACCATTCCGGTGGAGGAGGAGTACGCCTGCTTCCCGGGGCCGAACAAGAGCACCGAGAAACCCGTCCCGCAGTGGGCCATCGACGACGACGCCTACTTTGAGTTGCTCTCCGATGCGCGCGCACCGGATGCGGCGAACGGTGAGCAGATCGCTGTCGGCGAGTTCCACATCGAGTACGACTTCAGCATCCCGTGGCACTTCCAGTTCATGGACACCGAAAGCCCCAAGGGTGGTCTGCGCTTCGACAGCGCGTGGTACCTGAGCAGGGCATCGACCGACAAGCTCGGCTCGGTGTTCGACCGGGCCGTTCCCGGAATGTCGATGGACAAGGCTGACCAGGGCATCATGGGTGCCGCCGTGCACATCGAGGAGGCCCGCGCGAACCCGGCGGCGACTGTGCCGATCAAGGCCGGCAAGGTCCTCCACGGCGCCACCCCCGGCGACCCGCTTCATCGACTGCCCCGCGCGAAGAGCGCCGACCACCGGGCTCGTGCCGACCGCAACCGCACGGTGTCGACGAACTACTGCGCCACGGTCGCCATGCCGGCGCAACCGACGACCGGCGGGCCGTTCGACTGCGACGAGTATGCACTCGCATCCACCTACGAAGGCTCCGCCCGGTGGGAGTTCGAACAGGCGCCGCAGTACGAGCTCGACCACTCCGTACGCTGGGTCAACCGCAGCCAGAACCAGGAGGCCGGCCGACGCACCGGCCGTTGGTACGCGAACGACCGCCTTCTCGACCAGGATCCGTTCTTCATCACGATCGTTGACGGCGCCGACGGCGGCGGCGGCGGCGGTGGCGGTGGCGGCGGTGACGTCGACAACCCGCCAACGGTCAGCGCTGGACCGGACCGCGTGGGCAACGAGGGAGTACCCGTCATCCTGCACGGCGTCGCCAGCGACGACAACGGCGCTCCGGGCGTGGGCTGGTCGTACACCGCCGGCCCGGACGTCGACGCTGGGGCGGCGTGCACGTTCGCTGACGCCCACGCCGGAATCACCACGATCACCTGCACCGACGACGGCACCTTCACGGTGTCGCTGACCGCGAACGACGGCGTCAATGCGGCCGTCAGCGACAGCGCCACCGTCACGCTCCACAACGTCGCCCCGGCGATCGGCGGCACGGTGCTGACCAACCCCGGGACCAGCGCCGCGACGGCGGAGACGACGGACGAGGGCACCGTCACGCCAGACTCTTGGGCGGTGTTCCGGGCCGGCGACCCCGTTACCTTGCGGGTGCCTTTCGCCGACCCCGGCACCAACGACACCCACACCTGCACGGTGGCGTGGGACGACGGAACCAACGAGTCCGTGACCGGCCAAAACCATGCCTGCGAACGGACGCACGCCTTCGCGCACGCCGGCATGTACACCATCGCGGCGACCGTGACCGACGACGACGGTGGCACTGATCAGGCGGAGACCATGGTCGTGGTGTACGACCCTGAAGGCGGATTTGCCACCGAGGGCGGCATCCTGGAGTCGCCAGCGGGCGCACTGACCAGCGATCCGCAGCAAACCGGGAAGCTGCACGTCCAGTTCAACGTCAAGTACCAGCCCGGTGAGACGGGACCGGTTCCCGGCGGTGGCAAGGTCAGTGCCCGGCTCGACGGCAGCGACTTCAGCCTGGACTCCACCAGCTTGGAATGGCTCGTCGTCACCCCCAACGGCAGAGTCGCCGTCAAGGGCAGCGGCAACGTGAACGGTGACGCGGGCTACGGCTTCGTCGCCTACGGGGACGACGGCCAGGACAGCATTCGACTCGTGGTCTGGCCACTGTCCAGCGGCCAGATACCCGGGACGGCCAAGACCTACGACAACCGCCCCAGCATCGAGTACGACCTCGACCGGTTCGATCCTCAAGGGCTCGAAGCCGGATCCGTGATCGTACACAGTTGACCGACGCCGATGGTGGCGGCCGAACATCCGGCCGCCACCATCGGATGTACGTTCCTGATGCCTCTTCGATCCAGCGTTCGACCGCTGCATTTTTGCCGTCAACGCACCTCGCGCGACCTTGACGGATCGTCAACATCGTGCCCGGCCAGCCCGGCGACCTCGGCCGTCGACGTTAAACAGCCGCCTTGAAACGACATCGTGCCGCAGTGTTTACGGGCGGCGCGGCCACTGTGGAATTCCGTCCACCCGCGGCCGGGGCCAGGCGAATGGGGTACGTCTTCCTCGACCTCGACCCTTGACGGCGGCAGGCAGCCGGCCGGATATCGGATTCAGCAGGGCAGTGCACCAGCACCAACGCGCGTATCGCCAGGAGGCACCGAACTACAGCAAGGAGCCGGGCTGGAGCCTGGGAAACGTCGAGCGAGTGCTTGGCGGGTCCCAAAGGTAATCGGAGCATCGCGCGTGGAAACGCCGATACCCGACGGACCGACGGCAGCTCACGAAGCCTTCCTCACCCGGGGATACGCCCGCATCTGCTGGCGACGTCTGCAGTCGTTGCGGCAGTAGCCTTCACTGCACGTGAGAGCAGTCGGAACCAGGGCTTGGAGCGCTACGACCACTGGAGGGCGCCACCGTCGACAATCTTCGTCCGCGTCGGGTCGTCAAGCCGGACGGTGACATCGGCGAGCATGGCCGCCGTCCCGGACCAGCCGGTCTCGTCATAGCCCTCCTCCGCCATCCACTGCATCATGCAGCCATGGCGCGGACCATCGCGCAGGTCGACCACGAGCACGTCACCGCTTAGCGCCCAGCAGATCGGGACAGTGGCGGTGCAGAACCCGAACGACGTCTCCCCAGCCATGGTGGCATGTGCACCGCCCGGGCCGCAGCAGTCCTGGTCGGCGAATCGCGAGAGATCGGCGAACCTCTCGCGCACCCCGGCCACCGGCAAAGGCAGGTAGAACGGGGGGATCGGAGACCCAGCCCGGTAGTCGGCATCGTCGATGCCGTCCATCACTGCCCACCAGGCGACCAGGTCATCCGGCAGCGGACGCCCGATGGCCTCCTGCGTGAGGCGCGTCTCCGCCGTGCCCGCGGACGGGCGGATCGCCGCCGCGGTCACCGGCGCGTGTCGCGCCAACCAAGTGGCGATCCGGCGCCACGATTCCTCCACCGGAATGTCCACGCCACGGATCTTACACTTCCACTCCTCTATGTCCGCACGAACGAGCGACCGGAGTGGCGTGGCACTCCGATTCGCGGATCAGTCCGGCCCCTGCGGCGCGGCTTCGACCGGTGCCGAGCATCGGCGGCCAGCAGGTCGAGCGGCATGTAGCTAGATCGGCGTGAGACGGGGCCGCCTACCATGTGCCGTAAAGCGATGGCTGGATGAAGGCGCCCGGCGACGCCATGGTACTGGCGATGCTGGGCATAGGTGTCTAGTCCCACCACATGCTTGACGAATCCGTCCCAGCACATGTTTGACAGTTGGTCTAGGTTGTTGACACGACCTTGCGGGGTCGCTGTTGCGGTGAGAGAAGATCTCTGGTGGTTCGTGGTCCTCTGAAGGCTGCCACGCGGGAGCTTCGCCGGGTGCGCTCGATGCGACCCGCTGGTCCTGCGGATCCCTGTGACCTGGCCGAGTGGCGGGAAGCTATGGCTCAGGCGTTGGACGGTCTGGCCCGGGTGCTGCTGTTCGAGGCGGATCGCAGTGATGCTCGCGCGGAGGCGGAAGCTGCCCGTGCCGAGGCAGCGCGGCTGCGCGTGGCGTGCGTGTCGCATTGCCGTTGATCTAGGCATGCGGCCGGCTGCCGAATGTCGGGTCTCAGGACCTGCATGACAGATCTGTCTCAGGACGTGGGTGACACGTCCGGCTAGGGCGTGTCCTGTCGATCATGGAAGCCAGATGATGGCGGCGATGAGGACGAGGCTGGCCTGGTAGAGGGATGCGCGTTTGGCGTAGCGGGTGGCCAGGTCCCGCCACTGTTTGAGCCGGTTGAA
>NZ_SMKG01000171.1 GCF_004348525.1 Micromonospora sp. 15K316 | reverse complement strand
CGCCCTGGGGGCGCGAGCAGTGGGACTGGGGCGGGCCGCATTCCTCGCCGCCGACGAGTGTCCCGACGAAGGTCTGGTCCGGCTGGTTGAGTGCATCGCGCTCGAACTGCGGCTGATCACCAGTGCGGTGGGCAAGTATCACGCGGACCAGCTCGCCGCCGAAGATTTGTGGCCAGCCTCCATCTGAGGACCGGGAACGTTACGAACCCGAATCGACCTGAAATCCGTCACGCAGGCGGCCCAGCTGGGCGAGCGTGACGGGCAGCGGCGCGGTGCGGCCGTCTTTGCCAACAAGTATTGCGCAACAGCTCTTGGGGAGATAAACCTTTGGATATGTCTTCTCCCGCTCGCCCTCAGACCATCCGCGATTCGCGGATCCTGGCAGCGATGGCCCATCCGGTCCGGCGGCGTCTACTCGACGTGCTCCGCGCCTACGGTCCCTCCACGGTCACCCATATGGCCGAGCGGACCTCGCAAGCCTCCGGCAACGTCAGCCACCACCTGCGCTTGCTGGCCGCTAGCGGGCTCGTCGTCGAGGCGCCCGAGCTGAGCCGGGACCGACGCGAGCGCTGGTGGCGGCTGGCCCCGATTGCCCTCCGCTGGTCGGCGGCAGACCTCGAAGACGATCCGGTGGCCTACTCGGTGGCCCTCGCTGCCGAGTCGCTGAACCTGGATCGCCAGGTGGAGCTGGTCCGTTCCTGGCTCACTTCTTCAGGGGATGAACGATCACGCTGGGGCGACGGACCGTTCTCCGTGGACTCTTGGCTGCGCCTGACCCCGAACGAGCTTGCCGAGTTCGGTGAGCAGATTACGAACCTCATCGCCGAATGGCAGCAACGCACCGGGACATCCACCGACGGCGAGCGGCAAACCGTCTTCTTCTTCGCCCGTGGCGTTCCGGGGCGGCCGTGAGCGACCGTGTGGTGAGCTCTCCCACCGCAACTTCGACCGGCAAACCCGCGGTAGAGCCGCCGCCCCTACGTCGCGACAGGACGGTCCTTGGCTGGGCACTCGGCGAAGCCGTCTCCAGCATCGGTGACCAGATCTGGCTGGTGGCGCTTGCCTACGCGGCCGTGCAGCTCGGCAGCCCCGCTCTGGCGGGTGTGGTGCTCGCCAGCATCGCCCTTCCACGCGCGGGGCTGATGCTGCTCGGCGGAGTGGTGACCGACAGGTTCGAAGCGCGCGAGCTGATGCTGTGGTCCAACGTCCTACGCGTACTGATACTGCTGGGGGCCCTCGTCGCGTACGAGTCGTGGGGCGTCAGCGCCGCGTTGCTGATCACCGTCGGCGTGCTGTTCGGCGTCGCCGATGCCTTCTACCGACCCGCATCCCAGGCGCTTCCCCGGCAGCTGGTTCGGAAGGAGGAATTGAGCCGGCTTGCCGGGATCCGTCAGTTGCTCATCCGCATCGCCATGCTGGTCGGCGCTCCAGTGGGAGGGTTGGTGATGACCCTGTTCGGCCTCCGTGGAGCCATAATCGCCGATGGGGTGTCGTTCGCGGTGATCGCCGTCGTTCTGGTCCAGGTGCGGCCCCGGTGGGCCCGGGAGCGGGCCCACGGCGGCTCGCTGTGGGCCGACATGCGCGCTGGCTTCGGGTATTTGGCCCGTACCCCACACGTGCGCAGCCTTGTCATCGCTTTGTCCGGGCTCAACGTCTTCGTCTCCCCGGTCGTCGTGGTCGGTGTGGCATTGCGCGCCGATCAAGAGGGTTGGAACGCTGCGGGTCTGGGCTTGCTCACCGGTGCCATCGGCGCTGGTGCCGGCCTCGGTACCCTGCTGGCGATCGTCTGGCCGCAGCGGCGCCCGGTGCTTGCGGCACTGTTCCTGCTCGCGGCGCAGGCGGTCGCCCTGGCGCTGGCGGGTGCCGGAGGCTACGCTATGACGCTTGTCTTGATGGTTGTCGTAGGCCTTACCGCAGGTCTGGCCTCGCCCATGCTGGCGGGGGCCTTCCAGTCCACTGTCGGGGAGAGTTATCTCGGTCGGACCAGCGCCGTGGTCAGCATTACCGATTCGGCGCTGGCCCCGTTGACGTTGACCGCTTTCGGCCTTCTCGCCGCTCAGCTCGGCGTGTCCGTGACCATCGCGGCGTACGGCCTTGCCTTCCTCCTGCTGATTCTGTTCCTCGGCACGCAACGCGAAGCACGGGACGTGCGGTTGACAGGAGCGCGCGAATGAACGCGCCCCCGCCGTAGCCGCGAACCCGTCAGCCCTACGTCGGACAGACCCTGCCCGAACCCATCGGCCCGGCGCGCCATCCGCCCGGAGCTGAAGGTCGAATCAACGCACGCGCCAGGTTCAAGATGCCGAATTGGGCCAGACCCCGTGCCGTTGGCTCCTGCCTGCGGACCAGACCGCGCAGGACCAGACTGTGCACTGACCTGGCCACCTCGCCCAGCGCCCGATTCGCCACCTGCGACGCTTGCTCAAGCGGCCAGGGATCGTGCAGCGTCGCAACGTGGTGCAGGAGGCTCGCCTGCTCGGGCTTCAGCTCGCTGATGGTATTCATCAGGAGAATGCCGAGATCCGTGCCGCCGGGCGGGTGGTTGGGCATCTGCGCCAGGACGAGCGGATCCTCACGGGCGATGCTGTGTATCTCGTCGAGCGAGTAGACGAGCGACCACGCCGCGGCCGCTTCGAGAGCTGAGGGAATTCCGTCCAGCGTCCGGCAGATGTCCACAACCATGCCGATGCTCGACTCGGTGAGTCCGAAGTCGGGGCGCAGTCGCTGGACGTTCGACAGCCACAGACTGATGGCCGGTTGGCTGGTGACCTCAGCCGGCGTCGAGCGTGCGCTGTGCTCGGGCAGCGGGAGAGGCGCAAGGGGCATGACCAGAGCGGTCGGGTCCGGGTACGGTTCCCGGCTTGTGCAGAGGATCCGCAGCGCTGGGCAGTTGTCGAGCATGGCCCGGAGTGTGATCGTGGGGATCCTGGTGGTCTCCTGACCGTCCACAACGAGCAACACGTGCTGAGTTCCGATGGCGGACGCGAGGTCATCGACGGCGGGCACATCGCGGTCGAGTAACTTGCCGATCTGTGCCGCTAGGGCCAGCCGGACGCGGCCGCCGGGCGGGCCGGCTTCGCCGTCCGGCAGCCAGGCGACTATAACGCCGTCCTCCTCGTTGATGGCCCGGCAGGCGGCGAGAGCGAGACGGGTTTTTCCCACCCCCGCCAGCCCAACGAGTTTGACCAGCCGGTCCCGCCCCGACCTTAGGTGATGTAGCAGGAGCTCCAGTTCAGAGTCGCGGCCGACCGTCGGCCCCATCGGCGCCCACGGTTGGCCGGGCTGCGCTGTGAGCAGCCGCTCTATTGTTTCGGTGGCCGACGCCCGACCGGCTGTCATTTCCCAGGTGGTCCGGCGACTTCCACGCAGCCCCATGGCATTGGCCAGCAACTGCACCGTCTCGCGTCGCGGACGTCGAACCTTTCCGAGCTCAAGGTCACGTATCGTCCGGATGCTTACCGTCGAAAGATCCGCCAACTTCTGTTGTGTAAGGCCGGCTGAATTGCGGTAGGTTTGCAGTAGGTCGCCCAATACCATATCGGACTCGGTCACGATTCTCCCCGTTGTATTTCAGTTTTCGATCTGCGGCTCATTCCGATAGACGTACCGTGAACCGCGCCCGGAACTGCGGTGTCCCGTCCCCGGCGCTCATGGGCTGCAGGTCGCCCCTGCCGTCGCGAGTCCCACTGGTGCCCGCCAGGCTCCGGGAGGAGCGACGATGAGAGGTGCTCCGCGTGCCGGTGGATGAGGGCTTCCCTCTGTTGTCGGCTGAGCAGTGGAGCGTGGTGGGCGCGCTTGCCAGTGCGTTTTCCTCGTGTGCACCAGCTTCGTCCGCTGATTGCTTAGGGGCGTTTCGGCCGGGCGGCGGTGCGCGCGTGAAATTCTCTGCCGTGGCGAACAGAATTCCCCTTCAGTTCTCGCCGCGCTGATGTCGCCTCCTGTAAATGTTGCCGTCGGCACCCCGGCGGAAAATTGCAACCTCGGGTAGTCCCGTGGAGTTTCTATCACGGCAGAACGGTTGGTGCTACAGACGCGAATCAATCCCTGCGGAGCGTTGCTCACCCGCCCACCGCACGTCGTGACAGGCCGTAGCCACGCATGCCGATCTTCACCGAGCGCAGACACGTTGCGTAGCTGAAGAGACACCGCCTTGATGTGAGGTGATTTTCGTCACCAATCTCAGTTCGCCCCACTGCGACTAGCCCTTGCATCGTGGCCTGCAAGCTTGAACCTTCCGGGCAGGCGTGTTGCGCTGGTCCCGCCGCGTGGACCTCATGCAGCTGAGGCAGGGCGCCGGCTCTATTCCTCCGCACTCGGGCGTCCCCACGGTCCGGCCTTGCCGGGGCAGAAGATGTCGATCTTGAAGATCCCACAGGCCTTGTTGGCCAATTTCAACCTCGTCCCCATCGGGTCCGAATTGTGTCGACTGCGGCGGTCGGTGGCGGTGATGATCGGGAAGAGCGGACGATGTGATCACTCAGCGGAGCCTAGGGGCGGGTGGCAGCTGGTCGGCTTGGCCTGTCACGGCAGGCCTGATCGTCCTGGTCAGAGCCGCTGCGGCAGGAGTAAGCATCCACGCGACCCGATGTGAGTACCCCTCGTGTCCCCTTGACTACCGCCGCGAAATCATCCTAGTGCGGCAGCCGCCGTTTGAGATCTTGCTGGTGAAGCGGGGTGGACGCGAGACGGCCACCGCGTGAGGGTCTGTCAAACGAACGGTGTAACTCGGGTTGTTGACGGCTACTTGCGGCCTGCGGACAGGCGTCCTTCGAAGGCGATGTCGAAGGCGTTCAGGGCGGGTTTCCAGCGCATGGTCCACCGCCGGCGGCCCTGCCCGGTGGGGTCGAGGCTCATGACCGCGAGGTAGACGCACTTGAGCGCGGCGGCCTCGTTGGGGAAGTGACCGCGGGCGCGGACGGCACGGCGGATGCGGGCGTTGACGCTCTCGATGGCGTTGGTGGAGCAGACGACGGTGCGGATCTCGGCGTCGAAGGCTAGGAACGGCACGAACTCCGCCCATGCCTGCTCCCACAACCTGACGATTGCCGGATACTTCCCGCCCCAGGCTTCGGTGAACTCGGCGAAGCGGGCGCGGGCAGCCGGCTCGGTCGGCGCGGTGTAGACCGGCCGCAGGGCTTTGGCGATGGCGTCCCAGTGCTGCCGGCCGGCATACCGGAACGCCGCCCGCAGCAGATGGATCACGCAGGTCTGTACGACCGCTTCGGGCCACACCTCACCGATCGCGTCCGGTAGGCCCTTGAGCCCGTCGCAGACCACCATGCACGCGTCCGCGACGCCGCGGTTCTTCAGCTCGGTGAGGACCTGAAGCCAGAACTTGGCGCCCTCGCCGCCATCGCCGGCCCACAGGCCGAGGATGTCGCGGGTGCCCTCGACGGTGACGGCCAGGGCCAGGTAGATGGGCCGGTTGGCGACCTTCCGTCGCGGATCTTCACATGCACCGCGTCGAGGAAGATCACTGGATAGACCGGGTCCAGAGGCCGATTCTGCCACTCGGTCATGCCCTCGATCACCTTGTCGGTAATCGTAGAGATCGTCTGCCGCGACACCTCGGCGCCATGCACCTCGGCCAGGTGGGCCTGGATCTCCCCGGTGGTCAAGCCCTTGGCGGACAGCGAAATCACCATGTCGTCCACGCCGGACAACCGCCGCTGCCGCTTGCGCACAATCTGCGGCGTGAACGAGCCGTCGCGGTCACGCGGCACGTCGATCTCGACCGGGCCGACATCGGTGAGCACCGTCTTGGCCCGCACACCATTGCGGGAGTTCCCGCCGTTCTTACCCGCCGGGTCGCCCTTGTCATAGCCCAGGTGATCGGTGACCTCACCCTCGAGCGCCGATTCCAGGACACGCTTCGTGAGCTGCTGCAGCAAACCACCGTCGCCGGTCAGCTGCAGACCCGCCGCACGGGCCTGCTCCACCAGCTGGGCGACCAGCTCCGCGTCGACACCCTCCGCCGGCTGTCCCGGCCCGTTCATCACCACCGCGGCAGTATCCACGGCAGCTATCGATCCTTCAGACATCAGGTGCTGCTCCTTGATCAGCAGTTACACCGTTCGTCGTACAGTCCCAACTACCAGCGGCGTCTGCGTACCCATCGCCAGCGACGTCGACTGCGCCGGCGGCAGCGGCGACGGCCCCGCATACGTCGACGGACCGCTACAGGTCATCGGCCGCGACATCTACGACCTCGACCGCGACGGCGACGGCATCGCCTGCGACAAATGACCCGATCGGCTCCGAGGTGTCCCAGTGGAATTTGAGGCCCCAGCGGCAGTGTCCGAGACGATGGTTGCGAGGTGGGCCGAAAGGACAGCCTGCATGGCATCAGCGGCCGCAGCGCCTCGGACAGCCGGCCCCGGGATGCGTCGTCGTAGGCGTGGACGTCGTACGGGAAACCGCGCGACAGGACGACCCGCCAGCCGCCCGGGCGGCCCGTCCTGCAGATGCGCGACGGACAGGAGTCCCGCATCCATCTGGTTCATCGATCCACGTACGGGGTCGGTGGCCGGACCGCCGGGTCCGGCCACCGACCCCGTAGGCTGGCGCGGCCGAGGTCAGCGCAGTGTGAGGGCTTCGTTCAGGTTGCTGGCGAAGTTGCCACCTGCCCGTGTGCCACCGCCGAAGGTGTAGATGGTGTCGCCGACCGTGGCGGCGCCGAGGCCGTGGCGAGGAGTGGGGAGGTTCCCGGCGGCGGTCCATTTGTCGCGTCGCGGGTCGTACCGCCACACCTCGTCGAACACGTCCGGCGCTGGGCCCTGCAGTTCGCCGCCGAAGGCGTAGATGTAGCCGTCGTGCGCCGCCGCGGCCAGGCCGCCGCTCGGCGCCGGCATCGGCGCCTTCGTTTCCCAGCGATTGGTACGCGGGTCGAATACCTCGACGGTGCCGAGGTTGCGCTGCACGGGCGTGCCGTCCGGGTTGAGGGAGAACTGGCGTCCCCCGATGACGTAGATCTTCCCATCGATGACCGCCGACGCGGCGCTGTTGCGGGCGGTCGGTGCGGGAGCGAGCGTCGTCCACTGGCCGGTCGACGGGTTGAGCATCTCATTGGTGGTGGAATCGACGTGGGTGGTGAAGCTGCTTGCGTCTACCGTGGCCCGGACGCGGCCGCCGATGACGTAGACGCGGTCGTCGACGCTCTCCATCACGAATTCGGCGCGCGGCGCGGGTAGCGCGGGACCGGTGAACCAGCTGTCCTGGGCCGGGGAGTAGACGTAGGTGTCGGCCTGCGCCTGCCATCGGGGGAAGCCCCCGCTGAACCCGCCAACGCCGTAGATTCGCCCGCCGGCCGCGGCCAGCCCGATGTGATGGCGTGCGTCCGGCAGGGTGGCGAGTTGGACCCACCTGTCGGCGGCGGCGTCGTAGGCGTCGAAATGCGCGGATGCTCCGGTGTTCGGGTTGAGGAGACCGCCGGCGACGTAGATCCGGCCGTTGAACGACTCTGGGTAGAGTTCTTGGCGCTCCAGGGCCATCGGGGCGCGGGTCTGCCACCGTCCCGAGGCATTGTCCATGCTCGAGGCCGGCGCGCCGGCACTGAGGAAGGCGGCGAGAGCCACCGCCGTCGTTGTTACTAGTGCGGCGGCCGACAATGCCCGGCGCCGACTGGGATGAGATTTCATGACGGCCTTTCATTCGATCTCCGGGAGCCATGATCAATGGCCTGAACCTTACCATCGGTCGGGCGTGCGCAGACGATTCGAAAATGCTATGTCCGACATGCTTCGTGTGCATACACGCCGGGAATCAACTGCTCGCCACATCCATATGGCGTTGACATGAGGCAAGCATTTTCGAAGTCGTGAACCATGTGCCGTCCGCGGCCGTCCATCCGTGGTCGAGTCGACCGACTCGCGGCGACGCCGAGGAGACACCGTTGGGCATCGGGCTTAGCCTTCCCCAGGATGGGACCGGCCGCCGACGCCGCCGGCGCGACGGAGGACCTGAGATACGGCTCGCCGTGGATCAGCGACCGGCTGCCGAGAAAGGAATGGTAGATGCCCCTCGGTGGAATCCGTCGGGCATGCGTTCCACGCATATCGGCTATAGCAAGAACGCAATATCGATGTTCTGCGGAATGTGGCAAGATCGATACACGAGACATGGCGACCGTCGCCCGGGAATGAAGACGCAAATGGAGAGCAGAGATGACGACACGGCATGCCGATGAGAGGGCGAGTCAGCCGACGCGGCGCCAGGTGCTCGCCGCGGCCGGGCTCGGCGTCGCGGCGGGCATGGTGCCCGCCGACGCCGCCGGTGCCGCCGATTCCCGGCCGGGTGGGCAGATCATCACCCGGGAGATCCCCCGTGGTGGTGGCCGGCTGCCCGCCGTGGGGCTGGGCACCTTCAATACCTTCGACACACTCCCCGGCGCTCCGCGGCGGCATCTGCGCGAGGTGGTGCGCCGGTACTGGGACGGCGGCGCTCGCGTCTTCGACGTGTCCCCGCTCTACGGACGCGCCGAACACAACCTCGGTGACATCGGGCGCGAGCTCGGTGTCACCGACCGGATGTTCATCACCGACAAGACGTGGGTCACCGGGGAATACCTGTGGGACGACGGCCACGCCGAGACCGCTCGCCGGGAATCGGTGCGCCGGCTGCACCGGCGCACGCCCATCGACGTCCTGCAGTGCCACAGCCTGGTCAACGTTGACGTCGTCGTCCCGCTGCTGCACGCCTGGAAGAAGGAGGGCCGGGTCCGGTACGTGGGCGTCAGTCACCACGATCCCGTGTACTTCGGCCCGCTGCTCAACTGGACCCAACGCGGCGACCTCGACTTCGTGCAGGTGCACTACTCCATCCACACCCGTGTCGCGGAGGAGGAAATCATCCCTGCCGCCGCGGCCAACGGCACCGCGGTCCTGGTGAACATGCCGCTCGAGAAGGCGCGGCTGCACGCGGTGGTCGGGAACCGGCCGCTGCCGGCCTTCGCCACCGACTTCGGGATCAGATCCTGGTCGGAATACTTTCTCAAGTGGGTGCTGGGCAACCCGGACGTCACCTGCGTGCTGCCCAGCACCTCCGATCCGGCGCACGCCGCCGAGAACGTCGCGGCGATGCGCGGCCCACTGCCGGACCAGGACATGCGGGCGCGGATGGTCGAGCACCTAGAGTCCGTCCCGGGCTTCGACCAGATCGCCACCATGCCGTGGTACCCGCGAAAGACCTTCTCCGGGGTAATGGCCCGCGAACAGGCCCGTCTCCGTGCCCGCAGCCCATGGTGGGCGTCCTGACGGGCTCAACCCTTGCGCTCATCAACGTGCTCGGGAGACCTCGTGGGTCGGGTGGCGGCTTGGTCGTCCGTATTTGAGGTGTGACCGGCAGCGTTTGGTCGATGAGTACCGCGGCGATGCTGGCAGCGGTGGAGGAGGCGTTGATGCCCCGGCGTTTTACAACCTCGGTAACTGACGGTGTACCCAAGGCGTGTTTCTAAGCCGGTCAGAGCCACTCGGTGATGGTGGTGATGGTGAGTACGGCTCGGAAGCGGACGGCCAGCTTGTCGTATCGGGTGGCGACGCCGCGGTGGCGTTTGAGCGGTTAATGCCGTTCTCGACGGCGGGGCGTAGCCGGTAGAGGCTCTTGTCGAAGGCGGGTGGGCGGCCGCCCATGGAGCCTTTGGCTTTGCGGTGAGCGTCCTGGTCGGTCTTGCTGGGGGTGCAGGCCTTGATTCCGCAGGAGCGTAGATGGGCGCGGTTGCCTCGGCCGGTGTAGGCCTCGTCGGCCAGGACCAGGTCGGGGCGGGTGCGGGGCCGGCCGACGCCGAGTCGGGTCACGTGGATGTCGTCGGCGCAGGCCTGCAACCCCGTCACGATCTGCTGCCAGACACCGGCCCGCTGCCACCGCCGAAACAGCGCGTACACCGCTTGCCAAGAGCCGTAACACGCTGGCACGTCCCGCCACGGCGCGCCGACTCGCACCCGCCACCGGATGTCGTCGATGAGCTGCCGCTTACTCCACTGCGACGGTCGACCCGGACGCTTACCCGCAGGCAGCAGCGGCGCCAGCACCGCCCACTGCACGTCGGTCAGGTCGTGTCGCCTCGTCACCGCTATGGTGGCCGCGAGGTCTCCGGTATTCAGGTTCTTCTTGGTCGATGAACTCTCTACCGGAGACCTCGCCATCTATCGACCCCCGACACGCCGCACCCGACTTCGAGACACGACCTACGGCTTGACGGGTACTGACCTTGCCTTCGTTGTGAACCGTGCACGGTATGCGGACGGCCAAGCCGCGTACCCACGCGAACCCCGGGGCCAGCAACGCGTTGACCGATTGGGCCCGACCGGCCACCGGTCCCGGGAGCGGCGGCGGATCGGCCTCGGTGGACAGGCGTCCGGGCACCCACGGGGTTGACGAGACCGTGACGATCGGCCGACCGCTGCCGATCACTTGCTCACTCAGAGCGCGCCTGGCCGCGCCCTCCTCGGCGATCGATCGGGTGAGGGCCTCCGCGGTGCTGTAGTCGCTACCGAAGGCCAGGCTGATCACGCCGTCGGCCTGAGCGGCGCCGGCCCGTAGGACGTCGAGGTCGGTCAGTTGTCCGCACACGGACGGCCGAGCGCTGCACCGGTCACTGCAATTCGCGGGCGACGGCGATGACTGTGTCACGCAGCCAGCGGTGGACGGGATCCCCGTCCATTCGGGGATGCCAGGCCATGCGGTACACCATTGTACCGATCTCGGACGGCCCAGCCACCATCGCAATCCCTGACAAGTCCGCGTACCTGCCGACTAGCCGTTCCGGGAACGTGAGTACGAGATCCGTTCCCGTCAGCGCGTGCGGCGCGAGCATGTGGAACGGCATGATCGTGCCGACTTTGCGCGGCATGCCCCGCGCCCCGAGGATCTCATCAACAGCCGGCTGCAGGCCATCGACGATATCAACGACGAGATGGCGATAGGTCAGGTACTCCTCCAGGTCGACGCTCTCGCGCCCAGCCAGCGGGTGAGTATCGGCCACCAGGCACACGAACCGTTCCGCAAACAGCGGGGTGCCACACAGCGATGCGGGTAGCTGCGCACCGTAGAAGACGAGGTCCAGTTCCCCGTGGGCGAGTTGCTCGAACGAGCCCCCGTGCCAGGGGCGGAAACACACCGTCGCTCGGGGTGCGGCATCGATGACGCGCCGCGCGAGCGGGATGCCGAGCACCGAAATGCCGTAATCGCTGCCGCCGACCTGGATGCTGCGACGCAGCGTCGCAGGTTCGAAAAGATCACCGTTGAACAGGTCGGTGAGCCCGGGAACGACCACGGCGAGTTGCTCGCGGATTCGCTCGGCGCGCGGAGTGAGGCGGTAACCAGCGGGGCTGCGGACGAGCAGGTCGTCGCCGAGCGTGCGACGCAGACGCTGAAACGCCCGGCTCATCGCCGGCTGACTCAGCCCGGCCCGCTCAGCGGCACGCGTTATCTGCCGCTCATCGAGGAGTGCGATCAAGGGGGGCAGAAGATTGAGGTCAATCCTGGAGAGATCCATTGCGCGCATACTGCAGCGTAGGCAGTACATGCCTAGCGTTCCAAAGGGGAACGATCTCTAGATGCTGCGTTGCCGGTGGCCCGCGGTATCGTCGAGCACGGCGGCCACGAGCACGGCGAGGGCGGCGTGCCGGCCGCAGCCGCCGAAGACCTGGCCACCGCGATGCGGCGCATCCGGCGACTGGCGTACGCGATCCTGGACGGCACCCTGATTCCGATCGACCGCGTCGCCGACCAGCAGCCTTCCTACTCCGGCAAGCACCAACGGCACGGCGTGAACGTCCATGTCGTCACCGACGCTGCCGGCCGGCTCGTCTGGGCCTCACCGGCACTGCCGGCTCGGCGCACGACCGCACCCCCGCCCGCATCCACGGCATCATCGACGCACCGACCAGCGCAGACGTGATGACTTGCCGACAAGGGCTACTAGGGCGCCCGGGGCAGCGTGCGCACAACGATCATGCCGCGCCGCTCCCGGCCGAGGCTGTCACGCCGACAGTGGGCGATCAACCGGGCCCACGCAGGGAGTCCGTGCCCGTGGCGAGCGCGCCATCGCCACGCTCAAAACCTGGAAAATCCTGACCAAGCTACGCAGCTGCCCACGCCCGCGCCACCGCGATGGTGCAGGCCATCCTCGTCCTGCACCACATCGAAACGAACCGCTACCCAGGATGAAAACTGTTCATTGATCAACAAAACAGATGCTGCAAATCAAAAGGATGAATTGGATGTGATGCTGGCCAGTAGAGAGACTCGGTCTGGCGGATGAAGGACACGGGTCAACGGAGGCTCGACATGGGCAAGGCACAGCGCGTAGCGATCGTCACCGGCGGCTCCCGAGGCATCGGCCGGGAAATCGCCCAGCGGCTCGCCGAGGTGGGTTACGCCCTCGTCATCAACTATGCGCGAAGCAAGGCCAACGCGGACCGGACCCCTGGCCTTCCTGGCCGGCGCCGGCGCCGCGGCGATCGCATTCCAGGGTGCCGTCGGCGACGAGAACGCTGTCAGCGCAATGTTCGACGCCGCAGAGCGGAAGTTCGGCGGGGTCGATGTGGTGGTGAACATGGCCGGGATCATGCCGATGGGTCCGCTAGTAAATCTGCACTGAAGACGTTGGGCATTAGGGCTAACTTGATCTTTAACCTCCGAGGTTACTGTCGGGGCCCCGGCCGATCACGGAAACAGCCCTTGGTCGATGATCTTCTTGTCTAGGGAAGAACATCAATAACCAAGGGCTGTTCTGGTGATCAGTGTGCA
>NZ_SMKG01000170.1 GCF_004348525.1 Micromonospora sp. 15K316 | reverse complement strand
CCCACGAGGTGTACGACCCCTCGGTGCGCTCCCAGCGCACCAGCTCCGGCGGCAACTCCTCCAGGAAACGCGACGGCGGGTTGTAGGCCGGCTGCCCCCACGCCGAACGGGTCACCGCCCGGGAGAGGTAGAGGCGCTGGCGGGCCCGGGTGATCCCGACGTACGCCAGCCGCCGCTCCTCCTCCAGCTCGCGGGTGTCGCCGAGCGAGCGCAGGTGCGGGAAGACGCCGTCCTCCAGGCCGGTCAGGAAGACCACCGGGAACTCCAGCCCCTTCGCCGTGTGCAGCGTCATCAGGGTGACGACACCCTGGTGCTCCGGGTCGTCGGTGGGCACCTGGTCGGCGTCGGCGACGAGCGCGACCTGCTCCAGGAAGCCCGCCAACGTGGCCCGCTCCCCCTCGTCGCCGGTCGCCTCGATCCGCTCGGTGTACTCCCGGGCCACACTCACCAGTTCCTGGAGGTTGTCGACCCGCCCGGCGTCCTGCGGGTCGATGCTCTCCTCCAACTCGCTCAGGTAGCCCGAGCGGGTCAGCAGCGCCTCCAGCACCTCCTCCGGGGTGCCGGTCTCGGCCAGCTCGCGCGCGCCGTCGAGCAGGGCGACGAAGTCGGCGATGCTGTTCGCGGCGCGGGTGGAGATGCCCGGGGCCTCCTTGGCCCGGCGCAGGGCCGCTCCGAAGGAGATCCGCTCCCGGCCGGCGAGCGCCTCGACGCACGCCTCCGCCCGGTCGCCGATCCCGCGGCGCGGGGTGTTCAGGATCCGGCGCAGGCTGACCGTGTCGTCGTCGTTGACGACGGCGCGCAGGTAGGCCAGCGCGTCGCGGACCTCCTTGCGCTCGTAGAAGCGCACCCCGCCGACCACCTTGTACGGCAGCCCGACCCGGATGAACACCTCTTCGAAGACGCGGGACTGGGCGTTGGTCCGGTAGAAGACCGCGACGTCGCCGGGGCGGACGTCGGCGTCGTCGACGAGCCGGTCGATCTCCCGGGCCACCCAGTCCGCCTCGGCGTGCTCGGTGTCCGCGACGTAGCCGACGATCTGCTCGCCGTGCCCGGCGT
Organism: Micromonospora sp. 15K316; assembly: GCF_004348525.1. Classification (GTDB taxonomy): domain Bacteria; phylum Actinomycetota; class Actinomycetes; order Mycobacteriales; family Micromonosporaceae; genus Micromonospora. The sequence goes on along the minus strand of NZ_SMKG01000170.1, from coordinate 11,708 downwards.
CGCTCCACAGCCGCTTGGGCTTGCGGGAGGTGTTCCGGTCGATGACCGCGTTGGCGGCGTTGAGGATGGTCTGGGTGGAGCGGTAGTTCTGCTCCAGCAGGATCGTCCGGGCGTCGGGGTAGTCCCGCTCGAACTCCAGGATGTTGCGGATGGTCGCACCCCGGAACGCGTAGATCGACTGGTCGGCGTCACCGACCACGCAGAGCTCGGCCGGCGCCAGCCCCTCCGTACCCGAGACCAACTCCTTGATCAGCACGTACTGGGCGTGGTTGGTGTCCTGGTACTCGTCCACGAGCACGTGCCGGAAACGCCGCCGGTAGGTCTCCGCGACGTGCGGGTGCGACTGGAGCAGGTGCACCGTCGTCATGATCAGGTCGTCGAAGTCGAGCGCGTGCGCCTCGCGCAGCCGGCGCTGGTAGAGCGTGTACGCCTCGGCCAGCGCCCGCTCGTTGGGCCCCTTCGCCCGCGTCGCGAACTCCTCCGGGTCGACCAGCTCGTTCTTCAGGTTGGAGACCTGGGCGGCGAGCCCGCGCGCCGGGTAGCGCTTCGGGTCGAGGTCGAGCTCCCGGGCGACCAGCTGCATCAGCCGGCGGGAGTCGTCCGCGTCGTAGATCGAGAAGGTGGACTTGAGCCCGGCGTGCTCGTGCTCGGCGCGCAGGATCCGTACGCACGCGGAGTGGAAGGTCGACACCCACATGAGCCGGGCCCGCGGGCCGACCAGAGCGGCGACCCGCTCCTTCATCTCGCCGGCGGCCTTGTTGGTGAAGGTGATCGCGATGATCTCCCCCGGGTGCACGTCCCGCGCGGCGAGGAGATGGGCGATCCGGTGGGTGAGCACCCGGGTCTTGCCGGAGCCGGCGCCCGCCACGATCAGCAGGGGCGAGCCGGAGTGGGTGACCGCGTCGCGCTGCGGCCCGTTCAGCCCGGTGAGCAGTTCCTGGGGGTCGAGGCGGCGGCCGGCGGGCCCGGGCCGATGCGGGCGGGCCGGCTCCGGCGCGGGCGGGGACGCGGGAATGTCGAAGAGAGGATGCATCGCACGGCGAGTCTATGCCGCCGGCCGGACACTCCCCGACGGCGCACGCCCGGCAGCTCCGGGTGGCACGGCGCCACTGGGCGCCCGGCACCGGAACGGCCCGGTCGCCCGCCCGGCCGGCCACGCGGCCCGGTTGGTGGGAATCCTTGCGCCCCGGGCCACGACGTGGGCATACTCGACGGCGTGTTCGCTCAGCGCTACTACTTTTACTACGGCACCGGGAGTCCGGCAGCCGTAGGTCGCGCCTGATCGACAGACCTGCGAGAAAGCCCCGGGCTCCTGGAGCCCGGGGCTTTCTCGTTCCCGGGATCCGGTCACCGGGGCACGACGTCCGAGGGATACGGCGAAGATGACAGACGTGGTGCAGCAGAACAGCGGCCCGACCGGCAGCCGCGACGGGGAGCCCGACGAACCGGCGGGCGGCACGCCGGCCTCCGCGGGTGACGCGGAGGGCTCGGGGATCAGGCCGGCGGCGGGGCGGGTGCTGGACGCCGGCACGCAGGAGCCCATGACGGCGGCCCGGATCCGGGAGATCCGCACCCGGATCGACGAGATCGACCAGGCGATCATCGACCTCTGGCAGGAGCGGGCGCGCCTCTCCCAGGAGGTCGGCGCGATGCGGCGGGCCTCGGGTGGCACCCGGCTGGTGCTCTCCCGCGAGCGGGAGATCCTGGAGCACTTCCGCACCGCGCTCGGCCCCGACGGCACCCAGCTCGCGCTGCTGCTGCTCCGTGCCGGCCGCGGCCCGCTCTGACTCCTCCCCGCCCGGCCCTCGTCGAGGGCAAAGAAGAACCGCCTGCCGGTGTCGGGGACACCGGCAGGCGGTTCGAGGGGTGACTCAGGCGGCCTCGTGGGTCGCCACGATCTCCCGCTTCTCGGCGAAGTGGCACGCGCTCGGGTGGTCCGAGCCCGACCGGATCTGCAGCAGCGGCACCTCCCGGGCGCACACCTCCTGCGCCTTCCAGCAGCGGGTACGGAACCGGCAACCCGAGGGCGGGTTCGCCGGCGAGGGCACGTCACCGGTCAGCCGGATGATCGCCTTGTGCTCGCGCACGGTCGGGTCCGGCACCGGCACCGCGGAGAGCAGCGCCTGGGTGTACGGGTGGGTCGGCCGCTCGTAGATCTCGTCCTCGGTGCCGATCTCCACGATCTTGCCGAGGTACATCACGGCGACCCGGTCGCTGAGGTGCCGCACCACCGACAGGTCGTGCGCGATGAAGACGTACGCCAGGCCGAACTCGGCCTGGAGCTTCTCCAGCAGGTTCATCACCTGTGCCTGGATGGAGACGTCCAGCGCCGACACCGGCTCGTCGCAGACGATGATCTCCGGCCGCAGGGCGAGCGCCCGGGCGATGCCGATGCGCTGCCGCTGACCGCCGGAGAACTGGTGCGGGTACCGGTTGATGTGCTCCGGGTTGAGACCGACCAGGTCGAGGAGCTCCTTGACCTTGCCCCGCCGGCTGCCCTTCGGGGCCACCTCGGGGTGGATCTCGAACGGCTCGCCGATCAGGTCACCGACAGTCATCCGCGGGTTCAGCGAGGTGTACGGGTCCTGCATCACCAGCTGGATCTGCCGGCGCAGGCGGCGCAGCCCTCCACCGGAGAGCTTGGAGATGTCCTGCCCCTTGTAGTGCACGCTGCCGCCGGTCGGCTTCTCCAGGTTCATCAGCACCCGGGCGAGCGTCGACTTGCCGCAGCCGGACTCCCCGACCACGCCCAGGGTCTCGCCCTGACGCAGCTCGAAGGAGACGCCGTCGACCGCCTTGACGTGACCGATGGTCTTCTTGAACACCACGCCGCGGTGGATCGGGTAGTGCTTGACCAGGTCGCGGACCTCGAGGATGTTCTCAGTCACGGTTCACCAGCTCCTCGGCGAAGTGGCAGGCGCTGGCGCGGCCGGCGCCGATCTGCAGCAGCGGCGGCAGCTTCTCCCGGCAGACCGGTTGCGCCATGGGGCAGCGCGGGTTGAACGGGCAGCCCGGCGGGATGTTCATCAGGTTCGGCGGGAGGCCCTTGATGGTGCGCAGCTCCTGCCCCTTCTCGTCCAACCGCGGGATCGAGTTGAGCAGGCCCAGGGTGTACGGGTGCGCCGGCTTCGCGTACAGGTCGTACACGTCGGCTTCCTCGACGATCCGGCCGGCGTACATGACCGCGATCCGGTCCGCGACGTCGGCGACCACGCCGAGGTCGTGGGTGATCAGGATCATGCCCATCTGCCGCTCACGCTGGAGCTCGGCCAGCAGGTCCATGATCTGGGCCTGCACGGTCACGTCCAGCGCGGTCGTCGGCTCGTCGGCGATCAGCACCTCCGGGTCGAGCGCGAGCGACATGGCGATCATCGCCCGCTGCCGCATACCGCCCGAGAACTGGTGCGGGTAGTTGCTGAACCGGCCCTTGGCGTTCGGGATCTTGACCTGGTCGAGCATCTCGATCGCGCGCTTCTTGGCGTCCGAGCGGCTCATGCCGCGGCGGATGCGGAACTGCTCGGCGATCTGGAACCCGACGGTGAAGACCGGGTTCAGCGCGGAGAGCGCGTCCTGGAAGATCATCGCGATGCCCTCGCCGCGGATGCGACGACGCTCCTCGAAGGACATCGTGAGCATGTCCTTGCCGTGGAAGCGCGCCTGACCGCCGGTGACGAACCCGGGCGGGGTGTCGAGGATGCCCATGATGGTCTGCGCGGTGACGCTCTTGCCGGAGCCGGACTCGCCGAGCACGGCGAGGGTCTCCCCCGCGTCGACGTGGTACGTGACCCCGTTGATGACCTTGGCGACGCCGTCACGGGTACGGAACTCCACCCGGAGGTCGTCGACTTCGAGCAGCCGGCCGGCGGGACGCCCGGAGGCTCCCGCGGCGGACTGCTCGGACACGAGAATGTCGGACAACTGAATCTCCCCTAGCGGAGTTTCGGATCGAGGGCCTCGCGGACGGCCTCGCCGAGCATCACGAAGCTCAGCACGGCCGCGACGAGGAACGCGGCGGGGAAGAAGAGCAGGTACGGAGCGACCCGGACCAGGTCCTGCGCCTCGTTGATGATGATGCCCCACGAGACCACAGGAGACTTCAGCCCGACGCCCAGGAAGGAGAGCGTCGCCTCGGCGCCGATGAAGGAGCCGACCATGATCGTGCCGTACACCAGGATCGGGGCCAGGCAGTTCGGCAGCAGGTGCTTGAGGACGATCCGAGTGGTCCCGGCGCCGAGCGCCCGGGCCGCCACGATGTAGTCGGCCTCCTTGGTGGCGAGCACCGAGGAGCGCATGAGCCGCATCACGACCGGCCAGCTCAGCACGACCAGCGAGGCGATGACGAGGCCCTTGACCTCCCACTCGCCGTTGTTGCTGCCGACGCCGTTGAAGGTGGTCAGGATGACGATCGCGCCGAGCACGAACGGCAGGCCGAAGAAGACGTCGGCGATCCGGGAGAGCAGGGCGTCCACCCAGCCGCCACGGAAGCCGGCGATCATCCCCATGGTGCCGCCGATCAGCAGCGTGCCGATCACCGAGAGCAGCGCCACCACGATCGAGGCGTTGGCGCCGTAGATCGTCCGGGCGAAGACGTCCTGGCCCTGGATGTCGTAGCCGAACCAGGCGTGGCCGGACGGCTTCTCGAGGCTGCGGCTCAGGTTGCCGGCGGTCGGGTCGGCCGAGGTGAAGAGCGAGGGGAAGGCGGCCATCACGACGAAGAGCAGGATGAACGCCGCGGAGATCCAGAAGAGCGGCTTGCGCCGCAGGTCGCGCCAGGCGTCACCGAGCAGGCCGCGAGGCTTCTCCTGCTTGGCGTGCGCGGGCTGTCCCGCGTTGGTCGGGCCGCCGATCTCGGTGGGCTGGTGCGCCGGAGGTGTGGAGACGATCGAAGCAGCAGTCGGGTCACTCATGCCGCCACCTCGCTCGGCTCGGTGCCGCCCCGAGCGGACCGGCACACCGCGTTGATGATTCGTTCGCTGCGCTCACTCATAGCGGATCCTCGGGTCCAGGGCGGCGTAGAGCAGGTCCACCAGTAGGTTCATCAGGAGATAGACGAGCACCAGGATGACCACGATGGAGACCACCGTCGCGCTCTCCTTGGTGGTGATCGCCTGGTAGACGGTCCCGCCGATGCCCCTGATGTTGAAGATGCCCTCGGTGACGATGGCACCGCCCATCAGGGCGCCGAGGTCGGTGCCGAGCAGGGTGATCACCGGGATCAGCGAGTTGCGCAGCAGGTGCACGCCGACGACCCGGCGCATCGGCAGGCCCTTGGCGATCGCCGTGCGAACGTAGTCGGAGCGGCGGTTCTCCGAGATGCTGGTGCGGGCAACCCGGGCGATGTACGCCATCGAGGCGCTACCGAGCACGAAGCCGGGAACGAGCAGTTCGGAGAAGGGCATCTCGGCCGACACGGTGGGCTTGACGAGACCCCACTGCACGCCGAACAGCCACTGGAGCAGGAAGCCGACGACGAAGATCGGCAGGGCGATGAGGAAGAGCGTGGAGACCAGGACCAGGTTGTCCAGGAAGCCGTTACGTCGCAAGCCGCTCAGCACGCCCGCGGTGAGACCGATCAGCGCCTCGATCGCCAGGGCCACCAGGGCCAGCTTCAGCGTGTTCGGGTACGCCGTGGCGATGATGTCGTTGATCGAGCGACCGCTCCAGGTCGTGCCGAAGTCCCCCTGGAAGAGGTTCTTCATGTACGTGGCGTACTGCACGTACCACGGCTGATCCAGCTGGAACTTCTCGGTCATCATGGCGACGAAACCGGGCGGGCAGGGCCGCTCACCGCACTTGCCGGCGAACGGGTCGCCGGGCACCATCACCCAGACGAGCACGTAGATCAGCAAGGTCGTTCCGATGAAGACCGGGACGAGTTGGAGCAGCCGTCTCAACAGATAACGGCCCATGGGGTGGTCCTCCAGACAGGGGGCGCGTCGGCGACCGACGCGCTTGTTGACGTCGAGGGGTCTTGTGCACCCCTCGCGGAACGGCCCCAGGTCGGGCTCACCTGGTGTGGTGAGCCCGACCTGGGTCAGACCGTACGGATCAGAGCTCGACGGAGGTGATGTCGATCTCGCCGACGTTGGTCAGTTCGACCTTCTTGATCTTGTCCGAGTGGCCGGACTGCTGACCCTGGAAGTAGACCGGGATCGAGGGGACGTCCGCGTCGATGAGCTTGACGGCCTCGGCGAACTTCTTGTGCGCCTCGTCGAGGTTGGCGGCGCCGCTGGCCTCCTTGGCGAGGGCGTCGACCTGCGGGTTGCTGTACAGGCCGTCGTTCGACGAGCCACCCTTGACGTAGAGCGGGTTGACCCAGTTCTCGACGTCCGGGTAGTCCTGCTGCCAACCGGCACGGTACGGACCGGTCATCTTGTGGGCGTTGATCTGCTGACGGAAGACCGCGAAGGTCGGGATGCCCTCGGCCCGGGCGTTGATGCCCAGCACGTTCTTCACGCTCTGCGCAACGGCCTCCATCCAGTCCTTGTGGCTGGCGTCGGCGTTGTAGTAGAAGACCATCTCGCCCTGGTAGCCGCTGGACTCGGCGTAGAGCCGCTTGGCCTCGTCGGCGTTGAACTGGCAGGCGGTGCAGTTGCCGGCCACGGCGCCCGGGGTGAGCGGGTTGGCCCAGCTGTCGGCCGGGGTGCGATTGCCGAAGAAGATCTTGTCGGTGATCTCCTGCCGGTTGACGGCCAGCGAGATCGCCTTACGCAGCTTCGGGTCCTTGAACTTGGCGTCGTACATCGGGAAGGCGATGATGCCCGTGGACGGCGTGGTCGACTGGATCGCCCGCTCGCCCAGGTCGTTCTTCCACTTGTCACCGGCGAGCGCCGAGACCGGGACCTGCTGCTGGAAGTCGAGGTTGCCAGCGAGGAGGTCGTTGTACGCCGCCGTGTCCTCCTGGTAGAGCTTGACGTCGACGTCCTTGATCTTCATCTTGTCGCGCAGCGTGTAGTCGTCGAAGCGCGTCAGCTTGATCATGACGTCGTCTTCCCACGACACGAACTTCACCGGGCCGTTACCGACCGGCTTCTTGCCGAACTCGTCCGGCGTCTGGGTGAAGAACACGTCCGGCAGCGGCACGAAGGCGCTGTAGCCGAGCTTGGTGGGGAACACCGCGGTCGGCGCGGAGAGGGTGACCTCGAAGGTGTAGTCGTCGACGACCTTCAAGCCGGACATCTCCTTGGCCTTCGGCTCCGGCGCCTTCTGCGGGCCGTCGGCGTCCGGGTCCTCCGACTGCACGTCGGCGAAGCCCTGGATGTCGGCGAAGAAGCTGGCGTTCTGCGCGCCGTTCGGCGAGTAGGCCGCCCAGTTCCAGGCCTTGGTGAAGTTCGCTGCCTTCACCTCGCTGCCGTCGTGGAACTTCAGGCCCTTCTTGATCTTGATCGTGTAGACCTTGGAGTCGGTCGTCTCGATCGACTCGGCGACCGCGTTCTGCGGCGCGCCGCCGTTGTTCGGGTACTCGACCAGCCCGGTCCACAGGTAGTCGATGATCGCGCCACCACCGGTCTCGGTGGTGTTCGCCGGAACCAGGGGAACCTCCGGCTGGGTGCCGTCGATGACGATGGCGCCGTCTGCGGTGTTGCCGGCGTCGCCGCCGTCGTCGCTACCCGAGCAGCCGGACGCGATGAGCGCGACCGCCGCGCCCAGCGCAACCGCGCCGCTCGTCCGCTTCGAGACTCTCATTCCGAGGGGCCTCCTCTTTCTAACCTGGTTCCGTCGTGGGTATCACGCACGTCTTGGGGGTGACGCAACGGCGACCCGGTTACCGCGGACCGCCGAACACCACTGGGAATTCGGGACACCCCCTGGTGCACCGATCCGCCGGGCCGCCCCACCCGCTCGGGTTCGACACCGGGCACGCGTCGCCCCCACGGCACCGCGGTCCTCAGCGGTCGGGCGTGGGGGTCAGGTCGTGCGGGGTGCCTCACACCGGGGGGCGAGGTGCTGCCACTGTGACACCAACCGGCCGGTTCCGTGAAGGTGCCGTTATCAAGACGTTAGTTGGCCGCCACGTTGCCGATACTTGAGAAAAGATCATGAAAAACGCAGCTCATGCCGCTCTGAGCAGGTAAGACCTTGTCCCACCCACACGCCCTTTGCGCGCGTAGTCTCGGCCTCTGTGAGCTTTCCCGCGTCCGCTCCGGCCCTCGCCGACGTCCGTCGCGCGCTTGCGGTTTTTGCCCATCCGGATGATGTCGACTTCGCCTGCGCGGGCACGATCGCCGGCTGGAGGGATGAGGGTATCGAGGTCGCCTACCTCATCGTCACCCGGGGGGAGGCGGGCGGCTTCGACGACACCGAGCGGGCGGAGGTACCGCGGCTACGAGAGGCGGAGCAGCGGGCCGCCGCCGCGGCGCTCGGTGTCGCGCAGGTCCAACACCTCGACGGCTACCCGGACGGCGCGCTCGCCCCCACCCTCGCGCTCCGTCGCGACATCGTCGCGGCGATCCGCCGGTTCCGGCCCGACCGGGTCGTGACCCACTCCCGCTGCGGCGCTGGGAGCAGCTCACCGGGGCGAGCCACCCCGACCACCTCGCCGTCGGTGAGGCCGCCACCTGTGCCGTCTACCCCGACGCGCGCAACCGGTTCGCCCACCCGGAGCTCATCGGCGAGGGGCTGGCGCCCTGGGTCGTCCGGGAGGTCTGGTACGCGGGCGGACCCGCCCCGGACCACGCGGTCGACATCACCGACCGGTTCGACCGCAAGCTGGCGGCGATGCGCGCCCACCGCTCGCAGACCGGACACTTCGACGTGGAGAGCTGGATCCGAGCCCGGCTCACCACCGCCGCGGACAACGCGGGCCTGCCCCCCGGCCGCCTGGTCGAGGCCTTCACCGTGCTTCGTACCGAGTGAGCGAAGGGCGCCGCCGCTCACACCAGCCGGCGGTCGGCGGCCCACCGGGACAGTTCGTACCGGTTGGACATCTGCAGCTTGCGCAGCACGTTGGAGACGTGCGTCTCGACCGTCTTGATCGAGATGAACAGCTCTTTGGCGATCTCCTTGTACGCGTACCCCCGGGCGAGCAGCCGGAGCACCTCCCGCTCCCGGTTGGTGAGCTGGTCCAGCTCGGGATCGGCGACCGGGGCGTCCGGGCGGGCCGCGAAGGCGTCGAGCACGAACCCGGCCAGCCGGGGGCTGAACACGGCGTCCCCGTCGGCCACCCGGCGGATCGCCGCGGTCAGCTCGTCCGGGGAGATGGTCTTGGTGACATAGCCGCGAGCCCCGGCCCGGATCAGCCCGATGACGTCCTCGGCGGCGTCCGAGACGCTCAGCGCCAGGAACTTGACCTGCGGATGGCTGCGCCGCATCGACTCCAGCACCGCCCGCCCACCGCCGTCGGGCATGTGCACGTCGAGCAGGACCACGTCCGGCACGGTCGCGGCGATCCGGTTGACCGCCTCGGCCACCGTGCTCGCCTCACCCACCACCTCGACGTGGGCGCCGAGCTCGGCGCGTACGCCGGCACGGAACATGGCGTGGTCGTCCACGAGGAACACCCGCAGCCGTTCGACGCGGCCACCCGCCTCCTCGACCGATTCCATCGGCTGCTCGGCCATCGTCATCTGTCCCTTTCCGCAGTGGACGAGTCCCGGGAGATCGGCAGGATCAACCGGATCTCGGTGCCCTCCCCCGGCGTGGACCGGATCTCGGCCCGACCGCCGTGCCGTCTCATCCGCCCGACGATCGAACCACGTACCCCGTGCCGGTGGTCCTCCACCGTATCCGGGTCGAATCCCTTCCCCCGGTCCCGGACGAAGACGCTGACCTGTTCGGGTTCCACCTCGGCGTAGAGCGAGACGGTCTGCACCCCGGCGTGCCGGGCGGCGTTCACCAGCGCCTCGCGCGCGGCGGCGACCAGCGCGCCGACCCGCTCGTCGGTCTCCCGGTCGCCGACCACCACCGCCTCGACGTTGATCGCGAAGGTGTCCTCGACCTCGGCGGCGGCCTGCTCAAGGGCGGCCGCGAAGCGCTCGGTCGGCGACGCGGTCGGCTTGTAGAGCCAGTTGCGCAGCGACCGCTCCTGGCCCCGGGCCAGCCGCTGCACCGTCTTGACGTCGCCCGCGTTGCGCTGGATCAGGGCGAGGGTGTGCAGCACCTGGTCGTGCACCATCGCGGCGAGTTCGGCCCGTTCCTGCTCGCGGATGCGTCCCTCCCGCTCCGAGCGGAGCTGGTTGTACGTCCGCCACAGCACCGGCGCGGCGACCACCCCCACCCCGGCGAGGCCGACCAGCGCGAAGATGACGCCGTTGATCACCGCGTCGAGGTTCTGGGCCGGCGAGTAGACGGCGGCGACCCCGATGATGCCGACCGCCACGAGCACCCCGCCGCCGATGAAGCGGAGCACGAACGCGCGCCGGTCGCTCTCCTCGACCACGGCGCCGAGCCACGGCACCGGCAGGGACTCGCCCCACCGGCGGCGGCGCTCGGGCTCCGACTGGTGCCAGATCACCCCCGCGCCCACCGCGATGATCGCCACCAGCCAGCCGGCCGTACCGGCCGCGCCGATCGAGTCGAAGACCATCACCTGGACCAGCAGGACGCCGAGCCCGATCGCCACGAACGGCAGCAGCTGCGCCACGTCGCGACGCGGCGGCACCCCGCTGTCACCGGGACGCAGCGGCACCACCGCCCAGAAGGCCGCGTAGAGCAGCAGGCCGAGCCCGCTCAGCCCGAGCAGGACCATGAAGGCCACCCGTACCCGCAACACCGAGATGCCGAGATGATCGGCGATACCGGCGGCCACCCCGGCGGCCATCCGGTGCTCCGGGGCGCGGTAGAGGCGCGGTGGCGGGCTGACGCTGCTGATCGGAAGCTCCCTCGTCGCGGCGACGGCGCCGGGCCGTGGCGGTGCGGCCTGCGCCTGACGGTGGTACGGCTCCGATCGTCACACGCTGCGACGCACGTCGACCACGGGGACGCCCCCGACATTCCCGCCCCGGGATCTCAGGGTGCCGTCAGGGTCGGCTCCTGAGGTCGCTCGGGCGGATGAAGCAGCAGGATCGGAGGCATGACCGAGGAAGCTGCCCAGCCGCCCCGCGCAGGGGCGGCACCGCCGGACGGAGCAACGCCTCCGCCCGCGTCCACCGGCCGGCCCGGGACCGCCCCCGCCGGCCCGCCGCCCGCCGCGGCCCCGGCGGGCGGGCCGGCGGACGCCGGGTCGGGCGCGGCCGGGTACGGCCCGGGACCGGAGACGGCAGGCGCCGGCCCCACCCCGGGTTTCGGCCCGGCCTTCGGATACGCCGGGGGCGGGGGTACCCCGCCGCCACCGCCCGGTGGTCCGGCCGGCGCGGCGGGTGGCCCCCCGCCCGGCGCGGCCGGCTTCACCACGCGGTACGGGCTGGTCCGCCCACGTGACGGGCGCTACCTCGCCGGTGTCTGCGCCGCCATCGGCCGCGCGACCAACACCGACCCGGTGCTCTGGCGGGTGCTCCTCGCGGTGCTCGGGTTCTTCGGCGGGGTCGGCATCCTGGTCTACCTCGCCGCGTGGCTGATCATCCCCGGGGAGGGCGACACCGCGTCACCGATCGAGTCGATGCTCGGCCGCGGCCGGTCCAGCATGTCGCCGGTCACCGTGATCGTGCTCGGCATCGTCGCGGCCGTCGGATTCGGCTACATCGTCACCGACGCGTTCCGAGCGGTACTGCTCGGCGCGGCCATCCTGATCGGCGGGGCGCTGCTGTTGAACCGCGGGCAGCGCCGTCCCC
>NZ_SMKG01000016.1 GCF_004348525.1 Micromonospora sp. 15K316 | reverse complement strand
CCGCCGAACCCCACCCCGCACTTCCCTCCGCCGCCCCCGAAGCGGCGTCTGCCCGCGGTCGTGATCATCGGGATCGTGATCGCCGGGCTCGTCGCGTTCTGCTGTACCCGCGCGATCCTGGGGGCGGTCATCCAGAGTGCCAACGATTCGAGAGCCGAATCGGCCCGCCAGCCGGCCCCCGTCGTGCCAATGAGCGACGGGCCGGCGGTGAGCAGCCCGGCCGCGACGACTCCGGCCGTCCCGCCGACCTCGGCCGCCCTCCCGTCGCCCTCGGCGGCGGCCCAGTTGAAGATGCCGAACCTCGTCGGCGAGAACGCGCAGGTCGCCTACGAGACGTTGACGGACATGGGATTCACGAAGGTGACCTTCGGATCGCAGGACGACGACGACAAGGTGGTGTTGTCCCCGCCGAACTGGACGGTCACGAAGCAGAGCGCGAAGGCGGGTGCGATGGTCCGCACCGACAAGACGATCGTGCTCACCTGCACGAAGGAGGGCTGACGATGGGCGGGCAGGTGCGCCTCGTCGGTCGCCTGTCCGCCCCCGGTCCCAGCCGGCGCGGACGGAGGATGGGGGGAGCCCGTACCGCACTGTTCGCCTGGCCGACGACTCAGTTTGGTGTCGCCGTCGGATCGATGAATGCTTATATCTTTCTATGAGTGGACATCATCCCCACCACTGCCACCACGACCAGCCGACCGACGACGAGGTGCCGTACGGCCAGGTGAACGTCGCCCCGTCCTTCGGCCGGCGCGCGATGCTGGCCGGTACCGGCGGAATGCTGATGCTGGCGGCGCTGCCGGGCTCGGCCCAGGCGGCCACGACGACGACGGCCAGCGCCCCGACCGCGACCGCCGCGGCCGGCGCCGCCCGGACGTCCCTGATCACCCAGGGCACGACGCTCGTGCACGCCGACATGCACAACCACACGGTCATGTCGGACGGTGACGGCAGCGCCGACGCCGCCTTCGCCTCGATGCGCGAGGCCGGGCTGGACGTCGCCGCGCTCACCGACCACGCCACGCTCTTCGCGATCGACGGGCTCAGCTCCTCGGAGTGGCGGACCACCGGCGACCTGGCCAACGCCGCCAACGACCCGGGTCAGTTCACGGCGATCCGCGGGTTCGAGTGGTCGCATCCGTTGCAGGGGCACATCAACGTCTGGAACACCTCCGACTTCGCCGACCTGCTGCGGGCCAGCAGCCCCGGCAACCTGTACGACTGGCTCACCGGCCGCGCCGGCGGTCTGGCCAGCTTCAACCACCCCGGCCGGGAGCCGGGCCGGTTCAACAACTTCTCCTTCGACGCCTCCGTCCGCAACCAGTTCGTCGGGTTGGAGATGTTCAACCGCACCGACGACTACCTGTTCGAGGGCTGGTCCTCCGGGCTGACCTCACCCCTGGTGGCCTGCCTGAACGCCGGCTGGCGACCGGGCCTGACCGGCGTCACCGACGAGCACGGCACGACCTGGGGATTCCACGAGGGCAAGGGCCGCAGCGGCCTCTGGGTCACCGAGAACACCCGCGCCGCGGTGTTCGAGGCGATGGCCGCCCGCCGCTCCTTCGCCACCCGGGTGTCCGGACTGCGGGTGGACGCCACCGCCAACGGGGTCCGCATGGGTGGCGTGCTCAACGTGACCTCCGGCGACGTGCGGTTCCTGCTGGACGTGGACCGCGGCCCGGTCTGGGAGGGCATGCCGCTGCGGATCCAGGTCCTGCGTCCGGGAACCTCCGCGCCGACAGTCGTCGACGTCATCGACACGGTCAGCGGCCAGGTCGCCGACTTCACCGTGCCACTCGACGTCGCCGACGGAGACTGGGTGGTGCTGCGGGTCTCCGACCCCTCCCAGCCCAACGGCACCCCCGGCCCGGCCGGTCACCCGTGCAACGACTTCGGGGTGGCCTACACCAGCCCGTGGTGGCTGCGGCCCTGATCCATTCCTTCGCCGCCCTGGCCAGCCCCTACGGGCCGGCCAGGGCGGGAATGTTGTTCCTCTCCTCGACCAGCGATCGGCTGTCGGAATGTGGTGGCGCGGTGCGCTGCGCTGGACAACCATGGCCCCGGTGACCAGCTTCCCCCTGCAGGCCAGCCGCGTCCGCGACAGCGCACTCCCGCTCCGGCGGAGGCTGCACGCGTTGCGGGAGTGCGCGCTGGACTGCGCGCCGTACGGGTTCCGCGCCTCCTGGCACCACCTGGTCGTCTCGGCCCGCATTCCACGCAGGCTCGAAGACGATCCGGACGCGCTCGTGCGCGCTGTGGAGGAGCTTCAACGGGTACGCGACGTGGTCGTGCCGCGAGCCAGGGAGTACGCCGAGCTGCGGCGCCGAGAGAAGGCGGCGGGTGTACGCGTGCCGCGAACGCGGCCGCCGTGGAATTCGTGGGGCGGGTCGGGGATCGCCTACTGCCCCGACCTTGAGCACCATCCGACACGACCTATCGCCGAGGTCGTGCGGGGCGTACTCGATCGCCACGCCGCCGGAATCCCCTCCGCCACGCACTGTCTCGCCTGCGGGATCGAACGGCCCAGGGCGGAGCGGGCATGCCCGACCTGCGGTGTCCACCCGGCCGGGCCCGCCGCAGGTTGGTACGGCCCTTCGGCGGCGGAGCGCTGGTGGCGGGTCGGGCGCCGGGATCTGGAAATGTGAGGTCCCCGCTCGTCCCGAGCTCGAACGGCTGGGCGCGGCATCACCCGGGCCGAGCCAGACGCCGGCAGTTCGGATTCGTGGCTGGGGCGGGCGGGTGTGACGAGCGCTGGCCGCGAGGAGGCCAGGGCATCGGCATCGCTGTGGTGGTCGAGGCGGTGACAGTCGCGCGATCTCCGCCCACAGCTCGTCGGAGCCGGTTCCGGCAGCTGTTCGCCCTTCTCACCTTCAGGCAGGCCGATCCTTACGTCTTGAGGACCCGCCGAACATCCGGAGCTGTCGGCCCAGGGCGTGGCGATTGCCGCGTGAGTACCAGCTGTCCGAGTTCCTGGGTGCATCGGGTGAGCGCGACGTAGAGGCCGTTCCAGCCGCGCGGTTCAGCGGCGATGCCCTGGGGGTCGACGAGTAGCGTCGCGTCCCACTCCAGGCCTTTGGACTGGGTCGCGGTCAGCACCGACACGTCGCCCAGCACGGCTCGGAGTTCGGCGATGCGCACGGCGGGGGCGATGACCCCGACGGTGCCACCGTGCCATCGTTGCTGCAGCTCTCGCAGAGCACGGGCGGCGGCGTCGGCAAGCTCGGCGGGCGTGATCGTGCGGACCCAGGGGGCGAGGCCGGAGGAGCGTACGGCCCGTGGCGGCGCGTTGTGGCTGCCGGCTTTCGTCAAGACCGGTTCGGTGAGGTCCATGACCTCACGCGGGGTCCGGTAGCAGATGGTGAGTTCCGCGGCGGTCCAGCGGTCTCCGAAAGCAGCCTGCACCGCTTGCGCCCAACTGGTGTGCCGGTGCGCTGCCTCCGTTTGGTCGATGTCACCGACGGCGGTGATGGAACGACTGGGACAGCGCCGTAGGACCATTTGCCACTGCATCTCGGACAGCTCCTGCGCTTCGTCGACGACGACGTGGCCGTACACCCAGCCGCGCTGCCGGCGAGCGCGGTCGGCGACGAACTCGCCCTGTGGTGGCGGGGCGTCGACCTCGCCCAGCAGGTCGGCGAGGGCGTCGAGTAGGGGTATGTCGCTCGATGCCCACGGGGCGGGCTCGGCCGAGACGGCGGTGATCTCCTGCGGGGACAGCTGCGGGGCGAACCGGGTCAGCAGGGCGCGGTCGGCCAGGAGATCACGCAGGAGTGTCTCCGTGTCGAGGGTGGGCCACCATGCCTCGATGAACCGGGCGATGGCGGCGTTCTCGGCGATCCGATGACGAAGGTGTTCGATCTCTTCGTCGGAGAGTAGTCCGTCGCTGTCGATGCCGGTGGGCGCTCTGCCGCGATGGTGGTCTTGCCGCATGTCCCGGTCGACGCGGGCGAGGATGTCCTCGAAGCCCTCCTCCATCTCGTTCATCAGCGCCTCGCGCTGCTCGACGACGGCTTCGGCGAGGAGGTGGTGCAGCTGCTCGGCGAACGCCGCGCGGGCGCGGTGGTACGGGCGTCCCTGCACCGCCGAGACGAGTGCCTGTGCCACTGTTGAGGCTGGGATGACGTAGAAGTCGCCCTCCCAGCGCAGCTTCAGCTCGCGGGGCCGGGGGAGCAGCGACGTGACGTAGTTCTCGAGCGCGGTCTGCCAGAGGGCGCGGCCCTTGATCTCGGCGAGATGCCGGCTCTCGTCGCGGCCCACGCGGACTTCGGGCAGCAGGGTGTCGCAGGTCGCCGAGACGACGGCGGTCTCACCGAGCGCGGGCAGCACCTGAGCGATGTACTGGAGGAACCGCGGCGAGGGGCCGAGGACCAGCACCGCTTGGTCGGCCATCTTCGGGTGGGCGAATAGCAGGTAGGCGACGCGGTGCAGAGCAACCACGGTCTTGCCGGTGCCGGGACCGCCCTGAACGATCAGGGGGCCGGTCGCCTCGGCCCGGATGATGTCGTCCTGTTCGCGTTGCAGTGTGGAGATCGCCGTCGACATGCGGCCGGTGCGCCGCTGGTCGAGGGCGGCCAGAAGAGCGCCTTCACCGACGAGTTCCGCCGTTATGGTCCCGTCCAGTGGTTCGTCGTCCACGCCGACGACGGTCGATGCCGCCGTGCGTATGTGCCGGCGCCGCGCCTGACCCTGTGGGTCGACGGCCGTCGCGGTGTAGAACGGCCGAGCCGCGGGAGCGCGCCAGTCCACCAGCAGTGGCTCACTGTCCTCGCCGTCGTTGCGGAGACCGATACGGCCGATGTGTCGCACGCTGCCGTCGAGGCCGTCCAGGCGGCCGAAGACCAGCCCTTCCCGCGCTCGCCGTAGCTCTTCGTACTGCTGGCGCAGCATGCGCTGCCGCGCCCGCTCCAACGCGTCCAGGGCCTCTGACGAGAGCTCGGCCTGCAGGTGGTCGGCCAACCTGTCGCGCCGGGCCGTGGCCACGTCGAGAAAGTCCTGTTCCTCGGCCACCGCGGATCGGCGCGCGACGCCCTCCGTGGTGGAGGTCGGCGGTTCGTCGTTCGGTGTTGCGTGGTTGATGTCAGCAGTGCCGTTGTTCAGAGCAGAATTCCGGCGCATTCGCAAATCCTTGCACTGGTGTCCCTCGGCCCGGATGAGCCGTAGTGTTTGCCGGCGGCAAGCATAGGGGTGGTTTCTCCCCGTCGGCCAGGAACTCCGCCCGCCGGGATGGGAATCTCGATGCCTTGCAGAATCCGGGTCGCCTGTGGCCTCACTCAATCGTGATTCGCTTATTGACAGTCGGTTCTCATCTGATCTGAATGCCGATGGTGGCACTGCTCCTGGGCGGCACTCGATCACTGTCCGGAGCGGCTGCCGCGGCATCCGGCAACCGCCAAGGTGCCATCCGTGGACCCGGCCTGGCCTGCGGACGGCAGGTCACGGTGTCCGGCTACGGTTGCCGCGGCTATGGGAAACACGAGGGGGCAAGCCATGAACAGCACTGCTGACCGGATGGCGGCGGCGTACTTCGACGCCATCGAATTTCTCTGCGAGGTGACCCCGAAGGGCTGGTACGCCGAGCAGGGCACCGCCCGCGCCGCGGTGACCCAGGCCCGCGTCGCGACGCTCAACGTGGCCTACGACACGACGCGGGAGCCGGACCTCGGGGCGCTCGACAAGATGGCGACCGAGGTCGGCCGGCAGGCCGAGCGCTGGTCGATCATGGTTCGGAAGGCGGACGACGACGTCGCCGCTCTCGCCGCCCGGCACGGGCTGCTCAACCGCAGTGAAATGCCGCTGATGGCCTGCGATGCGAAGGATCTGGTGTTCCGGGTCGGCCTGGAACAGCGCAAGCCGGTCCGCCGGGTCGGCGCGGCCGAGAGCGACCTCTACACCGAGGTCCTCACCGAGGGCTTCGAGGCGCCCGAGGGGATCTTCGGCTCGCTGATGGGCGGTGGGGTGCTCGACGCCGACCCCGTCAGCGGCTACCTGGCCGAGGAGTCTGGCCGGCCCGCCGGCACCGGCCTCGGGATCGTGACCCGCGGTGTGGTCGGCGTGTTCAACATCGCCGTCGCCGCGTCCGCGCGGGGTTGTGGCCTGGGCAGGGCGATCACCGAGACCGTGCTGGCGGATGGCATCGCGGCCGGCGCGGACGCCGCCTACCTGCAGTCCAGTGAGATGGGCCGGCCGCTCTACGAGTCGATGGGCTTCCGGCTCGTGGAGAACTGGACCGTGTTTCTGGCCGGGTGACGAAACCCGTACCTGACCGCTTCAAGACAGATGTGTGGGGGGGACCATGAACTTCAGTACGAACGTACGCGCGGCCTTCCGGCGCGGTGAGAGCGACGCCGTGGTGCGTATGAGCGAGGCCGAGATCGCGCGGGCCCAAGCGGCAGGTGACCCGGCGGGGGAGGTGGAGGCCCGCTACAGCCTGGCTCGGGTCGCCATCCGTCGCGGTGACCTCTCCGCCGGGGAGGCCCGAGCCCGCGAGGCTCTCGAGGTCGCGCTGCGCTCCGGCGACCGCGGCCTCGAGGAACGGCCGAGGCACGTGCTCGCCGGGGTGGCGCGCATGTCCGGCGACCTGCTCCGTGCGCGGGATCTGTACCGGGAGAGCATCGCCCTCAACGAGGCGCTGGACCGGCCGGAGACGGTCAACTCGGAATATCACAACCTCGCGTTCTGCGAGTTGGGCCTGGGTAACCTCGACGTGGCGAGGAAGCTCTTCGCCGAGAACCGGGAACGGGTGTTCGGCAACGGCTGGGCCGACTTCGTGCCGTACGTCTGCGTGGCGGGCGCGGCGCTGGCCTCGGCGGAGGGCGATCACCCGCGGGCGGCCCGGATGGTCGGCGTCACGGATGCCGCGTTCGCCGCGCTGGGTCAGATCCCGGACCCCGACGACGCCGCCGATCTCGCCAAGATGCGCGTCGCCGCGATCGAAGCGCTGGGACAGGCCGGCTTCGACGAGGAGTACGCGAGGGGTCAGCTCCTCGATCCGCGTGCCGCGTTCGCCGACGAACAGCGCTGAGGCCGGAGGTCGTCGACTGGGCCGGGCCGCCGGTGACCGAGGCTCCTCACGAGTGATCGTCGAGGTGATCGCGAACGGGGCCCGGCCGGTTTCCCCGCGCCCACCGCCGTAGCTTCTCCGGGTTGCGGACCACCCAGATCCTGGTCACCCGCCCGTCGGAGATCTCGAACGAGGCTACGGTCGTGACGGCGCCGGCGCGCTGGGCCACCAGGCCCGGCATGCCGTTGACCGACCGCTGCACGAGTTCGAGTCCCGGAGTCCGGTCGGCGATGGCGATCATGTAGTGGGCGATGCGCGCACCGCCCTCGATCGGGAGCAGGACGGTGCCGACCACGCCGCCACCGTCGGCGGTCATGACGGCGGCCGGGTTGAGGAGACCGACGAGGGCTGCGATGTCCCTGGTTTCCCACGCCTCTTTGACGTGCCGCACCACGTCGGCGTGGCCGGTCGCCGCCACCGGAGCGGGCGCGACGCCGACCCGCCTCCGGGCGGAGGCCGCCAGCTGCTTGCAGGCCGCGGGGGAGCGGCCGAGCACGTCGGCGATCTCGGCGAACGGGTACCGGAAGACGTCGTGCAGGACGAGCGCCACCCGCTCGGCGGGTGTCATCGACTCCAGGACGACGAGGAAGGCCATGGCGACCGACTCGTCCTGGACGATCTGCTCGGCGGGGTCTGCGGGGCCGGTGGGGTCTGCGCTGCCCGTACGGTCCCACTCGGTGCGGTCGGGCAGCGGTTCGGGCAGCCAGGCGCCGACGTAGCGTTCCCGGCGTGCCCGCGCCGAGCCGAGCAGGTCCAGGCAGATGCGGCTGGTCACCGTCGTCAGCCAGGCGGCCGGAGACAGGATCTCCTCCCGCTGGCTTCGTGGCACGCCCGGCGCTAATCCGGCTGACCTGATCGCGGTGCGGCCCGGACGTGCACACGTTCGCCCTGCCTGCCGATGAGGCTGAGGAACTCGACGGGACCGGCGCTGGTGGACCCGAACCAGTGTGGGGTGCGGGTGTCGAACTCGGCGGCCTCCCCGGCTCGCAGGATGAGGTCGTGCTCGCCGAGGACCAGGCGGAGCGTGCCGTTGAGGACGTACACCCAGTCGTAGCCCTCGTGGGTGCGCAGGTCGGGCTCGCGGTCGTCGGTTCCGGCCGGGAGGACGAACTTGTAGGCCTGGATGCCGCCGGGCCGGCGGGTCAGCGGTAGGACGGTCGCCCCGTCGCCGGCGGAGATGGGGCGCAGGTTGATGCGGGGATCGCCGGTCGGTGGCGCGTCGACGAGCTCGTCGAGGGTGACCCCGTGGGCGCGGGCGAGCGGGAGGAGCTGCTCGAGCGTGGGGCGCCGCAGGCCCGCCTCGAGCCGGGACAGCGTGCTGGCGGAGATGCCGGTCTCCTTCGCCAGGTCGGTGAGCGTGATGTCGCGGCGGGCCCGGAGCTGCTTCAGCCGCGCGCCGACGGCGTCGAGCGTGCGGTCCACGTTCTCGTTCATCCCCCCATTTTTCCATTCGGCAAAATCTTTTGCCGGTCTGTTCGGTACGCGGTCAGGATCGCCCCATGACCCACGCATTCGACAAGGACTACTGGGACCAGCACTGGCACCAGCCACACGGCCACTCGCCCGCCGCCATGGCCGGCAAGCCGCCGAACCCGTACCTCGCCCAGGCAACCGGCGACCTGACGCCCGGCAGTGCCCTGGACGCCGGGTGCGGCGCCGGCGCCGAGGCGATCTGGCTCGCCGCCCACGGCTGGCAGGTCACCGCTGTCGACATCGCCCCCGAAGCCCTCGCCCTCGCCGCCGAACGCGAGGCGACCAGCGGGATGTCCGGGCGCGTGCGGTGGATCGAGGCGGACCTGACCGTCTGGGAACCGGACAAGCGCTTCGACCTGGTCACGACGCACTACGCGCATCCGGCGATGCCGCAGCTCGCCTTCTACGACCGGATATCCGCCTGGGTGGCGCCCGGCGGCACCCTGCTGATCGTCGGGCACCTGCACACCTCGGCGACAACCGGGCACGGGCACCACCCGCCCGCCGAGCACGGGCACCACCCGCCCGCCGAGGCCTCCGTCACCCTCGCGGACATCACCGCGGGCCTGGACGGCACCCGGTGGGAGATCACCAGCGCCGAGGAGCACGTTCGCACGATCCCCGGCCGGCCGGTCCCGCTGCACGACGTCGTCGTCCGCGCCACCCGGCGCACCTGATCACACCACCTGCGCAGCGCCGGGGCGCACCGCTCCGGCGCCGTATCAACCTGCGCTTCTCGAAGGGAAATCGCGCATGCTCTCCCCGGACCTGTCCGCTCAGTCGGACGTCGTCGACACGACGGTGCACGACCCGCGCCGGCGTCGCGCGATCCTGATCGCGGTGTGCGTGGCTCTCATGGCGGTCATCGCCTCCGTCTCCGGGCTGAACGTCGCTCAGCAGGAGATCGCTGTCGCGTTCCACGCCTCGCAGAGCACCGTCCTGTGGATCATCAACATCTACACCGTCAGCCTGGCCGCGCTGCTGCTACCGCTCGGCGCTCTCGGCGACCGATGGGGACGCCGTCCCGTACTCCTCACCGGCCTGGTGGTCTTCGCGGTGGCGAGCGCGGTGGCCGGCCTCGCGACGTCGTCGGAAATCATGATCGCGGCGCGGTTGCTCAGCGGCGTCGGCGCAGCGATGATCATGCCGGTCACCCTGGCCGTCATCACCTCGACCTTTCCTGACGGCGAGCGCGCCAAGGCGATCGGCGTCTGGACCGGCGTCGCCGGCGGTGGCGGCATCCTGGGGATGTACCTGTCCGCGACCCTGGTGGACCTGGCCAACTGGCGGTGGCTGTTCGTCCTGCCGGTCGCACTCGTCGCCGTCGCCGTCACCATGGCGCTGCGCTCCGTGCCGAACTCGCGGGAGAGGTCGGAACACGGGTTCGACGTCATCGGTTCGCTGACGTCCGTGATCGCCGCGGTCGGGCTCATCGTCGTCCTGCACGAGGGCCCGGTGCGGGGGTGGACCGCTCCGGTGACGCTTCTGAGCCTGCTCGTCGGCGTCATCGGCGCCGTCGGGTTCGTGACGTGGGAGCGACGCCGGCCGGCTCCCCTGCTCGACGTCCGTCTCTTCCGTGAGCGGACTCTGACCAGCGGATCCGTGGCGCTTCTGGTGGTCTTCGGCGTGCAGGCGGGGATCTTCGTCGTCCTCTTCCCGTATTTCCAGGCGGTCCTCGGTTGGTCCGGACTGCGCGCCACGCTGGCGCTCATGCCGATGGCGGTGATGATGATGCTCGCCGCCGGCCTCGCCCCACGACTGGCCGCGCGCATCGGCGGGCGTTCGACGATGGCCGCAGGCATCTTCCTCGGCGGTGCGGGCCTGGCCCTCATGGCCACCTTCGTCTCCGTCGACGGTGGCTACCTCTCCGTCCTGCCGGGCATGCTCGCCATGGGGCTCGGCATGGGTCTGACCCAGACCCCCGCGACCGAGGCCATCACCGCCTCCCTGCCGCGGGAGCGTCAAGGTGTCGCCTCCGCGCTCAACGACGTCACCCGGGAGTTCGGCACCGCGCTCGGCATCGCGCTGCTCGGCGCCGTGCTCTCCGCCGGCTACCGCAACGCCATCGACCCCCGGCTCGATGGGATGCCGGACAGCACCGCCGACACGGCCGGCGACGGCATCGCCAACGCCATCGCCGCCGCTGACGGAGCCGGTAGCCAGGCGCGGACACTGATCCGCGCCGCCCAGGAGTCCTTCGTCGACGGCTGGCAACAGGCCATGTGGGCCGGAGTCGCTGTCATGATCGTCCTCTTCGTGTACGTCCTTGCCGGAGGTCACCGGCACGGCCCAGCCGGCGCACCGACGACCGGAGCGGCCCCGGCGAGGGACACCGCCGACCGGACTCTCACACGCTGATCGTCCCTGCCGAGGGGGCCGCAGGCGGGGTCTCGCCGCCGCGCGGCCCTCTCATACAGCAGCGGATCGTCCAGGCCCGGAGTCCGAATGAACATTCCCGCCGGTGCCTCGCGAACCTAGCGTCGGAAGCCGCCGAGCAGGGGATCCGCCCGTTCGGCTCCCGCACGGCACGGAGACGACGTGGTCAACGAGATCAGCCCGACGGCACCGCCCGAGCGCGTCGAGCCCGAGGTCCAGGCGCGCGCGGACGACGTCGTCCTGCGGGTGCGGCACGCCGGACGGATCGTCCTCGACGCGGTCCGGCTGGGCATCCGCGTCGGCGGCGTCGACCTGGACGCCGGTTCGGTCCTCCTGCGTACCCGCGTCCGGGAGATCAGCGACGAGTGGACCGCCCGTTCCGGCAAGGCGACGGGCACCCACCGGTACACCCATGTCGAGACGGTTCACGAGCTGCGCCACGACAGCGGCGTCGAGTGGCAGATCCACGTGCGGGCGAGCGGGGACGGGGTGGCCGTCCGGTACGCGCTCGCCCGACTGGAGGGCCACGGCCGTCTCGACGCCGACCGCACCCGGCTGTCGTTCGGGCCCGACGCCCGCGTCTGGGCGCTCGACTACCAGACCTGGTACGAGACGCCGCGCTTCGGCGCCGACGTCGCCGAGCTACCCGCCGGCGCGTACGGCTTCCCGCTGCTCGTCCGCCTGCCCCGGGCGGGGGTGCACGTCCTGCTCACCGAGGCGGCGATCGACGGCCGGTTCAGCGGCGCCCACGCCGAGTTCGACGCCGAGGGGGAGGCACGGTTCGCGCTGGCCGACGAGTCGGCCGAGATCACCCGCGGTCCGGTGACGCCGTGGCGGGTGTTCCTGGTCGGTGACCTCGCCGCGATCGTCGAGAGCCGCTTCGTCGACGAGCTGGCCCCCGCCCCGCTCGACCCGCCGGCCGACCTGGGGTGGGTACGGCCGGGCCGGGCCGCCTGGTCGTGGTGGTCGGACTTCTACTCCGGCGCACAGCTGCACCGGCAGCGGCACTTCGTCGACGTCGCCGCCCGCCTCGGCTGGGAGCACCTGCTCATCGACTGCGGCTGGGACGAGACGTGGGTACCGGAGATCGTCGCGTACGCGAGTCGCCGCGGCATCCAGGTGCACCTGTGGGTGGTCTGGCACGACCTCGACGGGCCGGAGAACCTGGCGAAGCTCGCCCTGTGGCGGTCCTGGGGCGTCGCCGGCATCAAGGTCGACTTCATGGAGTCCGAGTCGAAGGACCGTTACCGCTGGTACGACACGATCCTCGCCGAGACCGCCCGGCTCGGCCTGCACGTGAACTTCCACGGCTCGGTCATCCCGCGAGGCTGGGCGCGCACCTGGCCGCAGGTCATCGGCTACGAGGCCATTCGCGGCAGCGAGTACTACGTCTTCTACCATGACACGCCCCTGACCGCCGCGCACAACGTGATCCAGCCCTTCACCCGTAACGTCGTCGGCGCGATGGACTACACCCCTGTCGCGTTCGGCGCGCCGGGCCGGACGACGAGCGACGGTCACGAACTCGCCCTCAGCGTCGCGTTCGAATGCGGCATCACCCACTTCGCCGACGACGTCGACGCCTACCTCGCCCGGCCGGACGCCGCGCGGTTCCTCGCGGAGCTCGCGCCCTCGTGGGACGAGACGGTGCTGCTCGCCGGTGACCCCGACCACGAGGCGGTCATCGCCCGCCGGCACGGCGACCGCTGGTTCGTCGGCGGCATCGCCACCGGTCCGGCGCGGCGGCTCACCGTTCCGCTCGACCGGCTGGCGCTCGGGCCGGCCGAGGCGTGGATCGTCGGCGACGGCGCCGAGGGCGGCCTGGCCTCCCAGCGGCGGCCTGTCGAGGACAAGCTGGTCGTCGAGGTGGCGGAGAACGGCGGTTTCGTCGCCATCGTCGCCGCCCGCGGCGTCGGGCTGCACCGGGCCGTCGCGCGCCCCGAGCAGGCCGCCCCGCTGGTGGAGCCGCCCGTCCAACTGCTCGACCCGGACGGCACGGCCGTCCTGCGGGCCGACGGACGTCTGCGGCTACCGCCCGGCTGGTCGGCGGAGCAGCTCGACGGCGACCGCTGGCGGGTCCACGCGCCCGCCGCTCTCCCGCCCGGCCGGGCCGGCGTGGTCAGCGTCGAGACGCCGGGTGAGGAGGGCGTCCCGGTCGTGGCGCATGCGCGCCTGTTCCGCCCCCTGACGCCCGGATCCCATCGCCTGTCGGCGCTGAGCATGGTCGCGTTCGACAACGAGAGCGGCCCGATCGAACGCGACCAGAGCAACGGTGGCGGCAACCCGGGTGACGGCCGCCGCATGAGCATCGCCGGGACCCAGTTCGACGACGGGTTCGGCGCGTCCACGCCGTCGCGGATCGCGCTCTACCCGGGCGGTTCGGCCGACCGCTTCACCGCCCGCGTCGGCGTCGACGACGAGACCCCCGGCACCGCCGCCCGGATGAGCGTGCACGCCGACGGCGTGCGACTGTTCAGCGCCGACGTCCGCTCCGGGGAGCCTCCGCGCGACATCGACCTCGACATCCGGGGCGCGGCCACGCTGACCCTGGGCGCGGACCCCCTGCCCGACCACCCGGAGCCGGCCCACGTCGACTGGGCATCGGCCCGTTTCCACCAGGACGACACCGCCACCACCCCGGCCGAGCACTGACGCTCGGCCACCCACCAAGGAGAAACCATGCGACACGGCAAGAGATGGATCGCCGCCGCGGCCGTGCTGGCCACCCTCGCCGCCACCGGATGCAGCGGCAGCGGCGGGGGAGACGGCAAGGTCACCCTGAGCTACGCGACGTGGAGCGACGACCAGAAGCCGGCCATGGAGGCGATTGCCGAGGCCTTCGAGGACAAGCACCCCAACATCGACGTCCAGGTGCAGGTCCTGCCGTGGCCCGAGTACTGGTCGACCCTGCAGGTCGGCGCGGCCGGGCGGACGGCACCTGACGCGTTCTGGATGCTCGCCGACCAGTTCCCCGCCTACGCCAAGGGCAAGCAGCTGCTCGACATCACCGACGCGGTCAAGGCCGCGGGCGTGGACCTGGCCGCCTACCCCAAGGCCGTCCTCGACCTGTACGACGTCGACGGCAAGCTCTACGGCCTGCCGAAGGACTTCGACACGAACGGGATCTGGTTCAACAAGGCCCTCTTCGACAAGGCCGGTGTGCCGTACCCGAACGAGAACTGGACCTGGGACGACGCGCGGGCGGCTGCCCGTAAGCTCACGAACCCCGCCGCCGGGGTGTGGGGCATCGCCGCCCCGATCGACCGCCAGGGCGGGTACTACAACAGCATCTACCAGGCCGGCGGCAAGGTGATCGGCGACGACGGCAAGGCCACCATCGACAGCCCGGAAGCCATCGCCGGCCTGCAGTTCTGGACCCAGATGCACGCCGACGGTCTCTCGCCGACGCTCAAGCAGCTCTCGGACACGGAAGCGGTGCAGATGTTCATGGACCAGAAGGTCGCCATGTATTTCTCCGGCTCCTTCTGGGCCCAACGCCTCTACGGCGACCAGGCGCTGCGCCCGCACGTCGGCGTCGCGCCGCTGCCGAAGGCGAAGCAGCGGGCCACGATGATCAGCGGCATCCTCAACGCCGGATACGCCGGCACCAAGCACCCCAAGGAGCTGGCCGAGTTCCTGATCTTCGCCAGCGGCAAGGAGGCGGCCGTCATCCAGGCCAAGAGCGGTGCGGTGCTCCCCGCCTACCGGGACACCCAGCAGGGCTGGCTCGACGCGATGCCCGAATTCAACCTGAAGGTCTTCGTCGACGCGGTCGCCTACTCGGTGCCGCTGCCGATCGCCGGTGACGCCGCCAAGTGGACCGGCCTCGAAACCCAGTACCTCGGCCCGGCGTGGGAGGGCAAGCAGAGCCCCGCCGACGCCGCCCGCGCCTACAACACAGCGATCAACGAGGTCCTCGCACAGTGACCACCGACGTCGCCAGCCCTCCCTCGCGGCAGCGCACCCGCCGCCGCGGGGGAGGGCTCCTGCCCGCACCCGGCTGGGGCTACCTGATGATCGCCCCGGCGCTCGTCGGCCTCGTCGCCCTCTACGTCTGGCCGTTCCTCACCACCTTCGGCAAGAGCTTCATGGACGTACCGGCCTTCGGGCCCGGCACGTTCACCGGCGTCGACAACTACACCGACCTGCTCGGCGACGACCGCTTCTGGCAGGCCCTGCGCAACTCCGCGCTGTACACGGCGATCCTGCTGCTCGGCGTCCCCCTCGCGATAGTCCTCGCCGCGCTCATCGAGCAGGTCGGTCGCGGCCGCGCCCTCTACCGGGTGCTCTTCTTCCTGCCCGTCGTCACCCTGCCGGTCGCGGTCAGCATGGTCTGGCGCTTCATCTACAACGGCGACTTCGGCCTGCTGAACTACGTGCTCTCCCTGGTGGGAGTCCCCGGGCAGTACTGGGTCGCCGACGCCACGTTCACCATCTACGCCGTCGGCGTCGTCGGCATCTGGATGAGCCTCGGCATCAACCTCATCATCCTCGGCGCCGGACTCCAGGCGATCCCGCAGGACCTCTACGAGGCGTCCTCCCTCGACGGGGCGGGACGGGTACGCCAGTTCTTCCGGATCACCCTGCCGCTGCTCTCGCCGAGCGTGTTCCTGGTGACCGTGCTGACAGTGATCTCCGCGCTGCAGATGTTCGACCTGATCTTCGTCATGCTCCGCAGCGTCAACAACACCGCGCTCGCCGACTCGAAGACCATCGTCTACCTCTTCTACGAGAAGGCCTTCGTGGAATTCGACCAGGGCTACGGCGCGGCGATCGCGATCGTGCTCCTCATGGTGATCATGGCCGCCACCATCCTCCAGTTCCGCCTGCAGCGTCGGTGGGTGTTCTATGACTGATCAGATCCTGCGCAGCAGGCGTACGGACCGGGCGGCGAACGGATCGAAGGCGTCCCGCCACGGCGAATGGGTCATCCACGTCGTCCTCACCGCCGCGGCGGTGGTCATGGTGGCGCCGTTCGTCTGGCAGCTGCTCACCATCTTCAAGTCCAACCGTGAGGCGTCCCAGGTCCCGCCGACGTTCCTGCCCGAAGGCCCGACGACCGACGCCTTCGCCACCTTCTTCGGCTCGGTCCCGTTCTGGGCGCAGCTCACCGTCTCGCTCTCCGCGCTGGTGCTCCGGGTGATAGGGCAGCTCACCGTCTCGGCTCTCGCCGGCTACGCGTTCGCCCGGCTGCGCTTCCCCGGACGCAGACTCCTGTTCGGCCTCTTCATCGCCATGCTCATGGTGCCCAGCCAACTCTTCCTCATCGGGCAGTTCGAGATCATCCGGGACTTCCAGCTGCTCGACACCGTTCCCGCGCTGGCGATCCCCGGCATGTTCTCCGCATTCGGGATCTTCCTGATGCGCCAGGCGTTCATGTCGATCCCCGCCGGGTTCGAAGAAGCAGCCCGCCTCGACGGCGCCGGACCCCTGCGCACCTTCTGGTTCGTCATGCTCCCCATGGTCCGCCCGACCATGGCCGCGCTGGCCGTCCTCACCTCGCTCTACTCCTGGAACGACCTACTCTGGCCGCTCATCGTGACCCCACGCGGCGACAAACGTCCGCTCACCGTCGGCCTCGCCGGCCTGCAGGGGCAGTTCGGGACCGACTACCCGACCCTCATGGCCGGCGCGCTCGTCGCGTCGCTGCCGCTCATCCTGATCTTCCTGGTACTCCAGCGGCAGTTCTTCTCCGGAATCGCCAGCAGCGGCCTGAAGGGCTGACCCGTCGCCGGTCGGCGCCGGACCAGGCGCCGACCGGCGCGCCCGTCGGCTCGCCCGGACACCGGACGGACACCCGGGTGTTCGGCCGGACGTCCTTCCGGAACATGGTCCGGCCTTGCCGGAGCGGCGCTCGGGTTTCGGCGCGCTCGGGCGAGCCGTTCGGATCAGGCCTGCGGCCGGCTCGGGCGGCTGCGCAGGCCGGTGCCCCGCAGAGCAGAATCCTGGTGCAGGCGGCCGAGCCGGTCAGCACCACGGCCCTGGTTGCTGCGACCCGGGCTGCCGCTGGGCACCGTCGGTGGCACCTGCGTGTGCTGACAGAGGCCGGTCTGCTCCAGATGCGCCGCCCGGGCGGGGAAGCCTCCTACTTAGGACGGAAACGGCCCAGGCGCTCGTGACCGGCGCCTCGTCGTGCTGACGGGCGACGCAGGTCTACGCCGCCATCGAGCACGTGCGGTCACATCTCGAAGGCGGCATCGGCGTCCTGGTAGCCCTCGTGGCGGCGGCGGAAACTGCTCGGGCTCATCCCGTGGTGCTTACGGAAGACCCGCGAGAAATAGAACGCGTCGTCGAAGCCGAGTTCGGACGCGATCTCGGTGACCGACGCACCCGTCGTGTCGAGCAGTTGCCGCGCCCTCGCCATCCGCAGCGCGGTGTGGTGCGCCAACACCCCGCCTCCGGTCGCCCGGCGGAACAGGGTGCTCAGATGCGACGGCGACACCCCCACCAGCCGTGCCAGCTCCGGCACCGTCACCTTCCCGTCGAGTCGCTCGGCCAGGTGGCTCATCGCGCGCTGCAGCGGGTCCCCCGGTTCGGGAAGC
Source organism: Micromonospora sp. 15K316 (assembly GCF_004348525.1). Taxonomy (GTDB): domain Bacteria; phylum Actinomycetota; class Actinomycetes; order Mycobacteriales; family Micromonosporaceae; genus Micromonospora. The sequence continues at coordinate 47,267 of NZ_SMKG01000016.1, read as the reverse complement.
ACCCGGTCGACGCTGATCTGCGTCAGCAGCTTCCACGCCGTCCCCGCCGCGCCCAGCAGGCGAACAGGTGACTGGTCGCGCTCGATGGCGGTGACGATCTCGTCGAACAGCGCCACCGCCCGACCGATGGACCGCACCGGCACCACGGGCCGCTCGGTCGTCGCCTCCATGCACTCGGCGAGCTTCGACACGTCCGACCCCATCAGATGTGCCCACCAGATCGTCCAGGGATTGCGTTCGTCGGCACCGTATTCGTGGGCGACGCCACGGGGGATGACCAGCGCCTGCCAGGCCCCGACGCGATGCGTGCCCGAGCCGACGCGGGCCCAGCCCGAGCCCGAGGCGCAGACGATCAGTACCACCTCGGGGGTGCCTCGGGGGCGGTTCATCCGGTGGTCGGCGGCGTCCGGGTAGTACCCGGCGTCGGTGACGAGGAGCCGCCCTGTGATCGGGCGCCGCAGCGCCTCGGCGACGAGCGGACGCGGCACCGAGGCCAATCGCTGCCCGCGAAAACCCTCCTGGAGCGGCACGGCTCCATCGTGCGCGGTCACCAGCGGATTGTCCATGCCGTGGAGCCATCACGTGCGTTGGCCGGACGGGCGGAACACGCCACCGCGGGTTGAGGGGTTTCCTGGGACGCGGGCTCCGAGGCGGCGCGCGGCGCCGACCCGGAGCCCGCCGAGACACCTCACAGGTCGATGACGATCTTCCCGAAGACCGCGCCGTCACGCAGGACGGTGAACGCATCGGGCAGCCGGTCGAAGGCGATGTGCTCGGAGATCAGCGGGTGGATGTCGTGGTGGGCCATGAACTGCGCCAGCTCGCGGTGCATGGCGAGGCTTCCGACGGCGACGCCGCGCACGCTCAGCTGGTTGACGGTCAGCAGCATGGTGTCCGGCGCCTGCGGCGCCGGGTCGTAGAGGCCGACGACGGCCTGCTCACCGCCGGGCTCGAGCGCGGCCAGGCATTCGTTCAGGAGGCCCCAGCCAACGGTGTTGACGACCTTGGTGATACCCCCGGAGAGGGCCTTCGCCCGTTCACCCCAGCCCGGATCGGTGGTGTCGACGATCCCGGCGACCTGGAGTTCCTTCCATCGCGGGTCGTCGTGGCGGCTGCGCAGAGCGACGTAGACCTCAGCGCCCACGGCCTGGGCGAGTTGCAGTGCGTACAGGGCTACGCCGCCACTGCCGATGACCAACACCCGGTCGCCGGCCGTGACCGGGTTGGTGTCGAAGAGGGCGTTCCAGGCGGTGACGCCGGCCACCTGCAAGGTCGACGCTTCGCTGTCGCTCAGATGTGCCGGTGCGGCAACGAGGGTTCCGGCGTCGAGGATGACGTGCTCGGCGGCGGCGCCCGGGTCGTCGAGGCTGCCCGGCCCGATCCCGAACGGCACCGGACGCCCACCGATCCAGACAGGCGCGTGCCCCCGGGTGACCCGGTCGCCGACCTGCCACGCGGTGACGTCGGCGCCGAGGCTGTCCACCACCCCCGCCAGGTCCGACAACGGCACCAAGTCGGTGCCGGGCAGCCGCCCGAAGGGGCCGGAGAGGATGAGCCCGTCCCGGGCGTTCAGCGACAGCGCGGTCACCCGGACCCGGACCTGACCCGGTCCTGGCTCGGGGACGGCTACGTTCTCGACCTTCAGGCCGGCTGGGTCGGTGACGTCGGCCGGGATAACCCACTGCTTCATGCTGCTCTCCTCCGGAGGGGTCTTCACGACCCCGAGTTCACTAGTTGGTGACATAGCAACAACAGCACGCCCGCCCGAGGTATTTCAATCACTAGTGAGTGAACTAACCTTGACCCATGTCACCCCGCGACTCCGCCGAAACCCGCAACCGCATCCTGCAGGCCGCCATCGCCGAGTTCTCCGCCGTGGGACTCGCCGGAGCACGTGTGGACCGGATCGCCGCCGCCGCCAAAGCGGACAAAAAGCTGATCTACGTCTACTTCAATGACAAAGAGTCACTGTTCTCGGCAACCCTCGATCGGGTGCTGCAAGACCTGATCGAAGCCGTCCCGGTCGACGAGAAGGACCTGCCCGGCTTCGCCGGCCGGCTCTTCGACTACATCCACGAACACCCGGAGGCCCTGCGCCTGTCGATGTGGCGCCAACTGGAACGCCCCGCCCTGGGCCCGAGCAACGAGGCCGCGTACGCGGCGAAGGTGACCGCGATGGAGTCCGGCGACAACACCACCCGGATCAAGGGCGTACCGCCGGTGGACCTCCTCGTCCTGATTCAGGGGATGGCCGGTGCCTGGATGCACACACCACGGGATCTCCTCACCGCCGACGGCTCCGACCCCGACTCACCGGAACGGATCGCCACCCACCGCCAAGCCCTGATCGCCGCGGTCGAGCGCCTCACCCGACCCACGCACTGACCACCGATCGGCACCGGCTCGGGCCTGGCACCCGGTGTCACGTCCACCTGATGGAGCGGACTCCAGGTCGCCGAGGGCGGGCCGAAGGGGCTGCCGGCGGGCCCGAGCCTCCGTTCCCTTGTCGGCCCCGGCTGGTTAGATCACGCCGTGGCGACGGTGGAGGAGTTGTTGGCGCAGGCGGCGGCTGACCCGCAGGCGGCGGCGTGGAACGTGTTGTACGAGCGGGCCTGCCAGGAGGGGTTTCACGAAGCGGAAGCCGGCTGCATCCGCCGATCTCGAGGGCGTCGGCCTGCGACTGCATCGCATGAGCACCGAAGTGGGACAGCAGTCCGTTGCCGAAGCGGTCGCCCACGTGTTCGGCCGCGCCATCTGCACCCAGTGCGGTAGCACCTTCCGTGTATCGGACCAGGTCGAGCGCTATTAGCCCGGCGGCCAGGCACGTGGTTCCGCGAACCTCAGGACGAATGTCTCAGCTACGACGACCGCGAGCGCGAGCCGGTTCCGGTCACCGCCGGACCGTCGCCTAGGCTGCGTCGTCGTGGATGAGCCGCGCGGGTCAGGGGTGCTTCGTCATCAGTCGCTGCACGACGGGTTCGTGGCGGCGCAGGGGCCCCGGCAGGCCTTCGCCGAGGCGATCGATCGGCACATCGAGGAGCATTTCGGCCCGGTCGAGTTCGTCTACCACGAGATCGCCTCCCACCTTGTCGGTGTGCACGTCTACGTCGTGGGACCGACCGAGGAACGCCCGTACCGGACGCTCATCACCTCCGGGATGAGTGACCTGCCGATGACCGTTCCGGACGGTCACGACATCAGTCCGTACGCGGAACTGATGCTCAGCCTGCCGGCCGACTGGCCGCTGACCGAGGTGACCGGGCTGGGCGAGGAGCCGACCGGTTGGCCGGTGCGCGTGCTCAAAGAGGTCGCAAGACTGCCACACGAGTACGGAACCTGGATCGGCGAATGGCACTCGGTGCCGAACGGCGACCCGGCGCAGCCGTACGCCCCCGGCACCCCGTTCGCCGGGGTCGTCGTAACCCCGATGCTGCGGGTGTCCGCCGAGGCCCGGACGATCGAGGTGCCCGACGGCAGCCGGATCGCCCTGCTCGCACTGATCCCGCTGCACCCCGACGAGGTGGCGGTCAAGATCGAACGCGGGACCAGCGCGCTCATCGAGGTGCTCGACCGAGGTCACGTCACCGAGTTGCTCGACCCGGGCCGCCCCTCGTACGCCTGACGGCACGTGGCCCGTCCCCACGTCGCCGGTTGCCTCACTGCGACCGCACGTCGGCGCAGGGCCGTTGGCCGGGCATTGTAGCCCCAGGGAGCGGACGACGCCTTTTCAGGATTGAACCGGCTGGTCCGGCCCCACCACCGGCGACCATTCGCGCACCGACGTCACCTCGACGCCGGGCGCGGAGTAGTAGGGATCCTCGACGAGGATCTGATCCACCCTCGCCCGGTCCACGGTGAAGACGAGCAGGGCGCCCGAGTCGTCGGCCCAGGGGCCCGAGGCCAGCACCTCGCCTGCCGCGTACAGGGCGTTCAGCCGCTCCCGATGGGCCGGGCGGGCCTCGAGGCGCCGCGGGTCGTCGCTGAAGGTGAGCTCGACACAGATCATGAGCAGTACGGTAAACAGCCGACGGTCGCGCCGCTGTATCGCCGGATACAGTCCCCGGAATGACGGATCACGGCCTGGCCAGGGTGCCGATCTTCCGCACGCTCGACGGCGCCCGGCTCGACGAGATCGCGCGGCGGCACCCGGCCGGGACGGTTCCCGCCGGCGTCGTGCTGGCCCACGCCGGCGATCCGGCCGAACACCTCGTCGTGGTCGAGAGCGGCACCCTGTCCGCCGCCCACGACGGCCGTGACGGGTCCCGCGTACGGTTCGCGACGGTCACCGGGCCCGCCGTGGTGGACAAGGCGGCGGTGCTGGCCGGCGGCCCGCACCCGCTGACCTGGACGACCACCACCGTATGCCGTACCCGCCGGCTCCCGGCGAACCTGCTGCACCAGCTGATCGACACCGTGCCGTCGCTGCGTGACCACGTGCTGCGGCACCTCTCCGAGCAGGTGAACCGGGACCGGCGGGCCGTGGTCCGGCGGGCGTCCGGGCGGCCGGACACCCGAGTCGCGTCCTGGCTGCTCGAAGCCGGCCAGGGGAGGGCGGGCCGGGTCGCGCTGCCCGGCTCGCAGGAGGGTCTCGGCGAGGAGATCGGGCTGTCGCGGGTGAGCGTCAACCGGGCGCTACGCGGCCTCGCCGCGGCCGGTCTGCTGCGGGTGGAGCCGGGCGCGGTGGTGGTGATCGATCCTCGGGGTCTCGCCGCGCTCCGGGACGGCCGTTGACGGTGCCGCGCGCTCCAGATGGGTGGCTGGCCGGTGGCGTCTGGAGCGGAAGTCAGGGAGGCTTGCGCGCATGGTTTCGGTGGTGCAGAACGTGGCGATCGACTGTGCGGACGCCTACGAGTTGGCCCGGTTCTGGAGCCGGGTGACCGGCCGTCCGCTGGATCCGGAATCCAGGCCGGGCGATCGGGAGACTCAGGTGCAGCTGGCGGAGGGTCCGGTGCTCTATTTCAACCAGGTGCCCGAGCCGAAGACGATCAAAAACCGTATCCATCTGTGTCTGCGTCCGGAGACCTCGCGAGATCAGGAGGTGGAACGGCTGCTGGGCTTCGGTGCCACCTTCGTCGCCGATCACCGGAATCCTGACGGCTCCGGCTGGGCGGTCCTCGCCGACCCCGAGGGCAACGAGTTCTGCGTACTCCGCAGCGACTCCGACCGCGCCGCGACAAGTTCCTGACGCTCGCACGCCATCCTGAACGGGTTCGGACGACCGGCGGTCACACCGGTCGGCCGTAGGTGACGGCTTCGCGGACGAGCCGGGGCGCCCTCTCGGCGAGCTGCGTGTCGGGCCGAGCTCCCAGCGCGTCGTCGATGGTGGAGAACGCCAGCCGGAACGCGATCCAGGTCGTCGCCTCGAAGATCTCCTGGTCGTCGAGGCCCGAGTCGCGCAAGCGGTCGAGGTCGGCCTCGGTCGTGGCATTCGGATCCCGGACGACCTGCCGAGACCAGCCGGCCAGCGCGGCCTCCCGATCGGAGAGGTCGCTGTCGACGCCGCGTAGCACCCTCGCGGCGGTCACCTCGTCGCTGAGTTCGGCCAGCCGTGATCCCCACGCGAGCGCACAGTATGCGTCGCCACGGGCAGCGGCGGTGGCGGCGACCATGACGGCGACCTCCCGGGCCGACAGGCCGGATTCGGCCAGGAGATCGCCACGCAGGTCCTGGAAGGACGCCAGCACGTCCGGACGCCAGCTCCAGGCCCGGGTGAGGGTGTTGACGTACCCGTCTGAGGCGACGTCGGCCTCGTAGGCGGCGGTCACCGCCGGGCTCTGCGGCGGATCGGCGAGGAAGGAAGCCGGACCGTTCATCGCGTCAGTGTGCTGCACGCGGCGATCACCACCCAACGACAGGCGAGCGCGACGTGCCGGCCGCGGCCGGCGCACGGAATCCGGTTGCCGATGCGCAACGCGGCCCCATAGTGTGCGTTTCGCACCTCCCGGTGCGCAGGCAACGGCTCCTTCCGCTCAAAACGGGGAGACGCGGGTTCGAATCCCGCCGCCGCCTCTGGCGGTGTCGACCAGCGGCCCAGGTCACCTTGGCCCGCGAGGGCCGGTCGCCGTCGCCGACTCTGGTCTCGGGAGGCGCGTTCACGCCGCATGCCCGGTGCGCAGACGACGGATACTTCTCATCTATGGGTCGGGGGTTCGAGTCCCCTCCAGCCTGTCGGGCTGGTAGCTCAGATGGCAGAGCGATAGGACCTTCCGTCGCCGACTTCCGATCTCGGGCCTGCGGCGTGTTCTCTGTCCACGATCGCCGGACCGCAAACTCTGTTGCCCGGTCACCGATGCCGCGGCTAGCGTCACGCACGCACTTCCCGGTGCGAAGGTGACGGTTACATCTTGGAGGGGCCGCACGGCCTCGGTGAAGAGCTCGTCCGTCGCCGACTTCTGATCTCGGGAGGCGCCACCACACCGCATACCGGGTGCGCAGGCAACGGTTACTTCAGGGATCCGCGGGTTGGGGGTTCGAGTCCCCCGAGGCCTTCGGGCTGATAGCTCGACCGGACAGAGCAGCGGATTAGTCCGTCGCCGACTTCTGGTCTCGGGTATGCGCTGGGGTGGCGTCTTCCCGTCCTCGACGGGCATGGGGGACCTGATGGCCAAGTTCAACGTCAAGCCGCGCTCGACCCGGCACGAGACCGACGGGATCGTGACCGCCGAGGGCGCGCCCGGTTTCACCCGCGAGCCGCGCGCCGAGCTCTTCCTGCTGGGTGTGTCGAACATGGTCGGTGAGGACACCTTCTACGAGGGCGCCGCCGGCCGGGACGCCCGATTCCGCGAGTTGATCGCCGCTGTCGCAATCGCCGATCCCGAGTGGTTCGCCCGGTTCGTGCCGTGGCTGCGTACCGGCGCGATGCTGCGTTCGGCGGCGGTGGTGGCGGCCGTGGAGGGCGCCCGCGCGCAGGTCGCGGCGGGCGTGCCGGGATCCCGGGCGATCGTGGACGCGGCGTTGCAGCGCGCCGACGAGCCGGGGGAGGCGCTCGCGTACTGGCTGGGCCGTTACGGCCGGGCGCTGCCGAAGCCGGTGAAGCGAGGCATCGCCGACGCCGCCGTGCGGCTGTATCACGAGCGCAGCCTGCTCAAGTACGACTCCGAGAGCAGCGCGGTGCGGTTCGGTGACGTCATCGATCTGACCCACCCGACGGCCAAGGACGAGCGGCAGGGAGACCTGTTCCGGCATGCCCTGGACCGGCGCCACAAGCGCGACAACCCGATTCCGGCGTCGTTGACGGTGCTGGCCGGCCGGGCCGAGCTGATGGGTTTGCCGGTCGAGCAGCGCCGGGAGGTCATCGACCCGGCGGTGCTCGGGGCGGCCGGGATGACGTGGGAGGCGCTCGCCGGCTGGCGGCAGACCGCGATGGACGCCGCCGCGTGGGAGGCGATCATCCCGACCATGGGCTACCTGGCGTTGCTGCGCAATCTGCGTAACTTCGACCAGGCCGGGGTCGGCGACGCCGTCGCCGAGGCGGTCGCGGCGAAGCTGGCCGACCCGGGTGAGGTGGCGCGGTCGCGGGTGCTCCCGATGCGCTTCCTGTCGGCGTACAACGCGGCGCCGAGCCTGCGGTGGGCGTACCCGCTGGAGAAGGCGTTGCAGCAGGCGCTGGCGAACGTGCCCGCCCTGGACGCGCGGACCCTGATCCTGATCGACACGTCGGGGTCGATGACCAGCGCGTTCAGCAAGGACGGCACGCTGCGTTGCTGGGACGCGGCCACGGTGTTCGGCCTCGCGCTGGCCGCCCGGGCGCACGACGCGACGGTGGTCTCCTTCTCCAACGCCAGCCGGGTGTTCCCGTCGGTGGCGGGGGAGTCGGTGCTGGCGGCGGTGCGCCGGTTCAAGGACGGTGGCTACTTCTACGGGGGCGGGACCGAGACCGAGAAGGCGGTGCGGGCGCACTACGGCCGGCACGACCGCGTGGTGATCCTCACCGACGAGCAGGCGCACTGGCACCGCTCGGAGGATGTGGCGGCCGCGGTGCCCACGGAGGTGCCGGTGTACACGTGGAACCTGGCCGGTTACCGGGTGGGGCACACCCCGACAATCGGGAACCGGCACACGTTCGGCGGTCTCTCCGACGCGGCGTTCGCGATGATTCCGCTCATCGAGGCCGGGTCCCGCGACCAGTGGCCGTTCTGACGTCCGTTGCGGCGTCGGTCTCCTTGGGGCCGACGCCGCAACGTGGCGTCACCAGCCCGTGCGGGGATGCGCGATGACCGGCGGTTCAGAGTAGTGTTGGCGGCATGTCGAGCCCTGAGGCATCCAGGGTGGGGGCTTTCGGTCACGCCGTCAGCCCCCTGAACCACTAAGTTCTCAGCCCGCACCCTGCCAGTTGGTGCTGGCCGGGATCCTGCGTGCGCCCGTAGGGCTGGCCGCGGTGACGAGACGTCTCCTCGTTCTCTCTCACCTCGGAGATCCTGATGCCTCTGCCGCTCTATCTGCTCGCCGTAGCTGTCTTCGCGATGGGCACCTCGGAATTCATGCTGGCCGGCCTGGTGCCGGACATCGCCCAAAGCCTTGATGTGTCGGTCGGGAACGCCGGGCTTCTGACCTCGGCGTTCGCCGCCGGGATGATCGTCGGCGCGCCGCTGATGGCCGCGCTTGCCCGCCGGTGGCCCGCCCGGACGAGCCTGCTGGGCTTCCTGCTGGTTTTCGCCGTGGCCCACGTCGTGGGCGCTCTCACCACGAGTTTCCCGGTTCTGATGATCACCCGGATGGTCGCAGCCCTGGCCAACTCGGGCTTCCTGGCTGTGGCGCTGAGCACGGCGGTCACGCTCGTGGCACCTGATCAAAAGGGTCGCGCGCTGGCGGTGCTGCTCTCGGGTACGACGATGGCCACTGTCGCCGGGGTTCCCGGCGGTGCGGTGCTCGGCGCGGTGCTCGGCTGGCGGGCAGCCTTCTGGGCGATCGCGTTGCTGTCGGTTCCCGCTGCCTACGGCGTGGTGAGAGGCATACCGGCGCGTGCCGGAACGGCCCCTCGGGGCGCTCTGGCCGGGCTGTCTCTTCGTGGTGAGATCGCCCAACTCGCAATGCCCAAGCTGGTTCTGGTCATGTTGCTCGCTGCTCTCGTGAACGCCGCCACTTTCGCCACGTTCACCTTCCTCGCTCCGCTCGTCACCGGCACCGCCGATCTGGGTGAGCTGTGGGTCCCGGTCGTGCTGGTGCTCTTCGGTGTCGGCTCCTTCGCGGGCGTCAATCTCGGGGGGCGGCTCGCCGACCAGCATCCCGGCGTCGTGATCGGAGCGGGTGGCCCGTTGCTGTTGCTCGGATGGGTGGCGTTGGCGGGTCTTGCTGCTCAGCCGGTGGCGCTTCTGCTCCTCGCGTTCGTGCAGGGCACGCTCTCGTTCGCGTTGGGCAGCACCCTGATCGCCAGGGTGCTTTATGCGGCAGCGCACGCTCCGACCATGGGAGGTTCGTATGCGACCGCGGCGCTCAACGTCGGTGCTGCCGGTGGCCCCGTCGTCGCGGCGGCGACCCTCGGGACCGGTGCTGGTGACCTCGGCCCGGTGTGGGCCAGCGGCTTCCTGGTCGCGGTGGCGCTGCTTGTCGCCCTGCCGTTCCGGCGATTCATCGCGCCCCGCGTCGGCCGAAGCGATTCGATGACGGTCAAGGAGCAGAGTTGAGTCGCCGACCCTGCGCCCGCCGGGTCACCTCGGGGAGACGCTCACGGCCGCGTCTTCGAGGCGGGCCAGTTCGTTCCACGCCGCCTGCCGGCCCGTGTCGACAGCTCCGCGGAGCAGGTGGGGGCGGCGCTCCGTACGGCCGATCCTCGCGCTGCCCAGCGGCGGGCGGATCTGCAGGGTCGCGGGGTGCGACGCCAGCAGCCGCTCTTCCTCCGCCCGCATGGCTTCGCGGTGCAGCCACGTCTCGGTGGCGCCCGGCGCGCGTCGGGCGAACCACCGCGACATCAGCAGGCGTTCCGCGCGCGACGGCGCCGAGGCGATCTCGTCCGTACGTCGGGTGCGCAGCGCGACGATGTGGGTGGCCTTCTGCGCGAGGGCCGTTCGCACCGGGACCGCCTCACTCAGCCCGGCGTCGACGAACGTCCGGCCGTCGATCTCGATCGGTTCGCCGGCGAGGAGCGGCATCGCGGTCGACGCGCGGAGCGCGGCCTGCAAGCCGGCTCGGTCGTGGATCTGCCCGTGCAGGTCGACGGGCTGGCCGGTGAGCGCGTCCGTGGCGATCGGGTGGAACTCGATCGGGCTGTCGAGTACCTCCTGGAAGCCCAGCGGCAGGATCTCGGTGTAGACGGTGTGGATGAGGAAGCGGGTGTCCACGATCGGTTGGCGGCGCAGAGCGCGGGTCGGGTTGATGGTCGTCCGCATGATGATCGGGTCCCACCAGGCGTGCTGGCTGCTCTCGGCGCGGCCGCAGAGCAGCCAGGCGGCGTTCAGCGCTCCCGCGGAGCTGCCGTAGACGGCGTCGAACAGCGGTAGGAGTCCGAGTTGTTCGATGGCGATGGTCATGCCGCTGGAGTAGGCGCCGCGCGAGCTGCCGCCCTCGATCAGGAGGACCAGGCGCGCGTCGTCGCTGCGTCGGCCGGGGAGGCTTGCCTGTTGCTTGCGGTCGCGTAGCAGCTGAAGGACAGTGTCGGTCACCGTTGCACCTGGTTTCCTGTCTGTGCCGGGTTGGTCCGGGAGCCGCCCGGGTGGGTGGAGTGTGAGCGTCCCGGATTCGGCAGCCGCCACCACGATCAGCAACGCCACCTGCCGACGGTAACGCGCGCCCGGCCGACGGGGGAGTACGGGCGGCCATCGTCGGGCTTCCCATCGATGAAGGTTGCTGTCACGATGGGTGGGCAGTTCGAAGGTTGTCGACATGTGCGGGTGGATGGTGCTGGGTTGGTCGATTCCGGCGACTGTGAGTGGTGGCCGAACAGAACCCAGATTCGTACGGAGGACGCGTGATTACGAGAAGGCGCCTGCTCGTCGCCGCCGGTGTGGCGGTCGTCGCTGCCGGACCGGCGGCCCGCCCCGCCGCGGCCGCGTTGCCGCAGGTCGACATGGAAGCGCTCATCAAGGCGGCGCAGATCGATCCCCGCCGGCCGGACACCGCCCTCACCGACGGGGCCAGGGACAGCGTGCTGCTGGTGGAGCGCGCGCTTCAGGCCAAGGGGTTGCTGTCGTCGACCTATGTCGACGGGCACTTCGGCACCAGCACCGTCGCCGCGTACGCCGCGTACCAGCGGTCGCTCGGCTACACGGGCCTCGACGCGACAGGCCTGCCCGGGGTGACGTCGCTGCGGCTGCTCGGCGAGCAGCGCTACGCCGTGGTCAAGGCGCTCTCGCCCGGCAGTGTGGTGGGCCTGCGTGGCGTGCAGGTCAACACTCGGACTCGGGCGATGCTCTTCGAGGCCGAGCGTCTGCTCGGCTGGCAGCTCACCATCACCCAGGGCTCGTACAACGCGGGTGTGGACGCCTCCGCTGGCACCCACGACGGCGGAGGCGCGCTCGACCTGTCGGTCAGCGGGCTCTCCTCGGCCACCCGGACGGAGGTGCTGCGCCGGCTGCGTACGGTGGGCTTCGCCGCCTGGCTGCGGACGCCGGAGCAGGGCGACTGGGGGTACCACATCCACGCCGTCGCGCTCGCCGACACCGACCAGTCCACCGGCGCCCGGAACCAGGCCGGCGACTACTACCTCGGCCGCAACGGGCTGGCGAATCGGGGCTCGGACGACGGTCCGGTGGTCAGCCCCAAGCGCACCTGGGAGGAGTATCAGCGCACCCTTTGACCCGCGGCGGCCCGGTCCGCGGTACGACCGGACCAGCGCCCACGCCGGGCGCCCGGACACCCGACCCGTGGTGAGCAGGCGACGGCAAGCCGGTGTGAACCCGCGCGGCGGGCAACTGTCGTCGGCCGTACACCTGCTGTTGGTCGACCGCGATTAGCTTTCGCTGGACCGCTACAAATCCACCCGAAAGTGAATCAACATGAGCGCAATCCTCGTCAAGATCGCCGTGGAGGTGCTGGCCAGCGTGCTGGTGGGCCTCATCATCACGCTCGGCCGCCGGATGTTCCGCGCCGCCTGATCGCCGGCCCCATCCGGCGGACCCCGACGAAGGCCCTCAGGGCTCCGCTCCGATCATGCCCTCGTCATCTGCGTCGGAGCACGGCGTAGACCATCCTGCTGCTGGCGAACTCGGAGACGGTCACGAGTTCCCAGCCGAACGACTCGAGCACCTCCGCGGCCGCCAGGGCTTGCGTGACCTGATCGCTGCCGATTCCGCGGTGGGACACGACGGAGAGCAGTCGGTGGGGGTATCCGCGGAGGTCGGCACGGTCGGTGAGGACTGCTTCGGCGGTCACCGTCCGGGTGCGCGCGACTTGTTCAGGCGTCTCCCGGGTGGCCACACGTGGCACCCTAGCCGCCGGCTGCGCGGGCCCTCCCGGAGGGCGGCTACGGGTATTTTCGTGTCGTGCCTGACACGTTCCGTCGATCCAGCGTGGTCGCCGCCTTCGTCGCTCTTCTCGCGCTCGGCGGCTGCGACGGCGACGTGCCCGGCGCGGCACCCACCGGTCCGGCTCCGGTGTCGACCGGCGTCGGGAGCACGCCCTCTTCCGCCGTCGAACGTTCCTACCGCGCCGTCGACCTGGACCTGTGCGCGCGCACGAGCCTGGAGCCGCTCGCGGATCTGGCGCTGACGGTCACGCGGACCGACCCGAAGCCACCAGTCGGGAGGCCCGGCGCGGCCTGTCTGTTCGAGATGCGGACCAAGGCCGGCTATGCGGCGAACCTGCGCGTCGAGGCGTCGACACCCGCGACCGTCGACGAGGCGCGCCGGCTCTACCGAGGTACGCAGCAGGCAACGGGCATGACGGCGGTCGGCTCGATCACCGATGTGGGGGACGAGGCGGAGGCGTTCACCAAGCAGTCCACGCCGGGATTCAAGTACGCCGAACACATGGTGCACGCCCGCAGCGGCAACCTGGTGGTGAAGGTGTGGCTTGCCGTCGGTGGTGAGTCGTACGCTCCGACGTCGAGTCTGGCCGCCAAGTCGCTGGCGATCCTGAGGGCGACGCAGGAGGCCGTACCTACGGCCTGACTCGCGCCGCGCGATCACGTTCGAGAGGCACCGGCCGTCCACGCCGCGACAGGCCGCCGCGTCGGTGGATTCATCCGCGTACGGCGTGCGGCCACTGTCCCTGGGGCAGCTTCGAGTAGTCCCCGACCTGGGTGGCGATGTCCCGCACGTTGCCGAGCGCCTCGACGAATCGTTGCCCGATGCTGAGCAGGTTGTTGAGGCCGGCGGTCACGATGTCGCCGACGGATTCGGCGAGGGTCGAGACGGCCCAGGGTAGGTCGACGACGGTGCCCGCCTCGGTCGCCGCCTGCGCCAGCCTGCCCGCGAGACCGGTGACGATTTTGGCGAGCTCCACGGCGTAGTCGACGTTGGTCTTAGCGATCTTGAACAGCCATTGACTGATGAACTCGGACTTGAGCACCGTCTCGTCGACGGCGGCCTTCTGCTTGACGGTCTTGGCGTTGTAGGCGCTCGCCGCGTCGCCCGTCCACTTGGCGAGGTTTTCGTCGGCCGGCTCGGTGGTCACGAACGACAGGTCCGAGAGGGGGGTCTTCACCTCGTTGACCCAGCGGAAGCTGATGTTGATCAGCGAGAGCACAGGGAGTTGATGTTCACGCGCCTTGTCGACTCGGTCGAGGACCGCGTCGAGCGCCGCGTGGACGCGGCGTACGCCTCGAAGAGCGCGTCGGCGAACCCGCTGACACCCACCTGACTGTGCCACGCGGGCCCGACGGTCACCTCCTCGACCTGACCGTCCTCGTCGACGAACACGGCGATGGAGCCCGTCGGGTCCCGGCCACTGTTCACGGTGCGCTGCCGGCGGGTGTCCGACTCCCGCAGGGCGTACTCGGCCTGCGCCCGCAACTGCGCGTCGGTGCCGAGGAAATCGAGGCTGGCCAGGGAGAGGCGTACGTGTTGTCTGTCTCTCTGCATCGGCCCCAAACCCATCACGTCGACCGGCGCGCGAGCAGATCCGCGTAGCAGAACTAGAAGGTACGGCAAGCCGAGCGCTCTGTGGGGCCCGCGGGAAGCCTGGTCCGCGGCGCCGCCCTCGGCCGGGGGACACGCCTGGCCACCCGGTCGGCGCCGCCACGGAGATCCGTGACGCCGCCGACCGGGTGTACGTCGAACTCCCGATGATCCTGGTGGGGTGTCAGTCGCAGATCAGGTCGTCGAGCAGCGCCATCTCCCGCTGCATCACCGCCGAGGCTCGGTCCGGGTCGGCCAGCACCGTCGCCCGGTAGAAGACCGTCGAGCGGCGCCCGTCCGGTGAGACCGCGTTGAGGGTGCTGACCCCGGGCATGTCGCCGAAGTGCGCCCAGTACCCGCCGCACCGGTTGGGGATCCACATGATGCCCAGCCCGTAGGCGATGCCGGGCCGGACGCCCTGGACCGTCTCGGCCAGCACGGTTCGGTGCAGCTCGGCCAGCTGTCCCGGCCGCAACAGCTGGCCGCGCCCCAGTGCCTGCCAGAAGCGGGCCAGGTCGGTGGTGGTGCTGACCAGGCCGCCGGCCGAGGCCGCCACGGTCGGATTGAAGACGGTCGTGTCGACCAGCGGCTCGCCCGGCGCGAACTGCTGGTACGCCTCGGCGTGCGGCTGGGGCAGAGTGGGTCGGTCGCCGGGGTAGAACGTGTGGGTCAGGCGCAGCGGCCTCAGGATCCGGGAGCGCACCTCGGTGTGCCACAGGTGTCCGGTGACCCGTTCGATGAGCATCCCGGCCACCAGGTAGTTGGTGTTCGAGTAGCTCCAGTGCGTGCCGGCGGGGAAGAGCGGCGGATGCCGTATCGCCATCGCCACCAGCTGCGCCTCGGTGTAGCGGTCGAAGCGGTGCGCCAGGAACTCGTCGGCCGACTGCAGGGCGTCGAGGTCGCCGGTGGGGTCGTAGAGGCCGCTGGTGTGCTGCAGGACCTGGCGTACGGTGACGTGCCGGCCGTCGTTGCCGTTGCCGTCGATGACGCCGGGCAGCCAGCGTTCGATCGGGTCGTCCAGCCTGATCCGGCCCTCGCCGACGAGTTGCAGCACCACCACCGACACGAAGGTCTTCGTCTCGCTGCCGATCCGGAAGTACCCGTCGACCGGCATCGGCGCGCCGGTGTCCACGTCGGCCACGCCGCTGCGGGCCTTGGTCACCCGGCCTCCGTCGCGGACGACGCCCTGCGCCCCGGAGACGCCGAGGGCGTGCAGATCGTCGAGGCCGTCCTGGAGAACCGTGGCCGTGGACCGCTGATCCGGGGCCGGCGGCGCGGCGGCCGCGACCCCACCGCCGACCGCCGCGGCCAGCACCGCGCCGGCCGTCACGGCCGCCACGATCCTTCGCCACCTGCCCGCCCTGCGGGCTGCGGAACGTGCGCTCACATCGAGGCTCCTTCCGGGGAGATTGACTGTGCCTCGACCGTACGAAGAGCATCGATGGCCCTACCAGCCGGTGAACCCGAAGCCTGACCTGGGGCTAACCCCACCACTGTGCACGGAGCCGCGTGGCCGGCACGGGTAGGCGGAGCGCCGGTGAGAGGGAGACAGGACCGTAGAGATCCGTTAGCCTCGATGGTTGGTCCGGGCGGATCATCGTCCGGAGCTGATCACGGGGAGGGTGGATGAACCTTCGCAGGAAGGTGTCGGTCGTCTCGGCGGCCGGTGCGCTGGCCGTCATCACGACAGTGGGCGCGGGTGCGTCACCCGCCGCGGCGCAGACCGCACCGATCGCCGCCGGAGCTGACGCGCCGATCACTCACGAGGAGAACCCGCGGGTCCCGGAGGGGGCGGCGTGGACGGAGGCGTACTTCCCGTCCTCCGACGGCAGCGGCGTCGAGCTGCACGCCGACGTGCTGCGCCCGGCACACCTGCCGGCGCACGCGAAGACGCCGGTGATCCTCTCGGTGGGCCCGTACTTCGCGCACGCCGGGCAGACCGACCCGGAGGGCTGGGACCGGGTCGGCCCGTCGGCGCGTTTCCAGGACTTCATCGACGGCGCCGACCTGATGGCGCGCGGCTACACGTTCGTGATGGTCGACCTGCGTGGCTTCGGTGGGAGCACCGGATGCCTGGACTTCCTCGGCCCGGGGGAGCAGGCCGACGTCAAGGCGGCCGTCGAGTGGGCGGCGAGCCGGCCCTGGTCGACCGGCAAGGTGGGCATGTACGGCAAGTCGTACGACGCGAACACCGGGTTGGCGGCCAACGTGCTCAAGCTCAAGCCGCTGCGGGCGATCGTCGCCCAGGAGCCGACGTGGAACAGGTACAACTACCTGTTCAGCAACGGGGTGCCCCGGTCCAACGCGACCAGCAGCCCGCGCGGGTACGGCTCGATCGCGACGATGGCCCCGCTGGACGACGACAGCGACCGCTACAAGGCGAACGCGGCGTACGAGGCGAGCCACCCCGAGTGCCTGAGCAACAACATGACCGACACGCAGGACCCCGACCCGACGTCGCCGTACTGGCGGGCGCGTGACTTCGCCGCTCGCGCGGTGGGCACCCACACGCCGCTCTTCGTCACGTCGGGCTTCATCGAGGACAACACCAAGCCCGAGGACATGGAGCAGTACCTCGACAACCACAAGGGTCCGGAGCGCGGCTGGCTCGGCCAGTGGGAGCACGTACGCGGTAACGACACCGACGCCGAGGGCCGGCTCAAGATGGGGCGCGCGGGTTGGTTCGACGAGGTGATGCGTTTCTACGACCAGTACCTGCGCGGCATCAAGCCTTCGGTGGCCGACCCGGCGTTCGCCGTCGAGGACAGCCTCGCCAACTGGCGGGCGCAGGACACCTGGCCGCAGGCGACCACCTCCTACCGGGTGCGGCTGTCGCCCGGCAAGTACGTCGACGACGGCGGCGCCGCACCGGCTGCGGGCCGGCTGTCAGCGACGCCGCAGGTCAAGGGCTGGGACATCGAGGCCGCGCCGGCGGCCGGCCCGCCGCCGCAGGACCGGACGGGGGTGCAGAGCGCCGCGGCGCCCGGCAACAGTTACTGGACCTGGTCCACGCCCGTCACGAAGCAGGTGCGGATCACGGCCACGCCGGAGGTCACGGTGAAGACCACAGGTCAGGGCAACGTGCTGGTACGGCTCTGGGACGTGGCTCCGGACGGCACGGCGACGATGTTCGACGAGAACGCCGCGCTGCTGGGAGGCGGCCGGACGACAGTGGTCGAGCTGAAGGCGACGGACTGGACCTTCGAGCGAGGGCACCGGCTGGGTGTGCAGATCGGCACCGTCAGCGCATCCGGCTGGCGGGACGTGCCGTCGGGGCAGACGATCAGGGTCTCTGACGCCCGGCTCGCGCTCGACCTGCAGGACCCGCGGTTCGACGTGCCGACCCAGGGCGATCGCTCGCCGTACCTGGACCGTTACCTGGCGGCGAACACCACCACGCTCAGCGACGTCGGCCCGGGCACCTTCGCGCTGTGGCTTCCCCGCCGCCGCTGACAGAACGGGCGTCCGGCACCGCCGGGTCGGGACGGCGGGTTCGGACGTGATGACGAAGGCCTCCCGGTTGTGGAGTGGGCTGTCTGCCAGCCGCTCCGGCAACCAGGAGGCCTTCGTGCCTCACGCTGATGCTGCGTGCAGGGTGACGGCGGGTGTCACTTCTCGTCGGTGTGGGCGTTCGCGCTGACGGACTTTTGGTAGATCTCCGCGTAGGTGGGCGAGTCCTTGATCAGGTCGTCGCAGAAGGCGGCGACGTCGGTGCCGACGAGTTCCAGAACCCCCTTGCCGGCCGCGACGCCCTCCTCGAAGAAGTCCACGATGCCGGGGAGCAGGCGCCCGTCGGACAGGTTGGTCGGCCCGACCTTGAACAGGTACCGCTGCATCTCCTTGTAGACGATCCGGTAGTCCGGCGGGAGCGCCTTCACCCGGGCCACGTGTGCCCGCCACTGCTTCTTGCCCTCGATGATGTCCTGGATGCCCACGTCAGCCTCCCAGCCGGCCCAGTTTCCGTGCGACGTTCCTGTTCAACTGCTCGCGCCACCGGTCGCGATAGGTCCGGGCCCCCTCGCCGCCGGCCAGCGCCGCGCAGAAGCCGGGGATGTCGTCGCCGAGCACCTCGTGGATGCTCTGCCCGTCCGCTGATGCTTCCTCCAGCAGCCCCAGGGCGGCGTCGAGGATCGGCATCAGGTTGCGACCGGTGAAGTCGCCGTAGGGGAAGAGGTTGCCTTTGATCTGTCCCCACGCCGCCCGGTAGTCGGCGGGCAGGGCCGCTGCCCGGGCTTCGAGTGCCTTCCAGTCCCTGGTGAGATCGCTGCCCGTGATGGTCTCCCAGAAGCTCATCTCCCGCCCTCCTTGAGCTTGTCGATGCGTGATGAGACGTACTGCCATTTCGCCCAGAAGGTGGCGAGTTCCTTCCGTCCGGCGTCGTTGAGGACGTAGAACTTTCGGGGCGGGCCCACCTCGGATGGCCGTTTCGTCACCTGGACGAGTCCGTTGCGCTCCAGCCGCAGCAGGATGGTGTAGACCGTTCCCTCGACGACGTCGGCGAAGCCGAGTTCGTTCAGCCGGCGGGTGATGGCGTAGCCGTAGGTCTCCTCGTCGCTGATGATCTCGAGTACGCAGCCTTCGAGCGTGCCCTTCAGCATCTCCGTCAGGCCGTCCATCGCGGCTCCTTCTCGATCTCCCTGGTACCTCGTGCCACCGAGTACCACTATACGGTAGCACCGAGTACCGCTATGCGGTAGTACCAAGTAGCGCGGCGAACCGTGCCGGTCCGGAGCCTTAGCTTCGTCAGGTGAGGCGGCGGCTCAGCCGGCGAACGCCGGTGCGCAGGTCACCCGGGCGTCGGCCCAGTCGGCGTGGTCGAAGTTCTTGCCGTCTCCACCGTCGGTGACCTTCAAGGTCACCATTCGCGCACCGCCGACGTCGACGGTGAGCGGGCGCGGGCCGTCGGCGCTCCGGACGACCCCGGTGTCGGCGAGTTGCCGGCCGTCACCGAGGACCTGGAACGCGACCGAGCCGGACCCGGTGACCTCGTCGTCGATGCCCACCTCCGCCTGGAGCTGCGTGCACGTGCCGCCCAGCCACACGGTGACCTCGCTGGGCGCGTGAGTGCCGATGCCCTTGGCGAAGGCCTGGCCGGCGATGGTCAGCGGCTGCCCGTCGCCGGCGTCCAGCTCGCCGTTGGACTGGTCCCGCTCGACGGGTCCCCATCCGTTGCTCTCGCTCAGGAACGGCAGATCACTGACGTACGCCGCTCCGCTCGGATTCGGCGGCGGCACGAACACTCGTACCGCCTGCTCGACGTGGACCGGGCGTCGCTGCGGATCATCCGGGAAGCGGTACGTGGCGACGACGGGAACGTCCACGTACCCGGGGGCCGTGTCGGCCGGGGCGGTCACGGTAAACGCGCCGCTTATCGATTCGCCGGCTCGGATGCGCTTCGCCGACACCGTCGGGCCGCTGGCGGTCCAGCCCGCGGGTGGGGTCACCCGTAGCTGGACATCGCGGATCGGGCCGCCCGCGGGGAGGGTGAAGGTGCCGCGTACGTCGATGGTGCTGCCCGGTCGGGTCTCCGCCTGGGCGGGGGTCACCGCGAGGTGCGTCCGCGGCACCCGCCGCACGGGCTGGTCGCAGGTCGACATTCCCCTGGTGTACGCGCAGATCACCGTGACGAACCCGCCGTTGGTCGCGACCGGAACCGCCAGCGAGTCGTCCGAGTCGGCGATGCGGGCCTCCCGGACCAGGCCGTGCGGGCCGTCACGGAGGGTCTCCACGAGCCACCGGCCCTTGCCGAGGAACGTCAGCGGCGTGTCGAACGTCTTCGCCGGCACGGCCGAGATCCCGCCGACGTACCACCGCTCACCCGCCCGTCGGGCGAGGTAGGCCTCCTGCCCGGGCCGTCCCCCGAGCAGTCGCGTCTCGTCCCACGTCGTGGGGAGCTGGTTCAGGGTCCGCAGCGCCTCGGGCCGCGCGTCGTAGTTCTCGGGCTTGTCCGCCGCGTGCTGCCAGCCCGACTCGTAGACCAGGAAGGTCGCGACCTCGTGCGCGTCGGTGGTGTCGCGGTCGGAGACGACGAAGGCGACCGGGGTGTAGTCCATGCCGCCGACGACGTTGCGGGTGAACGGGAACATCGTGTTGGTCGCGGCCCGGGTGCGGAACTGCTCCGCGCCGCGGATCGCCTCGAGCGTCATGACGTGCGGCCAGGTCCGCTGGATCCCGCGCGGGATGGTCGCGCCGTGGAAGTTGACCATGAGCCGCATCTCGGCGGTCTTACGGAGAATGTCGTCGTACCACCGGAACCGGGCCTGGGAATCGGAGTCCATGAAGTCGACCTTCACCCCGGCGACGCCCCAGGACTTCACGAGCGAGAGGGTGGCATCGCGCTCCTGCGCGGTGTCCAGGGCCGTCCAGTGGAACCAGAGCAGCACCTCGACACCCCGGGCGCGCGCGTAGCGCACCACGTCCGGCACCCAGCTGCGATCCCAACCCTCGTCGATCAGGACGTAGGACCAGCCGTTGCGGGCGGCGAAGTCGACGTACTGCTTCTGGCGCACCGGGTCCCGCGGACTGGCGTGCTCGGAGAGCCACGACCAGGCGACAGTGCCCGGGCGGATCCACGAGGTGTCGGTCAGCTTCGACGCCGGGGCCAGGTCGTCGACAAGCGTCGAGGCGGTCACCGTGGCCAGGTCGCCCACGATCGCGGTACGCCAGGGCGTGGCCAACGGACCCGGTGAGCTGACTTCCGCGTCGGCGAGCTTGATCGTGTAGGTCCCCGATCCCGCCTGGTGCGTGAGGCGCCCGCCCGAGTACCGGCCGTCGACGTCCGACTCGGTGAGCAGGACGTAGGTGCCGTCCACGTCGAACAGCGCCGGGAAGCCGAAGTCGCCCGCCGTGGCGGCGCCGGCGGTCGTCTCGATCCGGGTCGCCTCGTAGTTCGGGCTGTACGGCAGCAGCCACGCGGCCGCGCCGGCCGGCGGGGCGTACGACGACGCCTCGCGTTTGACGGTGACGCCGCCGGCGTCGGGCAGGACGTACCGGTACGCCACCCCGTCGGCCGAGACGCGGAGCACGAGATCCATCCTCATGCCGCCGGCACCGGCGAACGAAAGCGTGGACTCCGCCATCCTGGCGTGCCGGACACGCTGCTTGCCGGTCGTCATGGCGTAGTTCTCGGTCACGATCCGGTCCGTGCGGCGGAGGAACGCGAGACCGCTCGTCAGGTCGGCGGCGGTGGTCTCGATGCCGATCGCGGCGGGTGCGAGCACTGTCGATCCCTTGTGGGCGACGGCGAGCGACAACGCGCCGTCGGCGTCGAGCGCCACCGTCGCCGATACCGGAGACGCCGGCGACGGTCCCTTGACGGCCCAGGTGGTGGTCTCCGAGGCTGTGGCGGGGGAGGCTGCCACCGCGGTCGCGGCGGCGACGATCAGTGGTACGACACAACGGACGAGAAACCGGTGCCGCGAGCTGTGCACACGCATCGATCTTCCCTTTCTGCGGGTGGGTTCGATCAGCGGATGCCGAACCAGCAGGCACGTGTCAGGGCGGGACGCGGCAGTCGACTGACGGCAGGGGTGCCTGCGCCATGAGTTGCGGGGTTTTCAGGCTGACCGCGGTCGCGTTGCCTACGCCGGCAAGAGCCGGCCGGAAGGGCCGGCGCGGGGGGGTGGACCTCCCTCCTGGCCAGACGCGAATCCAACAGGATCGAACAGGGCTGACGCGGGCGAGGCCCCACGCGGGGATCTCGCGTCCCGGAGCCTAAGGGACGTTTTCGCGCGGGAGCAACCGCTCCGTAGCGCCGAGGTGACGCTCCGCTCGCCTCGACGAGAGCCCGGCCGGCGGTCCGGGTGGGCGGAAACCCGCCACCCGGACCGGGCCGAAGCAATTCGTCCCTACTTGCCGCCGAGGGCGGACGTGAGGGCGACGGCGCCGCCGACGATCGGGAGGTCGACTCTGGTCTGGCTGTGATGCGTGTACAGGTTCAGCTTTGTGCCTGGCGGCGGCCGGAGGGTGAAGACCCGGTCGCTGGAGTACACGACGAGCCCGATCTGGCTACCTTCGCGGAACACGTAGTCGTGCGGCTGCAGGTCGAAGTCGTGTGAGAACGGGGCTCCCGGCCTGATGCCGTAGCTGCGATCCAAACCGAACCGCTTCAACGGATCCGACCAGCCCCGCGCGATGATCTTCGGGGTGCCCGACTGCGGGTACTCCACCAGCATCGCGCTGACGATCCCGGCGCGGGCGTCGATCGACATCCGGGTCGACAGGTGCACCGTCCCGCTGAGGTGGACGGGCTTGGTGAGCGGCGCGGTGCGGTAGGCGAGGCGGTTCGGCGACTGCTCGGCGCTGGCGAAGGTGGTCGCGTCGATCGTCATGTCGTCGGTGAAGCTCTCGGTGACCGGCCTGCCCTTGACGTTGCGGGTCGGCGTGAGCGTGCCGGTGGTGTTGTCGCCACTCGCGCCGAGGAAGAGCGGCGTGGACTCCGAGCCGGGCACCGGCCAGCTGTCGTACGCCGTCCAGGTGCCGTCTTCCCGCTCGACCACCGCGGCGGGCTCGTCCAGCACGTCGTTCCGCACCCCGTGCAGCCAGTACGTCCACCAGCGGTTGAGCAGGTCCAGCCAGGCTGCCCGGTTGCTCGACAGCGCCCGGTCGCCGTGCCCGCCCTGGTGCAGCCACACCTGGTGCGGGATGCCGTTCTCCTCCAGCGCGTCGACGAGCTGGGCGGCGTTGCGAAGCTTCACGTTCTGGTCGTTCAGGCCGTGCTGCACCAGGACGCCGCCGGCGATGTTGCCGATGTTCGGCAGGTAGTTGCGCTCGTGCCACCACTCGTTGTACTCGCCGGTGAGCCGGTCCTGACCCCTTCGGACCTGCTCCTTGGTGTAGTCACACACCTCGGGGTACTTCCGGGAGAGGTTGGAGTTGTGGTTTGAGTTCTGGTCGCCGCCGACGTTGGTGTTGGTCGAGATGGGCGCGCCGTTCATCCGGCGGTAGTCGTAGTAGCTGGAGATCGCCGCGATGGGCACGATGGCCCGCAGCTCCTTCACACCGGTGGTGGCCACCCCGATCGGTAGGGTGCCGTCGTAGGAGGTGCCGATCATCCCGACCTGACCGGTGGTCCAGTCGGCCTCCACCCGGTCGCCGTCGATGTCGTAGGCGTCGGCCCGTCCGTTGAACCAGTCGATGACCGCCTTGAGCGAGTTGTGCTCGTCGGGTCCGCCCCCGGTGGGGCAGCCGGTCGAGCTGCCCGTGCCGAGCATCTGGGCGTGGGCGAAGATGAAGCCGCGTTGCAGGAACTCGTTCTGGTACGTCCCGCCGTTGATCGTCTGGTGCGGCGCCTCGGTGCCGTCGTACGGCTTGTCCGGGAGCGGGAAGTACGGGAACGGGCCGGGATCCGGCGGCTTGGCGTAGCCCGGCCGCTTCGGCGCGTAGAGCGGGACCTCGACGTCGTTGTTCAGGAACTCCCCGCCCTCGCCCCAGTAAGGGCTCGCCTGCATGATGATCGGCAGTTGGACGCCCTGGTCGGTGGAGGCCGGGCGCCGGATCTGCACCCGGATGCGGTCGTCGGCGCCGTCCCGGTCGGTGTCCATGCCCTCGACCTCGACCCAGACGTTCTGGGTGATGATCTCCTCGCCGGCGTAGACCGGCTGGGCCCGGCCGTTCTCGAACACCGGACGCTGCCCGGTCGGCTGCTCCTGGGCGCCGGCCGCCGGGGAGGCGAACCCGAGCGAGGCGACGAGTGCCAGCGCCGCGGCGCCGGGCAGCCAGGTTCGTGGTCGTCGCTGTCGGTGGACGTGGAGACGCATGGTCACCAGCTCCTTCGGTGCGTAGGGGATGACGTGTGGGGATCACCGGCTGATCGGCGACGTGGGCGGGTTTCAGGCGGGGCAGCCAGTCGGCGAAGACCTCGGAGCCGGTGACGGCCGAGGCGCCCGCCAGGACGACGTTCGGGTGATCTGGTGGATCGTGCTGCGGCGTTCGAGAAGCTCGACGGCCTGCTGGTAGCGCCTTCCGCCCGTCGAAGTCCACTGCCGCGCCCCGGGTCGTCGGTCGCGCACGGGCGACCTACCATCGCTGCCCGAAGTGGACGGAGGCCGGGTGGGCTCGTTCGCTGAGGAAGGGTTCGATGGCAGCTCCTCGAGTCGGCGACCCCGGCGAGCGTATGTTGTATACGAAGATTCCTGCAAGACCTTCTTCGATGTCTGTCGAGGTCACCCGCACTCTCCGGCATCTCGCCCGCGCAGCTCACCCGACGGCATGAACGCGGAGCGTCCGGGGCGCCGCCGTGGACGACGTCGATGCCCGTGCCGGTGGGGCGGCGAGGGCCAGGGCGGGGGACCTCTCCGTCACGGTCAGGGTGAGTGCCGGTCCCTGCGGCCGGGGTCTTGGAGGTCCATCTCGGATTGGTCGCCGCTTGCGGCCTCAGCCGCCGGTTTTGGCGATGATGCGATCCATCTCGTCTCGACCGAAGCCCCGCAGGGTCGTGGTACGGACGTTGCCCGCCCCGCCGAGCTGCAGGAGCGCCGCGGTGGCGGTCTCGTCGTCGGGCGCCTCGACGACGGCGACGAGGTCGTACGGACCGACGGTCCAGTAGATGTTCAGGAGATTGGCCCCGAGCCGCTGCGTCGCCGCGGCGAAGGCCTCGGCCCGCTTCGCGGTGTCCTTGTAACCTCGGATCCCCTGATCGGTCCAGTTCAGCAACGCGATATACGTCGGCACGGTCCCTCACCTCCACCAAGGGCCTCATCGTAAGGTCAAATTCCGGGCATAACGGCCGGAATCTGCGTGACGTGTGGTCCGAGATCCTCGGGGCGGAGACCGCCGTTGCTGGCCCTGCATAAGGTCGGCTCGACGCGGCGACCGTCACGACACCAGAGGGGGAAGGACGTGGACCACGGCGCGCGCGACGAGGTGCTTCGCCGCCTGGCTGAGGCAGTCGGGTCCGTCACGGTCGCACACCCGATGCGGGTTGCCATCGATGGACCGCCCGCCGCAGGCAAGACCACGCTCGCCGACGAGTTGGGCGTCGTCCTGCGTGCACGGGACCGCGACGTCATCCGGGCGACGATCGACGATTTCCTCTTCCCCCGGGCGCAGCGCTATCCGCGCGGCGAGTACTCGGCCGAAGGCTGCTACTTCGATACTCACGACTACGACGCGCTGAACCGGGTTCTGCTCGATCCGCTCGGCCCCGGCGGAGACCGGCGCTTCCGGCACGCGGTCTACGACCGCACGACGGATACCACGCTGTCCCCGCCGGTCACGACCGCTCCCGCCGACGCCGTGCTGCTCTTCGACGGCGTCTTCCTCATGCGCCCGGAACTGATTGACCGGTGGGATCTGCGCATCTTCGTGTCCACCGCGCTGGAGAAGACCGTGGATCGTGCGGTGATCCGAGAGCGCCAGGTGTCAACTCGGGCCGAAGTCGAGCGGCGCTGGCGCGAGCGATACATCCCGTCACAGCAGTTCTACTTCGCTGCGGTCCGCCCGACCGACCACGTCGACGTCATCGTGCACAACGACGATCCCCAGCAGCCGGTCTGGGAGGCCCGAACACGCTGACCGCGCGATTCGGGCCTGCCCGGACCGGGACCGACCGACGTGACCGGCAGCGAGGCCCGGCGAGCACCCTCAGCGGCAGGCGCTCGCCGGGCGTTCACCGTCGTCGCCGATACCGGGCCGGCCATGAGCTTCGTTCGCGCCCGGTCATGAGCGACCGGGCGCGGAACGCCGCGTGATGCGGTCCGGGGCAAGGCCACCTTGCCCCTTTCCACGGCTCAGGTCCGCGACGACGGCTCACCGCAGGACCCACGAGAAGTCCCGGCGGATTCCGCGGTTCAGCGGAGTGCCGGTCTCGACACCGCGAGCGACCTCCCTGCGGCTGATGTCCGGCCGCCTGGGCGATGAATCGTTCGGGCCGGGACGTGCGGAGTGGGTCGGGCACGGGCTCGTCGAAGATGACCGGAAACCGGTTGGGCCATGGGCTTTCGGGAGGAGACGCGGCGAGTGGGCCCCGGCATGAGTCCCACTGCAGGCCGAACCGGTTGCGACGGGCGAGCAGCGGGTCGAGCAGGGTAAGGCCCCTGCGCTGGAGGGTCCAGGACAGAACGATATGAGGACGCGCAGACATGATCTCTCTGAAGATCTGACGGAGGGCATGGGAAATGTGCCGACGGTGAGTCGGCGACCGATGCGCGGAAGGTGTCAGGTCTACAGAGCAGGCGGCGTCACGCGGGGTGAAGTCCTCTCCTGAGTGGGGCGGAGGAGAAATATCCAGTCACGGTAGAGCCGGGCGGGTTGGTAGGGCCACCGGTTTCTCTCCTGGTGCCGAGCAGCTGGGTCAGCCGTGCAGCAGGTTCCGGGCGGCGGAGGCGATGTGGTCGGCGTCGATGCCCGCCCAGGCGAGCTGCTCCTTGCTCGACCCGGAGCCGGGCATGCCGCGTACGGCGAGGTGGGCGAGGGACGGCCTGGTCCGCCCGTCGGCGACGAGGCTGTCCTTGACGGCCGAGCCGAGGCCGCCTTCGGCGCGGTGGTCCTCGGCGACGACGATCCGTCCGGTGGTCGTCGCGGCGTCGGCGATGGCCGCGTCGTCGATCGGTTTGATCGAGTAGCAGTCGATGACCCGCGCCCGGATCCCCTCGCCGGCCAGGGCTTCGGCGGCCGCGAGGCAGGCATGCAGGGTGACTCCGGCACCGATGAGGGTCACCTGGTCCTGGTCGGAGGAGCGCAGCGTCTTGGAGCCGCCGACCGGGAAGCTCTCCCCGTCCGGGTAGAGCACCGGGTACTTGCCGCGGGTGGTGCGCAGGTAGCTGATGCCCGGCAGGACGGCCATGATCTGGGTGAGGGCCACGGTGCTGGTCGCGTCGCTGGGGTAGAGCACCGTCGAGCCGTCGATCGCGCGCATCATGGCGAGGTCCTCGAGGCCCATCTGGGATGGTCCGTCGGGGCCGATCTCGACGCCGGCGTGCGAACCGACCAGGCTCAGGTCGACACCGGAGACGGCGCCCATGCGGATGAAGTCGTACGCCCGGGTCAGGAATGCGGCGAAGGTGGAGGCGAAGGGGTGGTAGCCGCGGACCGCGAGCCCGGTCGCCGCGGCCACCATCTGCTGCTCGGCGATGAACATCTCGAAGTACCGCCCGGGATGGGCACGGGCGAACTCGAAGGCGTACGTCGAGTTGCTGACCTCCCCGTCGAGCGCGACGACGCGCGGGTTCTGGGCGCCGAGCACGACCAGGGCGTCGCCGTACGCCTTGCGGGTGGGCACCTTCTGGCCCAGGTCGTATCGGGCGGGCGTCGGCGGTTCGGTCGGTTGGGTCGTGACGGGGCGGGCCGCCGGGTCGCTGGCGGGGCTGGAACCGTCGGCGGCTGACGGTTCGGGCTGCGGACCCCGCACCGTCAGGTTGCGTTCGCCCCCGAGTTCGCGGACGGCCCGCTCCGCCATGTCCGGTGGGAACGGCTTGCCGTGCCAGTCGTTGCTGTCCTCCACCTCGGAGAATCCGCGTCCCTTCACCGTCTTGGCCAGGATCACGGTGGGCCGGTCCCCGCTCGGGTTCGCGGCGGTGGCCATGGCGTCGTCGATGGCGGCCAGATCGTGGCCGTCGACGACGAGCACCCGGGCGCCGAACGCCTCGGCCCGGCGCGCGTACGCGTCGACGTCCCAGCCCAGGTCGGTGGGGCCGCGCTGGCCGAGCCGGTTGACGTCGACCATGGTCACCAGGTTGGCGAGTTGGTAGTAGGACGCCTTGTCCAGCGCCTCCCAGATGGAGCCCTCGGCCATCTCGCTGTCGCCGCAGAGCACCCACACCCGGTAGGGCTGCTTGTCGAGGTACTTCCCGGCGAGGGCGACGCCGACGCCGTCGGGCAGTCCCTGGCCGAGTGAGCCCGTGGCGACGTCGACCCAGGGCAGGGCGGGAGTGGGGTGGCCCTGCAGCCGCTGCCCGAATCGGCGGTAGCGCTGCATCAGCTCGTCGTCGGAGATGACCCCGACCGCCTTGAACAGCGAGTACAGCAGGGGGGAGGCGTGGCCCTTGGACAGGATGAGGTGGTCGTTCGCCGGCGAGCGGGGGTCGTCCCAGTCGTAGCGCAGGTGCCGGGTCGCGAGCACGGCGAACAGGTCGGCCGCGGACATGCCGGAGGTCGGGTGCCCGGATCCGGCGCTGGTGCTGGATCGGATCGAATCCACCCGGAGCTGGGCGGCCAGCTCGGCGGCGGTGTCGAGGCCGATGGTGGCGGTGGGCGCGGTGAGGGTCACGGTGCCTCCTGTTACGGCGCGAACCGGATGCTGCCGCCGCGCTTACCCCCGACGGCCTCGATCAGACGTCGTCCGGCCCGCCGTGCGCGTGCTATGGTTGCCCAGTTGCAGTTTTGATTTCCGTTGACGTTTCGGCGCCTGATGGGTCATCCAAGCCCTTCGGGCGCTTCTTTCGTTTTCGTCTTCGTGTCGTTTCTGATGCGGGTGATCAACGCGGCGGCGTGCGAGTCCGCGCAGTGCGGTCTCCGACAGCCTGCGAAGGAGCAGACATGGCTACCGGTACCGTTAAGTGGTTCAATGGCGACAAAGGCTTCGGCTTCATCAGCCAGGACGGCGGCGGCGCCGACGTCTTCGCCCACTTCTCGGCGAGCGGGTTCCGTAGCCTCGAGGCGAACCAGCGGGTCGAGTTCGACATCACCCAGGGCCCGAAGGGCCCACAGGCGTCGGACATCCGTCCGCTCTGATTCACGCTTTGCCGCGGCGGCCCGACTGGTTCAGCGGGCCGCCGTTTGGCGTTCTCATCCATCATCGATCGTTTGTTCGGGTTCATTTTTGCGAGGTGCCGTGGGCTGCGGCCCCTGCCTCGACGCGCCGTTCGAGGCAGGCATCATGATCAGCACGTCACCGCGCACACCCGAGGTGCGCACGGCGACGGTCCTCGGCCGGTTCAGCCGCAACCCGCACGCGGTTGCCGGCACGCCGCGTTTTCGGAGCCTGACCCCGGCCGCAGCCTGCGGTTGCGAGGCCCAG
This sequence comes from Micromonospora sp. 15K316, assembly GCF_004348525.1. GTDB lineage: Bacteria > Actinomycetota > Actinomycetes > Mycobacteriales > Micromonosporaceae > Micromonospora. The sequence goes on along the minus strand of NZ_SMKG01000016.1, from coordinate 18,320 downwards.
TTCCTTGCTCCGTCCAACGTGGAAGAAGCGGGTCCCGCTCATCGTGCGTCCAACCGGGGCGAGGTGGCGATGAACCGGTTGCGCTACCCGTTCATCGTCGACCGACAGTAGAGACGACCGCCCAGGTGGCGTGAGCGCGGGCAGTCCCGATCCGTGCTGGTGTCGTCACGCTGCTGCCATTAGTCAGGTCTATGTCGCACGCCCCGCCTTCGCGACCCATGTCCCGCTGAGTGCGACCACAAACACGAGAGCGGCGAGCGTCCAGGCGAGCCAGGAAGGACCGCCGGGACGCACCACGGTCCATACGACGATCAAGGACCCGATTATCGCCACCGCCAGGGCTGCCAGATAACCGACGCCGTCAGCGCTGGCCGGAATAGGCAGACGAGTTCCCGAGACTTTCGCTGCGATGCGGCTGGTCGTTCCCACAAGTAGGGCTGCGGCGACGAGGGAGAGGCTCGCGATCTGCTGTGGCAGAAGAGCAGTTACCACGACTGCGGCGCCTGCGATTGCTCCGATCGTCGCGTAGTACCACCACGGAACGGCAATCCGGCGGTCGGTCACATGGGGCCGGACGGACAATTCGCGTTCTTCTGCTGACGTGGGGCCCATAGCCGTAAGTCAACGCCTGACCCCTTTGCTGTGTCAAGATCTTCACGAATGGGGTGTAGCGGTCGGGCTGAGTCCGGTTGCCGGCGCGCCGCTCCTGGCCGCCGACTCGAACGTTCGGCGAAGGCGCCGAAAATGATCGGCCCGGACTTTCCCGCCCCGACCGAAAACCGTCTGCCGGGCGGTCTCCTTACTTGACCGACGGCATCGACCTGCGCTCCCGCCGCCGGCGTGCGGCGTGTTCGGCGCGGGCCGGTGCGCCTACCTGGTGCAGATACTGCAGGGCTTGGCGGTAGGAGGTGACGAGGCTGGTTTGTTCGTAGGCGACGCCGAGCTCCGCGCAGTATGCCTGCACGATCGGCTGGGCCTTGCGCAGGTTGGGGGTCGGCATGCCGGGGAACAGGTGATGCTCGATCTGGTAGTTCAGACCGCCCAGCGCCGCGTCGGTCAGCCAGCCGCCGCGGACGTTGCGGGAGGTCAGCACCTGCTTGCGCAGGTAGTCCTCGTCGCCGGTCGGATGCGGCATGCCCTTGTGATTGGGTGCGAATGTCATGCCGAGGTAGACGCCGAACAGCGCCTGGTGAACGACCAGGAACGCGATGGCCTGAAGTGGCGAGAGCACGATCAGCAGTGCCGAGAGGTAGCCGACGGCGTGCAGGATCAGCAGGATGCTCTCCAGTCGGCGGCGCTTCACCGTGCCGTTGCGCAAGGACTTGATGCTCGACACCTTCAGGTCGATGGCGAGGAGGGTGAGCAGCGGGAAGAACAGCGCGGCCTGATGCCGGGTGATGAAGCCCTTCAGCCCGCGCCGGCCGATGGCCGACTCGGTGGCCCAGATGAGCACTTCGGGCGCGACGTCAGGGTCGAGGTCGTCGTGGTTGGGATTGTTGTGGTGACGGGTGTGCTTGTCCATCCACCAGCCGTAGCTCATTCCGACACCGAGGTTCCCGGCGAGCCGTCCGGCGATTTCGCTGGGACGTTTGGTGCGGAACACCTGGCGGTGTGCCAGGTCGTGCGCCACGAGCGCGACCTGGGTGAATGTTACGGCGAGGAACGCGGCGGTCACCAGCTGCCACCAGGACGAGCCGATGACGACGAATGCGGTCCAGCCGCCGAGCAACATGAGCGTGACCACGCTCAGCCGGGCGATGTAGTAGGCGGGCCGGCGCTGCATCAGCCCCGCGCCGCTGATCTGGCGGGACAGGACGGCGAAGTCACTGCCGGTCGTTGTCCGCGACGGCGCCATGGTGATCGTCATGGCTCGATCAAACCGCCTGACGGCTCAATCGTCAGGAGCGCTACGCCCTCCGGCGAGGTGGTGCTGGCACCACCATCGAACCCCGCGCTGACGGGCACAATATGACGGGTGAACATGGCTGGGGCTGGTGAACGGACGGGCCGATGGGCCCGGCGCGGTGTGCGCTCGGGGCTGGGCGGCCTGGCCGCGATCGGCTTGGCGCTCACCAACCTGCCGCTGCTCGCCGTGTCGCTTGTCGCGTTGGCCCTGGCCCCGGTGCCGTTCCTCGGCCTTGCGCTGGTGCCGTGGACGATGACGCTGGTCCGGATGCGCGCCGATCTCGAGCGCAGACGTGCCTCGCGGGCCGGTGTCCTGGTGACCCGTCCGTACCTTCCGCCCCCGGAACGTGCCATGGCCGGTGGCTGGCGCCGCTTCCGGTGGACGGTGACGGACCCGGCCACCTGGCGCGACCTTGCCTGGCTTGCGCCGGGCGCGATCGTCGGGTTCACCCTCGGGACGATCGGTGTGGTCGTGCCGTTGTACGGGCTCGTGGGTCTGACGCTGACCCCGTTGTGGATCTGGCACGGCGCCGGGTGGTACGGCTATGGTGCCATCTGGTCCATCGACACGGTCAGCGCCGGCTTGCTCTGCCTACCGCAAGGCGCCGTCATCCTTGCCGCCGGCCTGTGGGCGGCGCCGTGGCTGCGTCGCGTCGACGCCCACTTCGCCCGGCTCTTCCTCGCCCCCACCCGGGCCGCCGAACTCCGGCTGCGCGTCACGCAGCTGACGGTCACGCGTGCCGACACGGTGGACGCGCAAGCGGCCGAGTTGCGCCGCATCGAACGCGACCTGCACGACGGCGTCCAGGCCCGTCTGGTCGCGCTGAGCATGGTGATCGGCCTGGCCGACACACTCATCGACCGAAACCCGGCCGAGGCCCACAAGCTGCTCGCCGAGGCGCGTGAGTCCGGGGTCGCGGCGCTGGACGAGCTGAGGCACCTCGTCCGTGGCATTCACCCACCGGTGCTCGCCGAACGGGGACTCGGCGGCGCGGTCCGTGCGCTAGCGCTCAGCCTGCCGGTGCCGATCACGGTTGACATCGACTTGCCGGGGCGGCCGGACACACCCGTCGAGTCCGCGGCGTACTTCGCAGTCGCCGAGGCGCTGGCCAACATGATTCGGCACAGCCGCGCCCGCACCGGAGCGGTGTCCATGCGCCATTCGAACGGTGCGTTGAGCATGGTGGTCGCCGACGACGGCACGGGAGGCGCCGATCCCGCCGCCGGCACCGGTCTGCGCGGTGTCGAACGCCGCCTCGCCGCATTCGATGGCACGATCGCACTGTCGAGCCCGCCCGGGGGCCCCACCGTCATCACCATGGAGTTGCCGTGCGCGTTGTCATCGCCGAGGACCATGCCCTCCTCCGTGACGGGCTGACCCGGCTCCTGCAGGCCTTCGACTTCGACGTCGTCGCGGCCATTGACAACGGCCCGGCCCTGCTGCCCGCCCTGATCACACACAAGCCTCAGGTGGCGGTCATCGACGTCCGCCTCCCCCCGACATTCACCGACGAGGGCCTGCAAGCCGCGATCGCGGCCCGGACCCAGATGCCCGGCCTGCCGATCCTCATGCTTTCCCAGCACGTCGAGCCCCTCTACGCCCGCGAACTGCTCAGCACCCCGGACGGCGGTGTGGGCTACCTCCTCAAGGATCGTGTGTCCGACGTCGGCGAGTTCGTCGACGCCGTGCACCGGGTCGCCGGCGGTGGCACGGCGATGGACCCCGAGGTGATCTCGCAATTGCTCGCCCGCCGGGAGCCGCTGGCGGTGCTCACCGCGCGGGAGCGTGAGGTGCTCGGCGAGATGGCTGAAGGTCGCTCCAACGCCGCGATCGCGGCCAAGCTCCGCATCACTGACAAGGCCGTGAGCAAGCACATCAACAACATTCTCACCAAGCTGGACATGCCGCCCTCCGACGATGACAACCGCCGCGTCCTCGCCGTTCTGGCATACCTCAACGTCTGAACGGGTGCGTTCACGGTGATCGCCAGGGGGAGTTGACCCACTGCAGAGGGTGAAAGGCCTGGCTGCGAGTTGCGTGCCCCGACGGGGTCTCGACCTGACCCGGCAGGGTGGGCGTGGCGCTATGCCCGGACCCATTGGTTCACGAGGGAGACCACGGCAGCCTGTTGAGACTGCATGGCCTTCAGATCTGGGAACGTCACGACGCCGCGATCGGGTGCCAGCCAGGTCATCAGCCCAGTGGGATCTTGGAAGGTGAACTCGGCAACGTCCGATCGGACCTTCGCCCCTCGATGGAAGATGAGTTGGACACGGTCACCGGGTCGAAGCCGGAAGGTCACTCGGTCGTCCCCACGGAATCGAAAACTCGGAGCGTTCCATTTCACGTGCTCCGAGATCTCGGTGTTCGACGCCAAGATTGCCGACCTGAGCTCCTCGACACCCGACTTCAGGGGGTGAGCGAGCGTCGCCATGAAGTCATCTACTTCGCCAGACATGCTTGGCACCTGTCACTTTCCCTCGTGATGTCCTTCGAGTTGAAGGGGCAGTGTGCCATCAATGACTGACATCAGTCGCTGCCTACGTCGCCGACGCGGATCCAAGCGCTGATTAGCGCAGCCGCAGTCCCGCGATGAGCAGTGCGACCAGGCGACGCGCGTCGTAGCGGCTGTCGTTGCCCGCGCCGATACAGAGATTGCCGACGCCACGCAGCAGTTCGTAGGCATCCAGGTCGGCGACGATCTCGCCGGCTGTGGCAGCCGCGTCGAGGAGCTGGGCGCACACGGGGACGAGGCGGTCGAGGAAGTAGGCGTGCAGATTCTCGAAGGCGGCGTCGTCGGACTGCAACGCCTCGGCGAGGCCGTGCTTGGTGACCAGGAAGTCGACGAAGAGGTTGATCCAACGCGCCAGTGCGGTGTGCGGTGTGCTGCTCTCCGCCAGCAGCGTCGGGTCGGCTTCGGCGCAGGCCTCGACCTGGTGCCGGTAGACGGCGACGACACATTCATCACGTACCCGAGGCCAAGCGCATCGCTTCCCGGTGTGCTCGCGCAGGCTCTGATGACCGAACCGCACGCGACCGTAAGAGAGACCATCTTGCACGCGCTGTCCGCCCAGGGCGAGCACGGTCGCAATCTGCTGCCTGCAGCTCTCGCAGACCAGGCGCCCACCGTCCGATCACTCGCGGCCATCCTCATGGCGACAAGCACGCGGGAGGGTACGCAGCTGAGCTGTCACCTGCGCGAGATCCTCAACAACCATTCGAAGGTTGAGAAGGATCGCCGAGTGCGTGACACGATTCAGAGGTTGCTCGACCAGGCGCAGTGATCGTCGCGAGGTTGGTCGACTCCCGGGTCAGGAGGGCCGCCCGGCGGTGGCGGCGGTTCAGCTGGGCATCGCGCGCGTGGCGCTCCGCCAGGTTCAGGAGGCGCTGCCGGTCGCCGTCCGGATCGAACACGTCGCGGTTGAGTGAGACATCACGGCTGCCCCGTGCGATCTGCCGTTCAAGCGCCGGCAGGTCGCGGCCGCTGCGCCGGACCATTACGAGCGCGGCCGGTAGGTACCCCTCGAGCATCGCCGTGAGGATGGGGTGGTTCGTCGACAGGTATCGCATCGTCAGCGCGTCCACGAACGCCGCGAAGATATCCGGGTCGACCTCGTACTCGTCCCGCCCGATGTCCGGTCCGACACCTGACGGACACCCGGCAACCGGCACCATCGCCTCGGTCATGCGAGCGAACAGCTGCGCGACCGTGTGGGACGGGTTCCAGAGCACAAGCTCGCCGACCTGGAAGTACTGACTCACCGCGACATGATCCCAGGCCGACGACGCTCCAGGGCGCCCGGCTTCGCCGTGTGCGCATGACGCCAGGTACCGCCGCCGCCGCTACAGCTGCCGTTCTGGAATGCTTCGCCCATGCCTTCCTACCCGCCCACCTTCGCCGACGAGGTCATCGCACAGCCGGCCCGTGCCCAGTTCGAGGCGTTCCTCGACGAGCACCGCAACGCACTCAATCATCGTTTGGACGGGCTGACAGAGGAGCAGGCGCGACGATCGTTGGTGGCCTCCCGGACCACGTTGCTGGGCCTCGTGAAGCACGCGACGTTCGTCGAAAAGGTCTGGTTCGACGAAGCCGTCACCTGCCGGTCGCGCGCGGAGATCGGCATCCCTGCGAATTCAGAAGAGTCGTTCATCCTCGATGACGACGACACCATCGCCAGCATCCAGCACGCACACCGTGAAGCCTGCGAAGCATCACGCCGGGCGACGGCATCCCTCGCTCTGGACGACATCCTGCACGGGCACCGGCGGGGGCCGCTTCCACTGCGGTGGGTGTATCTCCACGTGCTGCGCGAGCTCGCCCAACACTGCGGGCACGCGGACATTCTTCGAGAGCAGCTGATCAACGAGTAGCGCCGCGTACGTCCTCTCGCCGCTTCAGGGCACCCATCCCTTCCCTCTCGGGCTCCGCCGAACAGCGGAAGTGATTCACCCCGCTCCGGTTTCACGGCTACTTCGGGGAGTGCAGGTTCTCAGCGGCTCGTTACCCACGTCAGCATTGCTCGCCAGTCGGTTGGAGACGGCGTGTGGGCTGCGTCCTCGCTGACGCGAATCTCGGCGCTGGGAATCCGCGCGGCGATCAACGGTGCGTCGGGAACGGCCCGGCCGGGGTCGTGCCGACCGGCCCAGATGAGTACGCGGCAGGGCACGTCGCGCAGGCCGAACCCCCAGGGGTGGATGTCGGTGGCGAGCCAGTCCCCGGCCAGCCCGGCCGCGCCTTGGCGGGCACCTTCGCGGTTGGACTCCTCGTAGGGCCGCATCCAGGGGTCCTGGCCGCCGGCGAGCAGTTGCCGGTGCTGCTTGAGCGGATCCTCGGCGTACCACGCGGCGGTGCGGGTCACGTAGCGGCGCCCGAGCCCCGGAACGTTCCGCAGGGCCCACGCCTGAAACCGCTGCCGGCCACGGACAGTGCGCAGTTCCCGATAGGGGCCGGTGAAGGCCGCGGCGACCACCCCGGTCAGTCGATGCGGGAGCCGGGCCCCACAGGCAACGGCGTACGGCGCACCGCCAGAGAAACCGATCAGGCCGAAGCGTTCGATCCGCATTGAGCTCATCAGCGTGCCGACGTCCTCAGCGACGCCGAGGAGCGTCGGCTGTCGGACGGGTGTGGACCGGCCGTACCCGGGCCGATCAATCGTGATCAGGCGGACGCCCGCCAGCGCCGAGTCTTCCGGGCGGCTGAGCCGAGAGCCCGGCGTGCCGTGCAGGAAAACGACCGGCATCCCGGCCGGATCGCCGTACTCCGCCCAGCCCAGGACTCGACCGTCGGGCAGCACCAAATCCATATCGCCTCCCCGCTAGACGCTCGACGCCTCGCCCTGTACGGCGCAGAGACATAGTCGCCGTTCGTGCAGTGTGGCAACGCCGAACCGCACCCATGGGCCGCTGAGCAACGCGACGCCGTCCGACTAGAGGTGGTCGCAGGACGGAGAGCAACGACGGCCCAACGTGTGGCCCAGGTCCCGCAGGAATCGGCCCAGCCGCTCGGCCTCTCCGGCTGTGGGTGGAGTGATGGCCGCGCCAGCCGCGACGTGCTCTCCGGTCTCGTACAGCGCCGCGTACAGATCTTCGGCGGTTGCGCGGTCGAGCCGCAGCGCGATCTCATCCGGCATGCGCAGACCGTAATCGCAGGTCGCCGGGGACCGGTCGGCCAAGGTCAGAGATGCGTTGATCTACCCGAGCGATGAATAGCGATTGGATCTTGGCTGTACGGTTCTTCGCGCCATGGCCCTGCCTCCGGACCGGTTCTACGACCATGCGGTGGCCGCCGCGGACAGCGAGCGGCGACTCCCGTTGGCGCGGATGACGGGGTGGGACATCAGCCCGTTCGAACAGGACGGCTTGCGCGTCGCGCCGCTGCGCCCGCCGGTGCTGCCCGAGCCGGCCCGGCACGGCGAGGATCCGGCGGAGTGCCGGAACTGCCAGGAGCGCGACGAGGGCATCTGGTTCAACGATCACTGGCGGCTGGCCCGTGTCACGGGAGTGGGCGTACCGCTGGCGTTGATGCTGTACCCGCGCGATCACTATGACATGGCGGACCTCCCCGACGATCTCGCCGCGGAGCTGGGACTGCTGACGACTCGGATCGTCCGCCACGTGCAGGCTCTGCCGCACATCGCGCGAGCCCACGTCTACCGCCTCGGCGACGGCGCCGCTCACCTGCACGTCTGGTTCTTCGCCCGGCCGCAGGGTCAGACGCAGTTCTACGGATCCTGGCTGGTCGTCTGGGACGACCTCCTGCCGGAGTATCCCGCCGACCTCGCCGAGGCGGACGCCGCGATCGTGGCTGATGCCCTGGTCGCCTCGCACGGGGGCCACCGATCGGCCATCCCACCGCGCACCTGACCGGCTGACCCGCAGCAGCAACCGCTCCGCGATGCCGTTTTCCGTAGGCGATCGCGGTCGGTCAGAATCTGCGAGTGATCTTCGATGTCCTCCGACTTCAGCAGGCCTTCGACGAGGCCGAACTCCACGGCGACGCCGCCACGCTGCAGAGATTGCTCACCGACGACTTTCGATCCATCGGCGATCAGGGCTACCTGCTCGACAAGGCACAGTGGATCGGGAAGTTCGCCGACTTCGCCTATCTCAGCCTGGAGAGCAGCGACGTCGAGGTGAACCCCTATGCCCACGCGGCCATCGTCCGGTGCGTCCAGCGCAGCCGCTCGGCCTGGCGTGGCCAGGAGATGACCTTGACCGTCCGCGTCAGCCAGACCTGGGTCGAGCAACCCGAAGGCTGGCGACTCGCGGGCGTTCAGTTCAGCACCCTCGCCGAAGCCTGACAGCCGAACCCGACCGAGAGGTGGTATCACGCCGTGACGAGCGAGAAACGTGCTGCGGTCCAGATACACACGACTGCCGCTGCCGCCGTCCACCTCTGTATCCCGATCAGGAACTCGGGGTGCCGCGCTTGAGGCTCCGCAGCTGTTCGACCTTGCGTTCGGCGTCCTGCCGTGAGTAGGAGCCGAGGGCGGGGAGGGGCATGGCGTCGGCGTCGTCACCGAGGCGCAGGACCGGAGCGTAGAGCGGCAACCCCCCTCGTACGCCGATCTGCGCACGGTCGACCGACCGGATCGCGCTCCACGGGGTGACCGTGTCACGGCTGTCGAAGCCGCGAACGCGGACACCGCCCGCGTCGATGACCACACCGAGTCGAAGAGCCCGCCAGATCCCGGCCACGCCGCTCGTGACGGATGCGCACCCCAGCACGATGCGGAACCAGTCGCGGTCGGCGACTACGTCCCCGGAGGTGAAGTACGTAACGCCCAGCAGGGTCCACAGAGTGAAGATGACGACCAGGATCGGGATCTGGACGCGTGGCCTGATGACGATGCGGCTCATGGCGGGCCATGCTACGGATGGCCCGCGTGGGTAACGGAGTAGTCCGGCTGGACTACGGCATCGCGTCATCGGACCATCGAGCGGCGTCAAGATCCGACACATGGATCTGCCGTGGTTCGGCGTCGTTGGAGGTCGTGGCCGGCGGTGAGAGCAGCTCGAGGATGATGCCGTCCTCGGCTTCGCTGCCGCTCTGGTTGGCAGCCATCCCGCACCGTCTGGCAGCGTTCGGGCTGACGACAGCACCGAGCTGGCCAAAGCCTGCCACCGGTCGGCGGCACGATGACCGGCCGTGGGCATTTGACGCCAGCCGTCGTGCCAAGAGCGGATGGCGTACCGCTACAGGTGCCCCGTGTCGTTGAAGCTGATCAAGGTCGGGGGTCGATCGGAATCCCACTGCACGATGGTGATCGCACAGTGGGCCTGGTTGAGCCCGATCCACCGCCACACCGGCGCGTCAAGCGTCTGGCGGACGAACCACCCGATGACGAAGTTGTGCGTGATCAGCAGTTCGTGCCGGTCGCTGTCGCCGGTGACACCGAAGTGGGCGACAGCAGCCTGCAGGGCCTTCGCGTCTTCGTCGCGTTCGTCATCGGGCACGCCGTCGAGCCAGGCATGCCACCGGCCCGGGTATTGAGCGCGCTGCGCAGCGGAGGGGATCGGCGTGCGGTCCGCTACACGATCGCAGGGGTGTTGCGGCACCTGGGGGAGATGGCCGCCGATGATGGCGGCGGTCTGGGCCGCCCGAGTCAACGGGCTGTGGTGGATTGCCGAGAACGGCACGGCGCGCAGCCGCCGACCCAGCCGGTCCGCCTGCCCGCGACCGAGTTGCGACAGGCCTCCGTCCGGGCCGTTTCGCGGATCCTGCTCGCTGTGGCGGACGAGGTACAGCTGCGTACGAGCCATCGTGGTTTTCCTCCGGGTCCCGGGGGTAGTCGTGAGCGCTCCTACCCACTCGGGGTTTTCGGCGGGCGGAGTGGTCGCTCAGTCGAGCCAGCAGATCACCGCGTCGCCGTCCTTGGCGGCTGCGGCGAAGAAGCTTCTGACGCCGGGCAGGTAGTGGGCCACCCACGCCAGCTCGCCGGGTTTGTCCCAGGTGCCGGGGTAGATCTCGGCCCGGGTCAACTCCTGCGGGTCGACGTCGCGGATGAGGTCGTCTTCGGTGAGGTCGGCGAGTTGTGAGGCGGCAGCCGCTACTTGTGCCGGTGTCAGGTAGGAGGGCGGCCCGTAGCCCCAGTCGTCCTCAAGGTTCTCGAGGAAGTCGAACATCTCCTCGCTGTCGGGTTCGACGTCCGGCAGCTCCACGAAGCTCTGGGCTCCCATCACCAGCGGAACGTCGAAGCCGAGTCGGTGCAGCAGGAAGTCGAGTCCGTTCCATGCCTTGTCGGTGGCGCTCCAGCGCTCGGAGTTGTCGTCCCGTGCCGTCATGGCGGTTTCGTATGCCCAGTCGAGGTCTGCCGTGGCGCGTTCCAGTTCGTCCGGGGACACGCGCAGCCAGTTGCCGTTCATGCTCACGGCGTCACCCTAAATGCTGGCTACGACGGTCCCGGGGTGTCCCTGCTGGCGCTGCCGAGCGACGGCGGGGGCCGTGCTGGCCGACAACAGCGGCGCTCTGGAGTCCCTCTGCCGCGGACTTCCGGTTCAGCTGTGTCGCGGCGCCCCCGTTGGCGCTCGTCGTCGGTGACCGTCGGGACGACGGGGAGTATGAGCAGCAGCCCTGAATCTCTGCTCGTCCGGTCGGTGACACGGTGATCTGTCGGTCGGAGCCGAAGGCTGCGGTGATCGAGGGAACGGCCGGCTGCGGAACAACCTGCCACGCAGTTTCCTGTGGCTGTTCGCCGGCGGGCGCGGCCAGCAGGATTTCGGTATGGCCGGTGAAGCGGCCGCCGTCGAGACGGGGGAACCGGATGCGAAGGGGAAACGGCAGCAACTCCACAGCCTGGGACTGATGACTCGTCCTTCGTCAGGGGACGTCCGGGAGATCGTCGAGCAGCCCGCGCTGGCCGGCCAGTACGCCGGCCTGGAAGCGGCTCTCAGCGCCCAGATCCTGCATGATTTCCGCGATGTGTCTTCGGCAGGTGCGTACCGAGATGCTCAGCTTGCGGGCGATGAACTCGTCCTTGCGACCGGCTGCCAGCAGTCGCAGCAGGGCTCGTTTGAGGTCGTCGCCGGCTACTCCGTAACCACTGTTCGGCGTGGTGTCGTCGTCGAGGGGTAGCGCCGAGGCCCAGATCTGTTCCAGTGATCGATACAGATAGTCCACCACGGATGGTTCGCGCAGCACGACGGCGCCGCGGGCGAGCATGTTCGGAATGATCGCGATCTCGCGGTCGAAAATGATGATGCGATCGATGACTTCTTCGCGGGTGCGTACGTCGCAGCCCGCGTCGGCGAGCTCTTTGAGGAAAGGGCGCATGCGCGGGTGAACACGGACCGGATGTTGGTAGATCGTTCTCACCCGAATGCCGCGCGCCAGCATCTCGAGGTCTCCCGGCAGGGATTCCTCGATGGCGCGGTCGGAGAGCACCCCGGGGTGTGCGCTGAACACCTCGACGGAGCATCGGCGGGCGATCCCGGCGAGCGACGTGCGGACCCGGTCCACCTCGTCGATGATGTCGATGGCTTCCCGCCGGTTACGCGCCTGGCGGGTGTTGAAGTAGATCGGATTGAACGTCGCCAGGGTCGCTTCCAGTGCCTCCATTCGGCGCTTGCGCTGGCGTACCTCGCTCTCCAGGGGGGCGATGAGCTCCGCGATCGCGGCCTCCGGGCTGCTCGGCACGAGCACGTCGAGCGCTCCGGGTGCGTGGCGCAACAATCGCAGGGCCAGCAGCGAGTCCATGCCCTCGGAAACCTCGGTCGGGGATTGCCCGAGATCGATGGATGCGTCCTCCATATCCTCGCTGGACACGTGTCCCCGCTGCAGAATCCATTGGTAGAGACTGGCCGCCTCTACGGAAATTGTCCCTTCCGGTCGGTCTTCCTGGCGGTCCACGTCAGTACCCACTGGGTCACCTCACCACCCCGAGCAGCACCGAATCGACTATGTATGGCCGCCATGCCGTGATGCAGGACCTGGGAGGTGCTGTGATTCCGTGCATCCCGATGACGTGACTCACGTTAGGGGTGAGCATAGCCGTACGGAACGGACCGTGGTCGCCCCCATCCGCAGCGAGATAGGCCGTGAACTGGTTCATCTATCGGAAAGGCGACATCCACGATGCCATCCGTAATCGACGAATTGTCTGCTGTGGACATGGTCCTGCCCGAGGCGACCATGTTTTACATCGATCTGCACTCCCATCCCGAGTTGTCCGGCGCGGAACAGCGTACGGCGGCGGTGTTCGCCGCGCGGTTGCGCCGGGACGGCTTCGAGGTGTCCACCGGCGTCGGCGGTCACGGCGTCGTCGGCGTCCTGCGCAACGGACCCGGTCCGATCGTCCTGCTGCGGGCCGAGCTCGACGGGCTGCCGGTCAGGGAGGAGACCGGGCTTGCGTACGCCAGTGCCGCGGTGGCGGTCGGGCCGGACGGCCGGGAGGTCCCGGTGATGCACGCCTGCGGGCACGACCTGCACCTGGCCTGCCTCGCCGGGGCCGCCACCCTGCTGGCCGGCGGCCGCGCGCGGTGGAGCGGGACCCTGGTCGTCGTCGGGCAGCCCGCCGAGGAGACGTTGCAGGGCGCGCGGGCCATGCTCGCGGCCGGCCTGTACGACCTCACCGGCCGTCCGGACGTCGTCCTCGCCCAGCACACGGCGCCGTTCCCGGCCGGGATGCTCGCGTACGGCGCCGGCCCGGTGATGGCCGGCAGCGTCTCCCTGGAGATCACGATCCATGGTCGTGGTGGTCACGCGGCCACTCCGCACCTCGCCGTCAACCCGGTGGTCATCGCCGCGTCGGTGGTGCTGCGCCTGCAGGAGATCGCTTCCGCGGAGGTGGACCCGGCCGAGCAGGTCGTGCTGACCGTCGGATCGCTGCGGGCGGGGGCGGCCAGCAACGTCATCCCCGATGAGGCGGTCATCGGGTTGACCGTGCGCGCGTTCTCCGCCGCCGTGCTGGAGAGGGTGGCCGCCGCGGTGACCAGGATCGTCCGGGCCGAGTGCGCGGCGTCCGGGGCGGACCGGGAGCCGGAGATCCAGGTCATCTCGTCGTCGCCGGTGAACCTGCCGGACACCGTCGCGACAGCGGTGGTCCGGGCGGCGCACGAGGCGCACTTCGGTGCCGGGCGGATCGCCGCCTGGCCGCCCGCGATGGCCACCGAGGACTTCCCGCACCTCGGCGACGCGGGTGAGGGTGGTCCGGACGGGGGGGTCGGCGGTCGTGACGCGGACGGTGCGAGCGGTCCGGGCATACCGACCGTTTACTGGCTGCTCGGCACGGCCGGTCCGCGCCAGTGGACCGCCGCCGCGACCGTGCCGCTGCCCGCCAACCACTCGCCGGCGTTCGCCCCGCACGTGCGGCTGGCCCTGCCGGCCGGCATCTCGGCGATGACCGTCGCCGCCCTCGCCTATCTGACCGGTGACGGTCGATGACAGCGGTGTGACAGCGGAACGCACGCCCATCTGCCGGTGACCCCCGTTTGAATTCACTTCACAAGCAGATGCGGCCCCGCCGGGGCCGACGGCGAGAGATTCGGGAGACGACATGAACATCGACAACACGATCGACCTGGCGGACCTGGCGAACGAGATCCTCGAACTCGAGTCGGAGACCTTCGAGATCTCGGACTACTCGGACGCCAGCGCCGTCCTGCTCGCCGGCTCGACCAGCTCGAGCTCCACCAGCACCTGCTCCAGCACCACCAGCACCACCTCCTGCTCCGCCTGATCCATTCCCCGAAATAGCCAGTGACGCAGCAAGGCATGCGACCTCCTCGAATTCTTCGAGGAGGTCGCCGTCATTTCGCCGCCCGCGACCCCGGCGGCCCCCAGCGGCCGGCAGGGTCGCTTCATCGCGAAATCCGCAGCGTGACCTGCGGAGACGTCAGGAACTGCCAGGCGCGGGAAACCTGCCATGCAGGTTCTTGCCGCCCGTTCATTCCTTGACCCGCCAATTAGCCACCGACAGACTCGATGACAGCAGCGCGGAACGGAACGCGGATCCCCGGAAAGGGAAGCGCCACTGAATCAACCGACCCGCAACAGTCATCGGTATCGAACGGGGGGAGTGACGGTGTGTCTCTGTTGAACGGACCAGAGCGATGACACTACTAGCGAGCATTCAACCCGAAAGACCCGTCCATTCCCGACGCATGGGCTTTCAAATCCTCGGCACTCTCAATCTGACCGACGGGCGCGACGCCGCCGTGTTGCAGCCGTCCAAACCGACCATTCTGCTGGCCGCGCTGCTGCTGCGTCCGAACGTGGTCGTGTCGGTCTCCTCGCTGCTCGGCGCGATCTGGGGCGAGCAGCAGCCGGCGGCGGCCAAGGCCGCGCTGCAGACCTGCGTCCTGCGCCTGCGGCGGCTGTTCACCAAGCACGGCATCGCCGGCAACGCGATCGAGTCGGTACCGGGTGGCTACCGCATCATCGCCGACGCCGAGACGCTCGACCTGCTGCGGTTCCGCCGGCTGATCCGCAGCGCCGAGACCGAGCCGGATCTCGAGTCGGAGCTGCACAGCCTGACCGAGGCGCTGGGCCTGTGGCGCGGCGCGCTCCTGGCCAACGTGCCCTCGGACGTGCTCCGCCGCGACGAGGTGCCACGGCTGACCGAGGAGTGGCTACGGGCCTCGGAGCGGGTGCACGACCTGAAGATGGCGCTCGGCCGTAGCCGGGAGGTGTTGCCCGACCTGTGGCGCACCGCCCGGTCGTACCCGGGGCACGAGCGCTTCGCGGAGCAGCTCATCGAGGCGTTGTACCGCACCGGCCGGCAGACCGAGGCGCTGGTCGAGTACCGCAACGTCAAGCAGTACCTCCTCGACGAGCTGGGACTGGACCCCGGGCCGGCGCTGCAACGGCTGGAGGCGACGATCCTGCGCGGCGACGAGCTCGCGCCGGCCGGAACCGACGGCCGCGGCCCGACCGCCACAGGTCGGGTCGTCCGGCCGGAGCAGACGCCGCCGATCGCGGCGAGCGACTTCACCGGCCGGGTGTCGGACGTCGCGCTGCTGACCGGATGGCTCGGCGACGAACGGCCGGGCCCGCGCACGGTCGTGCTGACCGGCGCGCCGGGCATCGGCAAGACGGCGCTCGCGCTGCACGTGGCCGACCGGATGCGTACAAGGTTCGACGGGGGACTCGCGACGCTGCGGATGCGCCGCCCCGACGGCACCGCGCGGACCGCCGCCGAGCTGACCGCCGAGCTGGTGCGGATCCGGGTGGCGGGGGCGGGACGTCCCGGCCTGCTGATCCTGGACGACGTGCTCGACGCCGAGCAGATCCGCGGGGTGCTGCCGGCCGACGCCGGGCACAGTGTGTTGATCACCAGCCGGATGAGCCTCACCGGGTTGGTGGCCACGCACGGCGGGCGGGTGCACCGGCTGGATCCGTTCACCGACGACGAGGCTGTCGAGTTCCTCTCGGTCCTGCTGGGGTCGGAGCGGACGGCCGCCGAGCCGGCGGCGGTCCGTCAACTCGCGGCCCTGTGCGGGAACTTCCCGCTGGCCCTGCGCATCATGGCGGCCCGGTTGCAGGTCCGCCCGCGGACCCGGATCGCGGACTGCGCGCAGTGGCTGCGCGACGACCGGTTCACCCGGATGGCCCTCACCGACGACCCCCGGATGTCGATCACCAGGATCTTCGGGTCCTGGCTCGACGAGCTCGACGCGCGGCTCAGCGACGCGCTGGTCCGGATCGCCCGGTGCTCCTGCCGGGAGCCCATGACGCTCACCCATCTCGCCGAGGTGCTCGACCGGCCCGTTCCGGCCGCCGGTCAGATCCTCGAACTGCTGGCCGACGCCGGTGCCCTCGAGGGCGGCTCCGGCACCTACACGATGCACGAACTGGTCCGGGCCTTCGCCGCCGACGGCTATGGCGAACGGACCAGCCGACTGGCGGCGTGACCGCCGATCCCCCCTTTCCCGGGCGCCGCCGCCCCTGCCCATCCGCGGCGTCGACCGCCACACATCCCGGCCGTCACCGCGCCGGCCGCGTTGTCACCCCGAATCGACACGGAGGAGTCTCTGTCATGGCCGCAGCGAAATTCGAAGACATCGCCGAGACCCGGCCCCGCATCCGCCGGGACGTGCTCTACACCCAGACCCCGGACGGGGTGCTGTTCCACAACTCCCTCGGCGGGTTCCACCTGAACGGCCGCGCCGCGTACCGGCTGGCCACCCTGATCGTCCCCTACCTGACCGGTGACCACCAGGTCGCCGAGCTCGGCGCGGCGCTCGGCGCGCAGCAGCGGGCCATGGTCGCCAACCTGGTCGGGACGCTGTACGAGCGTGGGTTCGCCCGTGACGTGCCGCCGGCCGCCCCCGCTCCCGAGAACGGGCAGCCCGCGGTCACCGAGCGGTTCGCGCCGCAGATCGCGTACGTCGACCACTACGCCGGCGGCGCGGACGACCGGTTCCTGACGTTCCGCGACGCCCGGGTCGCGGTCCTCGGCGACGACCTGATGGCGCGCTGGTGCGTGCTGAGCCTGGTGCGCAACGGCTCCGGCGGCATCGGCATCGTGCCGGGCCTGGACCAGCCGGGCAACCGGCTCGCCGAGGTGCTGGACGAGGCCGCGGCGCTGACCGACGAGGGTTGTCCGGTCACCGTCGAGACCGTGACGCCCGCGGGTGCCCGCTACACCTGGGACGACCTGGCGGGCTACGACGTGGTCGTGGTGACCGGCGGGTCCACCGCCGCCCGGCAGACGCTCGACCTGCTCGGCGCGCGGGTGCCGGCCGGGCGTCAGCTGCTCACCGCGTGGACCTTCGGCAACCGCGCGGTGATCGGTCCGCACATGACGGCCGGCAGCACCGGCTGCTGGCTCTGCGCCGCGTTGCGCCTGGCCGCCAACGGTGACCCGGCCGCCGCCGCCGACCTGTGGCAGGACGTGTCCCTGCCGACCAGCCGCCGGGGCGCGGCGGTGGGCCGTCCGCTCGCCGCGATGATCGGCAACCTGCTCGGGTACGAGGTGTTCCGGGTCCTCACCGGCGCCCTGTCGGCGGAGACCACCGGCAACGTGATCATTCAGGACCTCGAGTCGCTCGACGTGGTCAGCGAGCCGCTGCTGCCGCACCCGGCCTGCGGGTTCTGCTGCGGCGACACGGCCGTCGGGGAGCCGGTCACCACGGATCTCGCCATCCCGCAGACCCGGGTCGTCGAGGCGCAGGTCGAGGCGTCGGAGCTGCTGGCCGAGCTCACCGGTCGCGCGATGCTGATCCAGCCGAACGCCGGTGTCTTCGCCGAGTTCACCGACGAGCAGTGGACCCAGACGCCGCTGAAGGTGAGCACGCTGAGGTTCTCGACCGGTCCCGGGCGTACCCGGGAGGTGGCGACGTTCGACCTGCACACCCTGGCCGGCGCCCGGCTCGCCGCCCTGCGCACGGCCGCGACCACGTACGTGGACCACGCGGTTCCGCTGCCCGCCGAGACGGGCACGCCGGCCCGGACGGTCTCCGTCGCCGACGTCGTCACCTGCAGCGGCACGTCCGCAGCGGGCGGCCCGGTCGTGACGGCGACGTCGCTGCTGACGAAGGAGCAGATCGGGGTGCCGGCCGCCGCCGTCCGGCCGTTCGGCGAGCAGAACGCGGAGCGTCCGGTCATCGCCACGTCGGCGGGCGCCGGGGCGGGCACGTCGCCCGCCGAGGCCGCCGCGCGGGGCCTGCTCTCGGCCGTCGCCTACACCCGGATCGTGGACGCGGTCCGTGGCCACGCCGAGGTGGCGCCGGTGTCGCTGGACGGCGCGGGGAGCCGGGAGGTCGTGTTCCTGAGCCGGTCGGCCGTCAACGCCGGCGTGGACGTCACCGTGCTGAACCTGCGCGGTGGGCGGTTCGGCACGTCGCCGGTGGTCGTCGCCTACGCGAACGACCCGCGCACCGGTGGCGTGCTCTGGTCGGTCGGCAGCGAACTCACCTGGGACGCGGCGGTGGTGAACGCGGTGCGGGATCTGCTCGGGCGGGTGCAGCTGGGCGG
>NZ_SMKG01000169.1 GCF_004348525.1 Micromonospora sp. 15K316 | reverse complement strand
GGTCAGGGGACCTGCTGGACTACCTCGAACTCCAGCAGGTTGGCGCCGGTCGAGACGGGGCGCTGCTGCCCGCCGTGTGCGGCGCGGGCGGAGGGGGCCCAGGACTGGTAGGCCTCCTCCGACTCCCACTTGGTGTACACGAAGTAGCGGCTCTCCCCGGCGACGGGACGGAGCAGCTCGAACCCGAGGAACCCGGGAGAGTTCTCCACGGCGCCCGCGCGGGCCGCGAAGCGCTTCTCCAGCTCCTCGCCGGCACCCGGCGGGACGTCGATCGCGTTGATCTTCACAACTGCCATGACCCCACCCTAACCACCTCAGAACGCCTCGACCGCAGGCACCAGGTCGGCGTCGACGACTATCGGCGCGTGGTCGGAGGGGCCCTTGCCCTTGCGCGCCTCCCGGTCCACGTACGCGGAGCGGACCGTCCGGGCGAACGGCGCCGAGGCGTACACCAGGTCGATCCGCATGCCCTTGTTCTGGTGGAACATGCCGGCCCGATAGTCCCAGTAGGTGAACGGGTGCGGCCCCTTCATGGGAGTCGGCACCACGTCGGTGAGCCCGAGGTCGCGGAGCGCGGCGAGCGCCGCGCGTTCGGCCGGCGTGACGTGGGTGGAGTGGACGAAGACGGCCGGGTCCCAGACGTCGGCGTCGGTCGGGGCCACGTTGAAGTCCCCGCAGACGGCGAGCGGAAGCCCCCGGGTGAGCTCTTCCTCCAGCGCGCCGTGCAGCGCGGCGAACCAGGCCAGTTTGTACGTGTAGTGCGGGTCGTCCGGCGTCCGGCCGTTCGGCACGTACACCGACCAGACCCGCAGCCCGTCGCAGGTGGCCGAGATGGCGCGGGCCTCCGGCTCGGGGAACCCCGGTTCGCCGGGGAACCCGACCGACACGTCGACCAGCCCGACCCGGGACAGCAGGGCCACCCCGTTCCACCGGCCGTCGCTGTGGCTGGCCACGGTGTAGCCCAGCTCGCCCACCTCCGCGACCGGGAAGGCGCCGTCCGGGCACTTGGTCTCCTGAAGGCAGACCACGTCCGGGGCGGTGCTGTCGAGCCAGTCGAGCAGCCGGGGAAGCCGGGCCTTCACCGAGTTCACGTTCCAGGTCGCCAGGCGCATGTCCCCAGCCTGCCGCATCCGTGGCCGGTACGCCGCAGCGGCGCTCCGGGTGTCGCGCTTCCACGGCGCGGCAGCGCCGCGCCGACGAAGGCACCCGCGTCCACGCACTCATCAAGGACCCGGCCGCCCGAGCGGGTTGCCGCCGGCGCGGAAGTCGCCGAGCCCACCCACAATGTCGCCGGCCACCGGCGGCGTCGGTGGCCGGCGACTCGGGATCAGTGAAGTCGGGGCATCCCGTCGGCCGGACACCCCGACGTCGGCGAAAGCGAGTCGATCACGTGCCCAGCCCGCCATTCGGGCCGAAGCCCGCCGTCGTCAGCTCCCGCTGTCGTTCGGGCGGCTCTGTTCGGCCAGGAAGCGCTCCAGCTCGGCGGCGAGCTCCTCGGCCGACGGCAGCGAACCCATCTCCGGCGCGAGCAGGTTCTTCTCGCCCCGGCCCCGGGCGAACGCGTCGTACTGCTCCTCGAGCGCCTGCACGAGCGCGGCGGCGTCCTCGGTCTGCGCGACCTGCCGGTCGATCTCGACCCGGACCACCTCGGCGGCCGAGCGCAACCCGTCCTTCGGCAGCAGCAATCCGGTGGCGCGGGACACCGAGGCGAGCAGCATCTCCGCGGCGGCCGGGTACTCGGTCTGCGACACGTAGTGCGGCACGTGGGCCGCGAACCCGACCGCGTCGCGCCCCATCTCGCCGAGACGGAACTCGAGCAGGTGACCGACGCTCGCCGGCACCTGCACCCGCTGCAGCCACGGCTCGTGCCCGGAGATCAGCTCGGGGCGGGTGGCGTGGGCGGTGACTCCGGTCGGCCGGGTGTGCGGCACCGCCATCGGGATCGAGTTGAGCCCGATGGTGAGCCGGACGTCCAGCCGGGCCGCGAGCCCCGCGACGGCGGCCACGAAACGCTCCCACTGCAGGTCCGGCTCCGGGCCGGTGAGCAGCAGGAACGGGGTCTCGTCGTCGTCGCGCAGCAGGTGCAGCTCGAGCTTCGGCGCGTCGTAGGCCTCCCAGTGGTCCTCGACGAAGGTCATGATCGGCCGGCGGGAGCGGTAGTCGAAGAGCTGGTCGAGGTCGAAGGTCGCGATCGTGCGGGCGTCCAGCGAGGTGAGCAGCTGCTCGCGGGCGAGCCGGCTGGCGTTCCCGGCGTCGACGAAGCCGGTCAGGGCCTGGATCAGGACGGGCTGACCGAGGTCGGGCAGATCGTCGGTGAGCTCGTAGAGCTCGTGTGGGTCGAGCACCGGTGCGGACCTCCCTGAAATGGTGCCTACGGAGCGCCGTCACGTACACCGCGCCCGTTCGGGCAACGTACCCGCCATCCTGATGCATTCCTTCGCCGGGCGGTCCGTTCTCAGTGAGTGATCAGGATCAGGCGAATCGCCGCATTCCGCCGGGTGTCGGGGGCTGCTGCGGTCGTTCGGTCGAGGTCGTCATGGACCGAACGGCCGAGTTTGGTGATCATGGGCCGCGAGCCCCACGACTGCCCGCTTCCGGCCGGACCGGCGCCGCCTGGGCGGACCGACCGGTTCGTCCCGGCCGCGAGGTCCGTTCATCGACGGCCCGCCCGCTCCCCGGCTGTCCGGCAGGACACCCCGAATCTGTGGCGAGGGCCACGAGATCACGTTGGGTAATCATCGGGTACGCCTGCCTAGCCTCGGCTGATGCGTGACGACGGCACCCTCGACGAACCGAACGCCCCCCTCGATCCGAATGTTCGTACGGACGAACAGGCATCGGCCGAACGGACGATGATGCGGCGACGCCTTCGGGCCGCTGCCCCCGGCCTGTCCGCCGCCGCCCGGTACGCGGCGCCACGCCTCCGGGACGCCCGCGATCGGGCGCGGCAGTTCGCGACGACGCCCGGCCGGGCCCGGATCGTGCTCGCCACGGGCGTGCTGTGCTGCCTCGGCCTGGCGACGTACGCCCAGGCCAACGACGACACCGCGGCCGTGGTGGCCCGGGTCGACCCGCTCGCCGCCCGCTCCCAGTTGGTCCAGCGCGCCGAGCAGGAGCACGCCTCCCGCTCCCTGGACCGCTCGTCGAGCGCGCCCGACACGGCGCCGGCCACGGCGCGGCCCGGCGCGTCCACCGGCCCGGACGCCGACCCGGACGTCCGGGCGACGAAGAAGCCGACGGAGCCGGCGCCGGTGGCGGGGCTGACCCGCACCCAGATGAGGAACGCCGAGGTCATCGTGCGGACCGGGCGGGAGATGGGCGTGCCGCGCCGGGGGCTGGTGATCGCGGTGGCCACCGCGATGCAGGAGAGCAACCTGTACAACCTCGCGAGTGGCGTGATCCCGGAGTCGCAGCGGCACCCGCACCAGGGGATGGGCTGGGACCACGACTCGGTCGGGCTGTTCCAGCAGCGATCGAGCAGCGGCTGGGGGCCGGTGGACCGGTTGATGGATCCCGAGTTCGCCACCCGGCAGTTCCTCAGCGCCCTGGAGCAGGTCCCCGGCTGGCAGCAGATGCGGCTGACCGACGCCGCCCAGGCCGTGCAGGTGTCGGCGTACCCGGACCACTACGCGAAGCACGAGTGGCGGGCGAACGAGGTGGTCGACGCCGTCCTGCCGGCGGAGCGGTAGTCTGCGACCACAGTGGACGGTTGGCCGCTGGGCCATCCCGGGTACATCCGTTGTCGGTTCCGGGTACACATGAGTGAGGGCTCACCGACAGGAGGACCGAGATGTCTTTGATGCAGCGGATCAGCACCTTCCTGCGCTCGCCGAAGGGGCAACAGCTCGTCGCGCGTGGCCGACGCGAGCTCGCCAAGCCGGAGAACCAGCGGAAACTGAGAGGGCTGGCGGCGAAGTTCTCCAACCGCCGCCGCTGACCCCCACCGGCCCCCGTAGCGCCTGCGTCGAACCCCGGGAGTACCTGTGACCGAACCCGTGCCCGCCGACGGCCAACCACCCGCTCCCGCGCCGCAGCCCCCCTCGCCGGCGGCCGCCCCGGAGATCCCCGAGGCGCCGCCCGCCACGCTCTGGGACCGGATGCGCGACGACCCGCAGTACGCCCCGGAGCACCTGGCCCTGGAGGCGGTGCGCCGGCTCGGGCCGGAAGCGGCGCAGTGGGCCGCGCGGGCCCGGGCGGAGCAGGCCGGCGTCACCACCGACGCGCTGGCCGAGCAGGCGATCCGCAAGTTCGTGAACCGGGCCCGGCTCTCCGGCGCGGTCTCCGGGGCCGCCGGGCTGCCCGGCGCGGTGATCGACATCGGTGTGCTCGCCTGGACCCAGGCCCGCATGGTGCTGCACGTCGCGGCGGCGTACGGCGTCGACCCGCTGCACACCGACCGCGCCACCGACCTGCTCGTCCTCCAGCGGGTGCACAAGGTCGCGGAGACAGCCCGGCTGGCGCTGGGCGTGGCCGCCGGCCGGGAGCGCGCGGGTGCCCTGTTCGGCACGGGCGGGCAGGGCCAGTTGGGCAAGGTCATGCTGCGGCTGGGCGTGCGCCTGGCCCAGATGGCCGGGGTGCGGGCCGCCAAGCGCGTCTTCGCCAAGCTCGTGCCCGGCGCGGCGATCGTCCTCGGCACCTGGGCGAACTCGTCGGCCACCAAGGATCTCGCCGAGCGCTCCCGGGCGCTCTACCGGCAACACCGGAGCACCGTCCCGGGCCCCCGCCGCTCCTGAGGCGCGCCCGGCACGACAGGTCCCGTGCGGCGTCGGGCCGGTTCCGACCCGACGCCGCCGGCCGTCACGCCGTTCGGTGCGGCCCGCTGTCGCGTTGCCCTCCGTCGCGCTGCCCGACGTCGCCCGGCCGGGACGCCGCTGGGCGTTGCCCGCCGTCACGATGCCCGACGTCGTCGGCCCTGATGTCGCGGGTGGCCGGCCCCGCGCGCCGGTCTCCGGGCGCGGCGGCGCCGGATCGGGTGGGTCAGCCGGCGAGGCCGGAGGCGTCCCAGGTCACGTCGGCGAGCCGGCTCTGGCCGGCGGTGTTCGGGTGGAACCAGTCCAGCGGGTTCACCAGGTCCAGCGTGAACCGCACCCGGTGCACCGCGCCGCCGTCGTAGCGGCAGCGCGACCCGTACGCCCGGCACGCCGCGGCGAGCTGGCCGTTGTAGGCGGTGATCCGGGCGCGGAAGGCGGCCCGGCGGGCGCGGTCGGCGGGGGCGTCCGAGGCCGCGTCGGCCAGCAGGGCCGGGCAGACACCGCGGCGCCAGGCCCGCAGCGCCCGTGAGTCGGTGTGCCCGACCTGCCACAGCCGGTACAGGTCGGGGATGCTCACCACCAGCACTCGCGCCTTCGGGCGGCCGGTGCGCAGTGCCCGCAGCCCCCGGTCCACCTCGGTCCGGAACTGCCGTACCGAGGTCATGTCGTCGATGTCGGCCCGGCAGGCGTCGTTGGCGCCGATCAGCACCGTGACGTGGTCGACCCGGTCCCGTACCGCGGCTCGGGCCTGCCCCTCCAGCGCGCCGGCTCGCGCTCCGGGCCGAGCGTGGTTGTACGCCCGTCCGCGGATCTCCGGGTCACGGTCGAGCAGGCGCCGGTAGAGGCTCTGCACCCGCAGGCCGTCGCCGGTCGAGAAGGAGTTGCGCTCGCAGGACGTGAGGAGCAGGCAGGAGCCGAACCCGGTGCTGATCGAGTCGCCGAGCGCCGCGATGCCGCCGGACCCGGGTTGCGGGGTGCCCCGGGTGGGGCGCGGGCCGGCCTCGCCGCCGCCCTCGCAGGCGAGGGCGACCAGGGCCAGCAGGCAGGCGACGGCGGTGACCCAGCGGCGAGGCATGATTCCCCCGAGGTGCAGCTCAGAGCAACGGCGCGGTAACTCTATGCGCAGGCCCGGCTTCGCCGGACTGACGCTGTCGGGTATGCGGCACAGCGTCCACCCCGTGCCGCCGATGTGGTACCGCCGCAACCGTGGGGTGGGGGTCACCCGTACCGGTTAATCCCGTCCGTCCCCGGGTAGGTCGGGGGAATGACGAGATCACAGCCCCGGCGCGCCCGTGGCACGGTCGGGCACGCCTACAGCGCCCTGAACCTCCGGCTGGCGCTCGCCGGCTTCGGCCTGGTGATCATGGCCATCTTCGCCGTGCTGGCGTTCCTGGCCGAGATCGTGTGGCTGGGCGTGGTCTGCGCGTTGCTCGCGCTGGTCGCCGTGGTCGACCTGGTCATCATCCAGCGCCGCCGCGCCGCCCGCCGCCGCGAGGAGCCGGGCGCGCAGCACTCACTGTTCGAGTGACAGGAGGACGAGATGTCCATCGCCACCACCAACCCCGCCACCGGACAGGTGCTCAAGACGTACGACCCGATGTCGCCCGAGCAGATCGACGCCGCGATCGGGCGGGCCGACCTGGCGTTCCGCCAACTGCACGGCACCACGGTCGCGCAACGGGCCGGCTGGATGAACGCCGCCGCCGACCTGCTCGACGCCGAGCGCGACGAGATCGCCCGCATCATGACCACGGAGATGGGCAAGACGTACGCGTCGGCGAAGGCCGAGGTGACCAAGTGCGCCACGGCGGCCCGGTTCTACGCGGACCGCGCCGCCGGGTACCTGGCCGACGAGCCGGCCGACGCCGCGGCGGTGAGCGCGACCCGGGCCTTCATCCGCTACCAGCCGATCGGCCCGGTGCTCGCCGTGATGCCGTGGAACTTCCCGCTCTGGCAGGTGATGCGGTTCGCCGCGCCCGCGTTGATGGCCGGCAACACCGGACTGCTCAAGCACGCCTCGAACGTGCCGCAGACCGCGCTGCTGCTGGAGGACGTCTTCCGGCGGGCCGGCTTCCCCGAGGGCGCGTTCAGCACGCTGCTGGTCGGCTCGGACGCCGTCGACCAGATCCTCAGCGATCCCCGGGTACGGGCGGCCACGCTGACCGGCAGCGAGGGCGCCGGCCGGTCGATCGCCCAGATCGCCGGCCGGGAGCTGAAGAAGACGGTGCTGGAACTCGGCGGCAGCGACCCGTTCGTGGTGATGCCCTCGGCCGACCTGGACCGGGCGGCCGAGGTGGCGACCACCGCCCGCTGCCAGAACAACGGCCAGTCCTGCATCGCCGCGAAGCGGTTCATCGTGCACACCGACGTCTTCGACGCCTTCGCGGAGAAGTTCGCCGCCCGCATGTCGGCGCTGCGGGTCGGCGACCCGATGGACGACCGGACCGACGTGGGCCCGCTGGCCAGCGAGCGCGGTCGCGACGAGGTGCACGCCCAGGTCCGGGACGCGATCGACAACGGCGGCACGGTGCTGGTCGGCGGCGAGGTGCCGGAGCAGGACGGCTGGTGGTACCCGCCGACGGTGGTCACCGACCTGACGCCGGAGATGCGGATGTGGCGTGAGGAGGTGTTCGGCCCGGTGGCGGGCCTGTTCCGGGTATCGTCGTACGACGAGGCGATCGAGGTGGCCAACGGCACCGCCTTCGGTCTCGGCTCGAACGCCTGGACGCGGGACCCGGACGAGCAGGAACGCTTCGTCACCGACCTGGACGCCGGCAACGTCTTCATCAACGGCATGACCACCTCCTTCCCCGAGCTGCCCTTCGGCGGCGTCAAGAACTCCGGCTACGGCCGGGAGCTCTCCGCGCTGGGCATGCGGGAGTTCTGCAACACGAAGACCGTCTGGGTGGGGGGCGAGGGCGCTGGTTCGGTCGGACCGGCGGGCGCGCACGCCGAGTAGCGGACGCCGACCCGGCCGTGCGGGTGGCACGCACCACGGCGGCGGGTCGCCGGATTTAGCCGGACACCGTCCTGGGTACGGAAGACAGCCATGACGGTGTTCGGCTTCCATGCGTCCCACGAACAGATCCACCCCCGGTCGCTGCTGGACGCGGTGGTCCACGCCGAACGGGTCGGCTTCGACGCCGCCATGTGCTCGGACCACTTCTCGCCCTGAAGCGCCCGCCAGGGGCATTCCGGTTTCGCCTGGTCCTGGCTCGGCGCCGCGCTCCAGGCCACCGGTTTGTCGTTCGGCGTGGTGAACGCCCCCGGCCAGCGCTACCACCCGGCGGTCGTCGCGCAGGCGATCGGGACGCTCGCCGCCATGTATCCGGGCCGGTTCTGGGCCGCGCTCGGCACCGGGGAGGCCAGCAACGAGCACATCACCGGTGACGGCTGGCCGCGCAAGTCGGTGCGCGCCGCCCGGCTGCGTGAGTGCGTCGACGTGATCCGGGCGCTGCTCGCCGGGGAGGAGGTCAGCCACGACGGGCTGGTACGGGTGGACCGGGCGCGCCTCTGGACCCGTCCCGAGCAGCCGCCCGCCCTCATAGGCGCGGCGGTGAGCGTGCCGACCGCCCGCTGGTGCGCGGGCTGGGCGGACGGGCTGATCACCGTCAACGCGCCCGTGGAGCACCTGCGGCGGATGATCCGCGCCTACCGGGACGCCGGCGGCCGGGGCCCGCTGCACCTGCAGGTGCACCTGAGCTGGGCGCCCGAGCAGGCCGAGGCGGAGGCCGTCGCGTACGACCAGTGGCGCAGCAACGTCTTCGCCCCGCCGGTGTGCTGGGACCTGGAGACCGCCGAGCACTTCGACGCGGTCTCGGCCGACGTGCCGATGCGGCGGGTGTCCCGCGTGGTCAACGTCTCGGCGGACCTCGGCCGGCACGTCGGCTGGCTGGAGGAGTACCTGACGCTCGGCTTCGACCAGATCGCCCTGCACCACGTCGGCAAGGAGCAGCGTGCCTTCCTGGACACCTTCGGCGCGGAGGTGCTCCCGAAGCTGCACGCCCGATGATCAGGGCATCCGTGGTGGTTGCCTAGGCTGACGACTCATGGAGGGACTCTTCGAGGTCGTCGTCTTCCTGGCGACCGCGACGCTCGGTGCCGCGCTGGCCCGCAAGCTCGGCCTGCTGGCGCCGATCGTGTTGGTGGTGGCGGGGCTCGTGCTGTCGTTCGTACCCGGTTTCCCGCACATCCGGCTCGACCCGGATCTGGTGCTCGTCGGTATCCTCCCGCCGCTGCTCTACGTCGCGGCACTGGAGACGTCCGTGCCGGCCTTCCGGCACAACCTGCGCCCGATCCTGTGGCTCGCCGTCGGGCTCGTGCTCTTCACCGCGGCCGCGGTCGGTCTCGTGCTGCATCTGCTGCTGCCGATGGTGCCCTTCGCCGTCTGCCTCGCCCTCGGCGCGGTGCTCGCCCCGCCGGACGCCGTGGCCGCGACGGCGGTGGCCCGGCGCATCGGGCTGCCCCGGCGGGTCGTCACGATCCTGGAGGGGGAGAGTCTGCTCAACGACGCCACCGCGCTGGTGCTGTTCCGGGTCGCCGCGCTGGCCGCCGTCGGTTCGGCGGTCGGGGTGGCCGAGGTGAGCATCGAGGTGCTGCGGTCGGCCGGCGGCGGGGTGCTGGTCGGCGCGCTCGGCGCGTTCGTCTTCGGCTTCCTGCACAAGCGGATCAGGGACCCGCTGCTCGACAACGCGCTCTCGCTGATCATCCCGTTCGCGGTGGTCTTCGTCGCCGAGGAGATCCACGCCTCCGGCGTGATGGCGGTCGTGGTCACCGGACTCGCGCTGGGGCACAAGCTGCCGGTGCTGATGACGGCCGCCTCCCGGCTCCAGGTGGCCGCGGTCTGGCGGCTGGTCCGGTTCCTCCTGGAAGGGCTGGTCTTCCTGCTGGTCGGCCTCCAGCTCCCGGACGTGCTGCAGGAGCTCGACGAGCCGGTCGGGCGCGTCGTGGGCGTCACGGCGGCGGTGCTCGGCACGCTCTTCCTGGCCCGGTTCGTGTGGCTGTTCCCCGTCACGTACCTGACCCGGCTGGTGCCGAGCGTCCGGCGGGGCGCGCCGCGGAAACCGGCGAAGTACCCGCTCGTGATCGGCTGGGCCGGCATGCGCGGCGTGGTGACCCTGGCCGCCGCGCTCGCCCTCCCGCTCACCGTCGCCGGCGGGCGGGAGTATCCGCGCGAGCTCTTCATCTGGTTGGCCTTCGCGGTGATCGTGGCTACCCTGGTCGGCCAGGGCGCCACCCTGCCGATGGTGGCCCGGAGGCTCAAACTGCCGCCGGACGACCCGGTGCAGGACGCGCTCTCCGCCGCCGGTGTCCAGCAGCAGGCCAGCCGGGCGGCCCGCGAACGCCTCGACGAGTTGGCCGACTCGGCGCCGGCCCCGGTGGTCGAGCGGCTGCGCCGTGGGGTCGAGGACCGCACCAACCTGGCCTGGGAGCGGCTGGGCGGCGCCGAGCGCGAGACGCCCTCGCAGGCGTACGGGCGGCTGCGGCAGGAGATGATCGACGCCGAACGAGAGGTGTTCCGCAGCGCCCGGGACAGCGGCCGCATCCCGGAGGAGGTGCTGGTGCGCGCCTATCGTGACCTGGATCTGGAGGAATCGTTGCTGCGGCGGGAGGACGACCGGTGAGCTGCCAACACCTGACCGAGGCCGGCACGGCCGAGCCCCGGAGCGCGGACGAGTGCGGACCCTGCGTCGAGATCGGCAACACCGACTGGGTGCACCTGCGTGCCTGCCTCACCTGCGGCCAGGTCGGCTGCTGTGACTCCTCCCCGTACCGGCACGCGAGCGTGCACTTCGAGGAGACCGGGCACCCGGTGATGCGTTCGGTCCAGCCGGGCGAGTCGTGGCGTTGGTGCTACGTGGACGAGGAGATCGGCTGAACCGTGCGACCGACGGGTAGTGAGATTCGCCGCGCCACGCGGAGTCCCGGTGGATCTCCTAGAGACAACAGCGCCCTTCGCCTGGCAGGCTGCCACCCATGACCCTGAAGCTGCGTTCCGTGGGAACGAGCGACCGTGGGCTGATCCGTAGCGGGAACCAGGACGCCCTGCACGCCGGTACGTGGCTGGTCGCCGTCGCCGACGGCATGGGTGGCATGGCGGCCGGTGACCTGGCCAGCTCGCTCACCATCGGAGCGATCGCGCCGCTGGACCTGGAGACACCGGAGGACGCCCTGGTCGCCGCGTTGCAGAGCGGCATCGAGCAGGCCACCCTCCGGATCCGCCGAGCGGTCGGCGAGGACCCGGAGCGGCAGGGCATGGGTACGACCTTGACCGCGCTGCTCTTCGCCCGCACCGGCAGTTGCCTGGCGCTCGCCCACATCGGGGATTCCCGCGCGTATCTGTTCCGCGAGGGTGTGCTCAAGCAGATCACCCGGGACGACACCTTCGTGCAGATGCTTGTCGACCAGGGGGTGATCACGCCGGACCAGGCGAGCAGCCACCCCCGGCGGGCCGTCGTCACGCAGGCGTTGCAGGGCGACGAGGTCTCCCCGGCGTACGCCACGATGGTGCCCTCGGCCGGTGACCGCTGGCTGCTGTGCAGCGACGGCCTCTCCAACGTGGTCCGGCCCGACACGCTGGCCGAGGTGCTGGCCGGCTACCCGGACCGCGCCGAGTGCGCGCACAAGCTGATCGACCTGGCGCTGCGGGCCGGCGGCCCGGACAACGTCACAGTGGTCGTCGCCGACGTCGTCGACGAGTGAGCGCTCAACGTCGGCGGGGGTTGGCGCGTCCGGTGGGTACGGCCGTCGTCGGGTCCTCCGGCCACGGGTGGCGCGGGTAGCGACCCCTTAGCTCGGCCCGGACCTGCGGGTAGCCCACCCGCCAGAAGGAGGCCAGGTCGGCGGTGACCGCGACCGGGCGGCCGGCGGGGGAGAGCAGGTGCAGCAGCACCGGCACCCGGCCGCCGCCGACGCGGGGCGCCTCCCGCCAGCCGAACGTCTCCTGGAGCTTCACCGGCAGCACGGGCGCCGTGGGGTCGGTGTAGTCGACGCGGATCCGTGCCCCGCTGGGCACCGTCAGCCGCTCCGGCGCCACCTCGTCCAGCCGGGCGGCCTGTGCCCAGGGCAGCAGCCGGCGCAGCGCGGCGGCCACGTCCACGCGGGCCAGGTCGGCGCGGCGCCGGGCGGTGGCCAGCTCCGGAGCGAGCCAGACGGGAGCGGCGGCGAGGAGAGCGTCGTCGGCGACGTCCGGCCAGTCTTCGCCGAGCGCGTGCCGGCAGAACGCCAGCCGCCGCCGCAGCGCGTCGGCGGCCGGGGTCCACTCCAGCAGCCCGAGACCGGTGCGGCGCAGGCCGGTCAGCAGGGCCGCGCCGACGGCGGCCGGGTCGGGGCGGGTGAGCGGGCGTTCGCGCAGTTCGATCGCGCCGAGCCGGACCACCTCCCGGGCCACCACGTCCGTGCCGGACCAGCCCACCTCCTGCTCGGTGCGCAGCTGCGGCCCGGCCGCGTCCCGGGCGGTCGCCTCGTCGAGGGCGGCCGCGAGGCGGATCCGGGCGGTCGGCGCGCCGGGGGAGCGGTCGGCGACCGCCACCGCCAGCCACTGCGCGCCGACCAGGCCCGACCCGGGTGCCAGCTCCGCGGCGGTGCCGCCGGTCATCAGGTACGAGGAGCCGCCCGGCCGCCGGAGCCGGGCCAACCGTTCCGGATGGGCCAGCCCGACCAGCAGCCCGGCGGCGAGATCATCGGGAAGGCGGTGCCGCGCCCCGGTCCTCCCACCCTCGGCGGTGGGCTCCGTGCCCAGCAGGGCGCGCAGGCGGCGTACCTCGGCCCGCCAGCGGGCGGTGGCGGCGGCGTCGGTGCCGGCGCGCAACCGGCGCCAGACCGTGGTGAGGTCGTCGGCGGGGCCGGTGACGGTCTCCTCGGCGAGCAGTGCGACCACCTCGGCGGCCCGGTCGGCGCCGACCCGGCCGGCGCCGTCGAGCAGGGCTCGGGCCAGTCGCGGGTGCGCGCCGACCGCGGCGATGGCGCGACCGCGTCCGGTGATCCGGCCGGCCGGGTCGACCGCGCCGAGGGTGGCGAGGGTGTCCCGGGCGACAGTCATCGCGGCCGCCGGGGG
>NZ_SMKG01000168.1 GCF_004348525.1 Micromonospora sp. 15K316 | reverse complement strand
CCCCTACACCCAGGCGCTCCTCGCCGCCGCCCCGCTGGCCGACCCCGTACGGCAGCGGCAGCGCCAGCCGGTGCTGCTCGGTGACGACCTGCCGTCCGCGCTGGACCCACCCTCCGGCTGCCGTTTCCGCACCCGGTGCCCGCTAGCGTTCGACAGGTGCGCGACCGAGACCCCGGCGCAGGTCCAGTACCACGGCGGCATGGCCGCGTGCCATCTGGTCCGACCGGACGGCACCCGACCAGACGTCCGCGCCGCAGACACGAGTGAGGTTCCGTCATGACGTTCACCACCCGGCCAACCCTGCAGGGGACCTTCGGGATGGTCTCCTCGACGCACTGGCTCGCCAGCCAGGCCGCCATGGGCATCCTCGAACGCGGCGGCAACGCCTTCGAC
This sequence comes from Micromonospora sp. 15K316, assembly GCF_004348525.1. Taxonomy (GTDB): domain Bacteria; phylum Actinomycetota; class Actinomycetes; order Mycobacteriales; family Micromonosporaceae; genus Micromonospora. The sequence continues at coordinate 12,432 of NZ_SMKG01000168.1, read as the reverse complement.
GCCGCGGCCACCGCGGGGTTCGTCCTGCACCTCGTCGAACCCCACCTCAACGGGCCGGGCGGCGAGGTCCCCGCCATCGTGGCGACGGCCGAGGACCCCACACCGAAGGTGCTGTGCGGGCAGGGGCCCGCCCCGGCCGGCGCGACCATCGCGCACTTCCGTTCCCTGGGGATGGACCTCATTCCCGGCGCCGGCCCGCTCGCCGCCGCCGTTCCCGGCGCCGTGGACGCCTGGCTCCTGCTGCTGCGTGACCACGGCACGCTCCCGCTGGCGGAGGTGCTGGACCCGGCGATCGGCTACGCCGCCTCCGGCCACCCGCTCGTCGGCCGGGTCGGCGACACGGTGACGGCGGTGCGAAAGCTGTTCGAGGAGCACTGGCCCACCTCCGCCCAGCTCTGGCTGCGCGAGGGCCGGCCCCCGGCCGCGGGTGAGCTGTTCACCAACCCGGCGTACGCGCGGACGCTGCGCAGACTGGTCGAGGCCGCGCTGTCGGCCGGCGCGGACCGGGAGGCGCAGATCGAGGCCGCGCGTCGCGCCTGGCGGGAGGGGTTCGTCGCCGAAGCCGTCGACGCCTTCAGCCGGCGACCGTTCCAGGACTCCAGCGGCAGCCCGCACGCCGGCCTGGTGACCGGGGCGGACATGGCCGCGTACTCCGCCACCTGGGAGGAGCCGGTCACCCTCGACTGGCACGGCCACACGGTGGCGAAGACCGGCTTCTGGGGGCAGGGGCCGGTGCTGCTGCAGACCCTGTCGATCCTCGACGCGCTCGACGATCCGCAGGCGTACGACCCGTCGACCGCGGCCGGCATCCACGCCCAGGCCGAGGCGCTCAAGCTCGCCTTCGCCGACCGGGAGGCGTGGTACGGCGACGGCGCCGACGTGCCCGCGAAGACGCTCCTGTCCCGCGAGTACGCCCGGGAGCGGGCCGCCCTGATCGGGGAACGGGCGTCGGCCGAGCTGCGACCGGGCCGTCCCGACGGGGCCGAACCACGGCTGTCGCACCACGCCCGACGAGGCGCCGGGCCGCTCGCGGACGCGACCGACGCCACGACAGGGGAGCCGACTGTCAAATCGGACGGTGTCACCCGCGGCGACACCTGCCACGTCGACGTGGTCGACCGCTGGGGCAACATGATCTCCGCTACCCCGAGCGGCGGCTGGTTGCAGAGTTCGCCCACCATTCCGGAGCTCGGCTTCCCGCTCGGCAGCCGGCTGCAGATGTTCTGGCTCGAGGAGGGGCTCGCCTCGTCGCTCGCTCCCGGACGCCGCCCGCGTACCACGCTGAGCCCGACCCTCGTGCACCGTGACGGCGAGCCGGTCATGGCGTGCGGCACGCCGGGCGGGGACCAGCAGGACCAGTGGCAGCTGTTGTTCCTGCTGCGCCACCTCGCCGGCGGGCGGTCGCTGCAGGAGGCGATCGACGCGCCCGCCTGGCACACGACGAGCCTTCCCGCGTCCTTCTACCCGCGTGGTACGGAGCCCGGTGTGCTGGTGGTGGAGGACCGCCTCGACGAGGAGACGTTGGCGACGTTGCGGGGGTACGGGCACGAGGTGCGGCTCTCCGACCCGTGGAGCCTGGGCCGGCTCTGTGCGGTGACCCGTGACCCGCGGACCGGTCTGCTCGCGGCGGGGGCGAATCCGCGCGGCATGCAGGGCTACGCCTGCGGGCGGTGACGTCAGCGGGCCTGGTAGCCGCCCTCGGCGTTCTCGTGCGCCGCCGCGTAGGCGGCGCCGAGGTGGGCGAGGGCGGCCCGCTCGGCCCGCTGCCCGTCACCGGACTCGATCGCGTCGACCAGCTGGATGTGCTCGGCCCACGAGTGCGGCGCCCGCTCCGCGGCACCCAGCCGGAAGACCCACTGCACATGGAGGTACAGCGCCTTGGTGATCGACGACAGCCAGGGATTCCCGCTGATCTGGAGGATCCGCAGGTGCAGGGCGCTGTTCAGCTCGGCGACCCGACGCAGATCCTGCCGTTCGGTCGCCTCGTGGCCCTGGTCGAGCAGCTCCCGGAGGGCGGTCACGTCCGCCGGGGTCGCCCGCTCGGCCGCCAGCCGGGCCGCCAGCGCCTCCAGGCGCTCGCGGACGGCGAACATGTCCGCGACCGTCCCGCTGCTGGGGGAGGCGACCACCGCTCCGCGCCGGGGCAGGATCACGACGAACCCCTCGGCCTCCGCGACGCGCAGCGCCTCCCGAACGGGGTTACGGGAGACGCCGAAGTCCTCGGCCAACCGGTCCTCGGTGAGCCGTTCACCGGGGAGGTAGTCGCCGTTGATGATCGCGGTCCGCAGAGCGAAGAGGACCTGGTCGCGTAGCGGCAGGTGTTGAGCGCCGAGCTTGCCCCGCAGGTCTCCAGTCAACCCGACCGCCTCTCATCAACGTCCAGGCGAAGTGTATACGAAGAACAATCTGTGAAGGGCGGCCGGCAGTGTCGAGAACAGAGCGAGACGTCCGCGACTCCCGCGTCGCCCCGAAGGCGCCCGCGGATCTCCTACGGCGACGACACGCTCTCGTCGTCGTGCTCACCTTCCTGACCGGGAGCGCCGACGCCGTGGGCTTCCTCTCCCTCGGCGGCGCCTTCTCCAGCGTCATGACGGGCAACATGGTCCTGCTGGGCCTCTCGGCGGGCCGCGGCGACGCCGAACTCGCCCTGACCTCCGGCTGCGCCATCATGAGCTTCATCGTCGGCGTCCTCGCGGGCGCCCGGCTCGCCGGCTCGGCGCAACCGGACGACCCGGTCTGGCCACGGCGGGTCAACCGCGCGCTCACCCTGGAACTGCTGATCTTCGTCGTCTTCGTCGTCGTCTGGGAGGTCAACCTTCCCGACCACTCGGAGCGCGTCGACCTGGTGCTCCTGATGCTGTCGGCGGCGGCACTCGGTGTGCAGAGCAGCGCCATCCAGCGGTTCGGCGTACCGGGCCTCTCCTCCACCTACCTCACCGGCACCCTCACCAGCCTGATCGGCGGCGTCGCCGCGCGGAGCCCCTGGCACACGCTGCGGCCGAAGGCGCAGGTCCTGCTCGCCCTCATGGCCGGCGCGGCCGTCGGAGCGCTCGCCGCCCTGCACCTGACCGCACTGGCGCCGGCGCTGCTGATCGTCCCCCTCCTGCTCGTCATCGCCGTCTCCTCGCGGCTCGCCGAGTGAGCCGGCGGGACGGGCGCTCGCCCGTGGCCGCGGCCCGGGCGGCGGAATCTCCGTGTGGGTGGTCGCCGCAGGTGGCCGTCCGGACCACCTCACCGTCGGTGGACCGCCGCCCGCGGGGCTCAGGGCAGTGGCTGCGGTGCCGCCGGACCCACGTACCGCGAGTCCGGCCGGATGATCTTCGAATCGGCCGCCTGCTCCAGCACGTTCGCACACCACCCGATGACCCGGCTGGTCGCGAAGGTGGGTGTGAACATCTCCCGGGGCAACCCGCACAGGTGCATGACGACGCCCGCGTAGTACTCCACGTTGGTGTGCAGTTCCCGGCCGGGCTTGAGTTCCGCCAGCAGCGACAGCACCCGCTCCTCGACGGCCACGGCGAAGTCCACCAGATCCCCGCCGAGTTCCCGCGCGATGCCCTTGAGCATCCGTGACCGGGGGTCCTCCGTGCGGTAGATCGGGTGCCCGAACCCCATGATCCGCTCGCCGCTCAGGATGCGTGCGCGCAGCCAGGCGTCGGCCCGGTCGACGGAGCCGATGGCGTCGAGGGTGTCGAGGGCCCGGCTGGGGGCGCCGCCGTGCAGGGGGCCGGAGAGCGCGCCGAGCGCGCCGCCGACGCACGCGTAGATGTCGGCGCCGGTGGAGGCGATGACGCGAGCCGTGAAGGTCGACGCGTTGAAGCCGTGGTCCACTGTCGCGATGAGGTACCGCTCGATCGCGCGGGCCTGCGGCTCGGACGGCTCCGCCCCGGTGATCATGTACAGGTAGTTGGCCGCGTGCGGAAGGTCGTCCCGGGGCGCGAGCGGCTCCAGGCCGGCCCGCAGCCGGTACAGCGCCGCGAGCAGGCTGGGTGTGAGTGCGCAGAGCGCCATGGCCTGCGCCCGGCGCTCGGCCGGCGAGGTGTCGTAGAGCGAGCGGGTGCCGGCGGCGAGACCGGCGAGCGCCAGAGCGGCACGCAACCCGCCCATGGGATCCGGCGACGGGGAGGCCGCGGCGATGCCGGGCAGCGCGGCGGCGACCGCCGGCGGTATGTGGCGCAGCGGTGCGATCCCCCGATGCAGGGCCTTCGGCTCGGCCGGCAGGGAGCCGTCGATCAGGAGCGCCCAGACGTCCTCCAGCGTGCGGCGCTCGGCGAGGTCGATCGCCGAGTACTGCCGGTAGTGATAGAAGCCCTCGCGGCCACGGACGCGGCCGATCGTGGTGTCGGTGACGACGACGCCGGCGAGGCCCCGGGGAGCGGTGATGGTGTCAGCCATGCGGGCAGCCTCACGTTCACCGCGCAGCACAGTCAACATTGATCCAGTCAATATGAGAGCATGACCACATGTCCGAGGACCAGCTGCTGACGACCGCCGAGGTGGCCCACCGCCTGCGCATCAAGCCGGAGACGATCTACGCGTACGTCAGTCGAGGGTTGCTTGCCCGCGTCAAGGTTCCCGGCGAGCGGATCAGCCGTTTCCGGCTGGCCGACGTCGAGCGGTTGGCCGCACGCACCCAGGGGACGCGGCCGGAGCGGGACACCGCCGCGACGATGCGGACCGCCACGACCCTGATCGCCTACGGACGGCTCCACTACCGGGGACTCGACGCCGCGAAGCTCGCCCCGGTGACCCCGTTCGAGGAGGTGGCCCGCTGGCTCTGGACGGGACAGCGGCGGGGGGAGGCCTTCGTGGCCGCCGCGGAGGCCGTCGACGCCGCGAGACGAGCCGGCGCGCACCTGCCGTCCCGTGCCCGGACCTTCGACCGGCTTCCGGTGGTCGTCGCCGTCGCCGCCGCGATGGATCCGCTCCGCTTCGACCTGGCGCCGGGCACCGTGGCCGCGCTCGCGCCCGCCCTGCTGGCCACCATGGTCGACGCGCTCCCCCTCGTGGGGAGGAAGACCGCGGACGACAGCCTGGCGGCCCGCCTGTGGCCCCGGCTGACCCACGAGCCGGCGTCCGCGGAGAGTCTGCGGGCACTCAACGCCACCCTCGTCCTGCTCGCCGACCACGACCTGGCCGCCTCGACCATCGCGGTACGGGTGGCGGCATCGACCCGCGCGAACCCGTACGCCGCGGTGCTGGCCGGCCTGGGCGCGCTGGACGGGCCGATGCACGGCGCCGTGGGCGGCACGGTCCACCGGATGATCGAGTCGGCCCTGCGGGACGGGGCGGCGGTCTCGATCGCCGAATCGCTCCGCACCGGCGGCCTGCCCGGATTCGGGCACCCGCTCTACCCGGACGGCGACCCGCGCGCTGCCGCCCTGCTCGACCTGGTCGCGGCGTTGCCACTCGCCGACGAGCTGCGCCGCGCCGTGGACGACCTGATCAGCACGGCGATCCGGCGGGGCAGCCGGCCCAACGTCGACTTCGCCGTCGCCGTGCTGGCGCACGCGAGCGGCATGGGCCCCGGCGCCGCCGAGGTGATCTTCGCGATCGCCCGCACCGCGGGCTGGATCGCGCACGTCATCGAGGAGTACGCCCAGCCGGGCAACCGGTTCCGGTGGACCAGCGGCTACACCGGGCCACCTCCCTCGGCGTGATCCGACGCGGAGGACGGCGCCCGCGGCCGACCGGGCGGTGCGCGTCGCAACTCGCGCGGGTGAGCCGCCGGTCCGGGTCAGGGCCGGATGAGACACATCCCGCCGAAGCCGGGCCGGTCCATGGTGCTCAGCGCCTCGGGCACCTCGTCGAGGCCGATCGTGCGGGTGACCAGGTCGGCGGGGCGCAGCACCCCGGCCTCGACCATCCGCAGCAGCTCCGGATAGGCGTGCGCCGCCATGCCGTGACTGCCCCGCAGCTCCAGCTCGTACGCGATCACCAGCTCCATCGGCACCGCCGGCCGTCCCTGCGCGGCGGGCAGGAGACCTACCTGCACGTGCCGCCCGCGCCGCCGCAGGCTCTCGATCGAGGCGACGCAGGTCGCGTGCGCGCCCAGCGCGTCCAGGGAGAGGTGGGCGCCGCCGCCGGTCGCCTCCCGGACGGCTGCGGCCACCTCACCGGGGCCGGTGAGCGTGCCGCCGTCCACGCAGACCGTGGCCCCGAAGCGTCGGGCCGACTCCAGGGCGGCGGGCGAGACGTCCACCGCCACCACCCGGGCGCCGCACGCCGCCGCGATCATCACCGCGGAGAGCCCGACGCCGCCGCAGCCGTGCACCGCCACCCACTCGCCGGCGGCCACCCGCCCCTGCGCGACCACCGCCCGGAACGCCGTGGCGAAGCGGCAGCCCAGCGCCGCCGCGGCCGGGTAGTCCAGGTCGTCCGGGAGCCGGACCAGGTTGACCTCCGCGTCGTGCACCGCCACGTACTCGGCGAACGAACCCCAGTGCGTGAAGCCCGGCTGGGTCTGCCGCTCGCACACCTGCTGGTCCCCGGCGAGACAGGCCGCGCAGCGCCCGCACGCGCAGACGAACGGCGCGGTGACCCGGTCGCCGGGCCGCCACCCGCGCACCCCCTCACCGACGGCCGCCACGACGCCGGCGAATTCGTGGCCGGGCACGTGTGGCGCGCGGATGTCGGGGTCGTGCCCCTGCCAGCCGTGCCAGTCGCTGCGGCACAACCCGGTCGCCTCCACCCGGATGACCACGCCACCGGGCGGCGGTGTCGGGTCGGGGACGTCGCGGACCTCGGGCCGGGCACCGAACTCGTCGAAGATCACCGCACGCATGCGACGGATCCTCACATGCCCGGCGCGCGGCCGGTACCCGCGCCCCCGGCAGCCGTCGCGCCGGGCGGCGGCGTCGGCCTCAGCGCCGGTCGGACTTCGATCGAGTGGTCCGGCGCCGCCACGGGATCACCACGAGGGCGACGGTCAGGACGAAGACTCCGCCGAGACCGAGCCCGACGGGCAGCAGCAGCGAGGTCGTCTCGGCCGTCTCCTCCTCGCGCTCGCCCTTGACCGGCACGACGGGCTGGTCGTACTTCTTCTCCTCGGGTGCCACCAGGTGACCGACGGAGGCGCCGCGCGGAAGCGCGAACCCCCAGTTGAGCAGCGCCGCCGCCTCGCCCAGACTGCCCAGCGGAGCGGTCTCCGCGCCCAGCAGGGTGACCGCGAGCCGCCGGCCGTCGCGTTCGGCCACCCCGACGTACGTCTGCCGGGCCAGGTCGGTGAAGCCGGTCTTGCCCCCGAGCGTGCCGGGGTAGTGACCCAGCAGTGTGTTGTCGTGCGTGATCTCGAACGCGGGGGTGCCGGAGCGTGCCGGTATCCGCGCCACCTGGGTCGCCACGTACCGGCGGAAGTCCTCGCGGGCGAACGTGGCACGCGCGATCAGCGCCAGGTCGTACGCGCTGGTGTACTGACCGGGGCCGTCGAGACCCGAGGGGGTGGCCGCGTGGGTCTGGTACGCCCGCAGCCGGCGCGCCTCCTCGTTCATCGCGTCGACGCCGCCCTGCCGGCCGGCGCTGCCGCCGCCGAGGCGGGCGAGCACGTTGGCCGCGTCGTTGCCCGAGCAGAGCAGCAACCCCAGCCACAGGTCCTCGACCGCGTACCGGCCGCCCGCCCGTACCCCCATCAGCGAGCTCTCCGGATCGAGGTCGCGCAGGTCCGACCGCGCCACCTCCACCTCCTGGGTCGGGTCGAGCCGGGGCATCAGGGTGGCGGCGAGCAGCAGTTTCTGCACGCTGGCCGGCGTCCGGTGCTCGTGCGGCCCGCACCCGCCCAGGACCTCGCCGGTCTTGAGATCCGCCACCAGCCACGAGGTGGCGGTCACCGCCGGCGCCTTCGGCACGCCGGACGGGATAGCGAGCCCGGCCGTCGCGAGGGCCTCGCCGCCGACCGCTCGCCGCGCGGGTTCGACCGGAGGCGGAGGCGAGGTGGGCGGCGCCGGCGTCGGCGGCTTCACCGCCGGGCAGGGCACCTGCGGTGCGGCGGCCGCCCGCGCCGGCGGTGCGATCGCGACGGCGGGCAGGGCCAGGACGGCGCCGAGCGCCACGGAGGTAACCCGAATGGTGGTCACGCTTACGTACGGTAATCGGCTGTTCGCCGGACACGGGGGGAATGGAGGAAGTAGTGCGGGCGGCGTCGCTACGTGCTCTTCTCGGCCGTACTCGACCGGGTGCGGCCGGTCGGCGGTCGCATCATGGTGCGAGCCACCTGACTCGGCCGCATGGCCGGCTGGCTGAGCGGGTGGGCGCGCTCCGGACGGATGCTGTCGAGGAACAGTTCCGCGTTGCGCCGCCACGCGCCCGGTGCGACCGTGCGGGTGACCTCGGCGACCCTGCTGTTCGACAGCGTGATGAAGATGAGGTCCTCGACGGTGAAGTCCGGTCGGATGGCCCCTTCCTCCCGAGCCCGTTCGAAGAGTTCCTCGATCCGTCGCTGGATCCGCCCGCGCAGCTCCACCAGTTGGGGGGAGCCGTCGAAGCGTGTGGTCATGAGGTTGAGGTAGCCGCCGCGCTCCGCCTCCAGCGCGCAGGTGGCCATGATGAACTCCGCGACCCCGGCCCACCGGTCGGGGTTCGCGATCGCCCGCTCGACCAGCTCGAGTGCGGCGTGTAGCGGCTGGTCGAGCACCGCCTCCCAGAGCTGGACGCGGGACGGGAAGTGCCGGTAGAGGGTGCCGGGGGAGACGCCCGCCGCGGTGACGATCTTGTCCATCGGCGCGTCGAGGCCCTCGCTGGTGAAGAGCGCCTGCGCCGCGCTGATGATCCGCTCGCGGTTCCTGATGCTGTCCCGGCGTTCGGCGCGTGGACGCCGTTCCTCGTCGCGCGCGCTCGTCGTCTGCTCCACGTGGCCATGGTACCCGGAATACCGGAGACGGCTCTCCGTTATACGGTGTAACGGAGATTGGTCTCCGGAACAGGGAGGGTTCTTCTCCCTGCCGTACCACTGCCCCCTGGAGTCACGAATGTTCATCGCCACCCTTGTTGTCAGCATCGCCTTCGCAGCCCTGCTGGCGGTCTCCGCCGCCGGGAAGCTGAAGGGCGACCCGATGCAGATGGAGACCCTGGAACGGGTCGGGGCCATGAAGCTGCGCGGGATGCTCGCGTTCCTCGAAGTCGCGGGTGCCGCGGGGCTCCTCGTCGGTCTGCTGTGGTGGCCTATCGGCGTCGCCGCCGGTATCGGCCTGGTGCTCTACTTCGCCGGAGCGATCGGCGCCCACCTGCGCGTCGGCGACCGCGCGGTTCTTCCGCCCGCCCTGCTCCTCGTCGTCTCGCTCGCCGCCGCCGCACTGCGTCTGGCCTCCGGTCTGTCCTGATCCGCGGGTGACAGAGGGTGGGTCCTCCCTATGTCGGGGATCCACCCTCGTGCGGTGACGGCGGGAACCGATGCCGCTGGGGACACTCGGGCGGGCGGAGTCGTCAACGCCGCAAAGCACGCGAACCGCGCGAAACCTCGTGAACGGCGAGTCGAAGGAGCGTATCGATGACCGCAAACAGCGCCGGCGGCTCCCTGCCGCGACAGCCCACCGTCGACGAGAGCCAATTCGAAGGGTGGCCCGTCCACACGGTGCTTCCCGGTCCGGGCGACGCCCGCGGCCACGTCCTCTACCTGCACGGCGGGGGCTACGTCAGCCCACCGCAGCCCGCGCACTGGAACCTGATCGCCGAGCTGGCCGGCCGCACCGGACGCACGTTCGTCGTGCCGGACTTCCCGCTCGCACCCGAGCACACGCATCGCGACGTCTTCCCGACTCTCCGGCGGCTCCACGAGCAGCTGAGCAACGGGGGAGACATGGACACCTTCGCGGTGATGGGCGACTCCACCGGCGCGACCATGAGTCTCGCCCTGGTCCAGTCGCTGCCGCCGGGACAGCCCCGGCCGCGAGACCTCATCCTGATGTCGCCGTGGCTCGACGCGACCCTGACCAACCCCGAGATCAGGCTCATCGAACCCCACGACCCGATGTCCTCGACCGAGAGCCTCAGCCGGTTCGCACGATGGTGGGCCGGTCGTGACGACCTCGCCACACCCCAGCTGAGCCCCATCAACGGGCCGCTGGAGCACCTCGGCCGGGTCGCGATCCTCGCGGGGACGAACGACATCCTCACCCCGGACGCACGTCGGCTCGCCCAGCTCGCCGCCGGGGCACCCGGCACGGACATGACGCTGTACGAGTACCCGGACATGACCCACGCCTTCATGCTGCTGCGCTCCGGCGCGGAGACCGACGCCGTGCTGGCCGAGATCACCCGACGTCTCGGCGGCCCCCCGAACCGTCCCGCAACGCCCCCGCCCGGGCCGGACCGGCAGGTCGGATACGGTGGCAGGCGTGACCGAGACAGGTGCGGGTGATCCCGCGGCGCAACTGACCTGGCACGGACACAGCACCGTGTGGATCGAGGACTTCGGCACCCGCCTGCTGACCGACCCGCTGCTGCGGGACCGGCTCGCGCACCTGCGCCGCCGCCGCGGCCCCACGCCACAGCTGCCGGGGGTGCCGGACGCCGTACTGGTGTCGCACCTGCACGCCGACCACCTGGACTTCGCGTCGCTGCGCCGGTTGCCCGGCGACCCTGCCCTGGTCGTGCCGGCCGGCGCGTCGCGGCTGATCCGCCGGGCGCTGGGCCCCGCCGCTGACCGGTGCGTCGAGCTCGCCGTCGGCGAGTCGACCACGGTCGGCCGGGTCAGGGTCACCGCCGTGCCGGCGGCCCACGACGCGAGCCGCGGGCCCTGGTCCCGCCACCGCGCGCCCGCCATCGGCTACCTGCTGCAGGGTGCGGCCCGCACCTGGTTCGCCGGCGACACCGGCCTCTTCGACGAGATGGCCAAGCTCGGCCCGCTCGACCTGGCCCTCGTCCCCGTCGCCGGCTGGGGACCGACCCTCGGCCCCGGTCACCTCGACCCGGCCCGCGCGGCCGAGGCGGTACGGCGGGCGGCGGCGGCCTGGGCGGTCCCCATCCACTACGGCACGTTCTGGCCGGTGGGCTTCGACCGGATCCGGCCCGACCGCTTCCTGCCACCGGGGGAGGAGTTCGCCCGGCACGCCGGTGCCGTCTCGCCCGGTACCCGGGTGCGCGTGCTGCGCCCGGGCGAGTCCTGCGCGATCACCCGCTCATGACGGCGACGCTCGGGGCACTGGGCTGGCTGATCCTGGTGGTGCTCTTCGGCTCCGTCGTACCGGTGGTGCCGACCGGCGCGGCGGTCAGCGGCGCGGCCGCGCTCGCGGCCCACCAGCAGCCGCTGACCGTGGTGCTCGTGGTGGCCGCCGGCGCGCTCGGCGCGTACGTCGGCGACCTCGCCACCTACCTGGTGCTCCTCTGGGGCGGCGAACGGATCGCCCGCCGCCTGCGGTGGCTGCGGGAGCCGCAGCGGTTCGACCGGCTGGCCGCCCGGGTCCGCGAGGGACGTGTCTCGCTGCTCCTGGTGTCCCGACTGGTCCCCGGCGGGCGGGTGCCGGTGCTCCTCGCCGGCGCGGTGGCGGGGCTGACCTGGCGGCGCTTCGTCGTCGCCAACGCGCCGGCGAGCCTGGCCTGGTCCGTGCTCTACGCGGCGATCGGTGTCGTCGGCCGGGCGATCTTCCCCGAGCCGTGGCAGAGCGTGGTCGCCGCGATCCTGCTCGTCGTCCTGGTCAGTCAGGGGCTCAGCTGGCTGGGCCGGCGCCGGACGGCGCCGGAGCCTCCGCCTGCGCGACCATGACGGGCAGCGGGACGTTCGGCTGCTCGGGAACGACCGGCCGGTCGGTCTCGGCCGGGGACCCGGCAGGCGTGGACGGGGTGCCGTCGGCAGGGCGGCGCAGTCCCAGCTCCTCCAGCCACCCGAGCAGCTGCCGGTGCACCGCGTCCGGACCGACCAGCTCGCCGTCCTGGGGCCAGTCGGCCGGGTGGACGAGCAGCGCCTCGGTCTGCCAGCCCCCCAGCCCGCCGTGGCAGCCCACCAGCTCCTCGAAGGCCGCCACCTCCTCCAGGCTGGGGTCGACCGCGCTGATCACCACCAGGTCGCCGACGTGCGCCATCGTCTGGTGCCGCAGCAGGTCCCGCCGGGCCCGCGGCCCGTACGGCACCAGCGGGTCGTCGCCCTCGACGTGCCCGTCGCGCAACCGGTGCCGGCCACGCGGCCCGATCGCCAGCGGCCCGGCCGCCGAGTCGACGACGACCACCCCGATCCCGGGATGCGCGGCCAGCCCCTCGATCAGCTCCGGTGCCACGGCGTCGATGCGTTCGCGGGTCAGCCGCCCGGGGTGCTGGGCGAGGTAGATCATGGCGAGATTGCCGGAGGCCACCACCACGGTCTCCGGGTCGGTCCGGGCGGCCGCCTCCTCCCGGTCCGCCGGTCCGAGGCTGATGTCCCCGTCCGGACCGGGCCGCACGGCGGCGCGGGTCGCCGCGGCGGTGACACCGCCGCGCCCCGCCACCTCGGTGAGCAGCGTGTTGACC
>NZ_SMKG01000167.1 GCF_004348525.1 Micromonospora sp. 15K316 | reverse complement strand
GTGTCACCGGCCGGGCGGCCGGAGGGGACGAGGCCCGGCCGCGACCGGGGGTAGGGGTGGCGCGTCGTGCGTCGCCGGCGAGCACCCGGTCGCAGTAGGCGGCCACCCCCGACCGTGCGCCGGCGGCCGCGACGAGCGCGGCGAGGTCGGGGCCGCGGAGCCCGTGACCCGGGTCGGCGCGGTACGACCGGCAGAGGTCGGGCAGGACGTTCTCGGAGGCGGGGGCCTCCGTCGTGGAGGTCGCTGTCGACGGCGTCGGCCTCGTGGTGCTCACCGGTGGCACCGCGCTCGCGATCGGGGCCGACGGCGCCGGGGCGGTGGTCGGCGGCGCCGGCCGCGTTCCCGGCAGGGAACCGGTCGCGGCCATCGCCACTCCGCCGGTGGCGGCCAGGACGAGCACGGCGAGGCCCGTTCGCACCGCGAGGCGGCCCAGGTTCTGGCCGGACCCGGCGCGCACCGGCGACGGGTCCACGTCGGGCCGCTCTCCCACCGTCTGGGCCGACGCGCGGCGGAACGCCACCAGCGCGGCGTTCTCGCCGTCGTACTCGCGCGGCTGCGGCGCGGCACGCGCGGCCAGCAGGAGCAGCGCGACGGGATGGCCGCCGGTCTGCGCGACGCCGACGGGGTCGTCGAGCAGCCGTTCGGCGGTCTGGCGGTTCAACCGGTCTGGGATCATCTCGTGTCCCTCAGCGCCACGCACCGACGGGACGTCACATCGTGTCGCCCGTCGGGCCGGGCCGGGCACGACCTCCACGTATGTCGGGGTCTGCCGCCTGCCCGCCACGCCCCGACCTTTCGGTAGCTCGGGTCGACCGTGGGGCGATCCGCACGGCCTGTCCGGGTTACCGACGGTGCCCGAGGTTGCGTACGGCGACGCACGGGTATCCGAATGACATGGGTGTGATTCGGGTGGGCACGTCGTCCTGGGCCGACCGGGAGCTGGTGACTTCCGGCTGGTACCCGCGTTCGGCGAACACGCCGGCCGGGCGGCTGGGCTGGTACGCACGGCACTTCCCGGTCGTGGAGGTCGACACCTCCTACTACGCGATCCCCGCGCCGGAGACCACGCAGGGCTGGGTCGACGCGACGCCGGACCGGTTCACCTTCGACGTCAAGGCGTTCAGCCTCTTCACCGGGCATCCCACGCCGGTCGCCGCGCTGCCCCGCGACCTACGCTCGGCCGGCGGCCCCTCCCGGGTGCGCCGGCGGGACCTTCCCGCCGGGGTCCACGACGAACTCTGGGCCCGGTTCCGTGCGGCGCTGGACCCGATCGTGGCGGCCGGCAAGCTCGGGGCGGTGCTGCTCCAGCTGCCGCCGTGGCTGAGGCGCGGCGCCGCCGCCGAACGACGGATCGCGGAGCTGGCGCGGCGCTGCCGGCCGCTGCGGGTCGCCGTGGAGCTGCGGCACGGCTCCTGGTTCGACGGGCGGGCCGCGGTGGAGACGGTGGAGTTCCTGCGTACACACGAGCTCAGCCTCGTCTGCGTCGACATGCCGCAGGGCCACCCGTCCTCGGTCCCGCCCGTTCTGATCGCCACCGCGGAGCTGGCGGTGATGCGGTTCCACGGGCACAGCGACGACTGGGCGACGGGCGACAAGCGGGAGAAGTTCCGCTATGCGTACGGCGAGCGGGAACTGTGCCGCTGGTCGGAACTGCTCGGCGAACTGGCCGGGGACTCCACCGAGCTGCACGTGCTCTTCAACAACTGTTGTGCGGGGCAGGCGCAGCGTGACGCGGGGCGATTGGCCGAGCTGCTGGCCGAGGCCGGGCACGGTAGTCCCGCGCCGGCTCACGCCCTCACCTGACCCGTACGGGACCGGTCAGGCGGAACGCCGGCCCCTGCTGCGGAAGGCGTCCTGAGCCCGCTCGTCGATGTCCGCGTCGTCGGGGAAGGACCGTCCGCTGGGTGCCGGGTCGGGTGGCGCGCCCGGGCCGGCCATCGGCGTCCGGGTCGGTTCGACCGAGCCGAAGCCGTGCCGCCCCGCGGGTCCGGACCGGCCGGACGGCGCGCTGGCCGCGCGACGCTCGCCGCGTCGTCCGGGTGGGACGGCGGTCTCCTCGCTGCCCTCGTCCATCGGATCGTCCTCGCCCACCCCCCAGGGCGGCTCCGTGTCGTAGATGTCCCGGGTGCCCCAGGGCACCGTGGCCTCGGGGTCGCGCGGGGCCTGACCGTCGTCGCGTCCCTGGTCCGCCGTCATGTCCACCTCGCCGCTGCTCGTCCACCGGTACCGGCGCTGATTGCCCGCCATCGCGCAGGTCATGCGCCGCAGCCGACGCGCGCCGGTCCGCAACACGTTCGCCGGTCCGGCGGCGTCCCTCGTGCTGCGGACGCCGCCGGACCGGCGAACGGGTGACAGGTGTGCCCGGCGGTCAGCGCCCGGACATCGCCATCGGCCGCTTGGCCGCTCCCAGACCGGCGAACTTGCCCATCCCGGCGGGCAGACTCATCCCCGCCAGCCTGCCCAGCGCGGCGGGACGCTGGCGCTTCATCCCCGCCCGCCTGTTCGCCCCGGACGGCCGCTTCATCCCGGTCAACTTGCTCACGACCGCGATCGTGGTCATGCCCTTCGGGGCGCTCATCATCCCGCCGGCGCGGTTCAGCACCCCGCGCCACATCTGGCCCGGCTTCTGCTGCTCGCTCATGTACGCGGTGACCACCACCAACGCCCCGGTCAGCGCCGGGACGGCCCACTGGAGCAGCTTCATCTGCCGCTGGCTCGCCGCGACCTGCACCGGAGTCTGGTGGTTCGGCTCGGTGACACCGTCGACCGGCGGGTTGCCGGCCCGTTGCAGGCGCATCCCGAGCAGTCGGCTGTATCCGGTGACCGCGAGCGCGCCGAGCGTGAGCGCCGTCTTCACGGTCGTGGCCCGTGCCACGCCCGCCTGGGCGGCCACTCGGGGGCTCTCCGTCACCAGTTCACCGACCGCACCGGCGAGGTGCGCGCCGATCGCCGCCGCGTTGACCGGCGTCCACCGGGACCAGCCCGCCGAAGCCATCGGGAGTCGTTGGGTCGCGTCCTTGATCTTCCCTGCCGCGCCGTTGACGCCGAAGGCACCCATCAGGGACCCCCCGAACCAGGCCGCCAGGCCCAGGTCGTGCATCGAGCGCAGTGCGGTGTGCCGTTCCGACATCTGATCCCCTTCCGCCGTGTCGGGCGTGGCGGCTTACCCGTGGCCCCGGCGGCTAACCCCGGTGCTCGCGGGTCGAGACCTCCGGCCGGGGACGGACGGGACGTCGTGGAACAAAGAGCTCGGGCGGACCTGCCGGTCCGGGCCGGCGGTGACGGTGCGGACCTGTCGGTCCGGGCCGCGGAGACGGCGAACCGCCCGGGGCCGGAGGAGTCGTCGTGAGCTGCGGGGGTAAGGGGAAGGACCGACGAGGAGGGGGCGAGTGCCATGACGCAGCCGGACGAGAGCCGGGAGAAGACTCCCGACACCGACGCGGTGCTGATGCACCCGGGCAACGATCCCAACCGGAACATCGCGGAGGTGCCGCCGCGGCGTGACCACGGTGAGATCCGGGTGGAGCGCGACGGCGAGATGGTGCCGATCGAACCGGAGGAGTGATCCGGGCGGTGTGGGGTCGCCGCGCCGCCGCCGCTCGACCGCCTCGCCTACCCTCTTCAAGGGTGATGCCCGGCAGACGAGTTTCCCACCCGCTCTTCGCCCGCGTCTTCGAGCGGGCCAGTGTCGCCATGGACCGGGCCGGCGGGGCGAGGCACCGGCACCGGCTGGTGACCGGCCTGCACGGCCTGGTGGTCGAGGTCGGCGCGGGCAACGGGCGGAATTTCGCCCACTACCCGCAGACCGTGACCAGGGTGCTGGCGGTCGAGCCCGAGGCCCGGTTGCGAGCCGCGGCCCGGGAGGCGGCGGCCGGTGCGCCGGTGCCGGTCACGGTCACCGACGGGTTGGCCGAGGCGTTGCCGTTGGCGGACGGGGTGGCGGACGCCCTGGTGGCGTCCCTGGTGCTCTGCTCGGTCGCCGACCAGGCCGGCGCGCTGAGTGAGGCGTACCGGGTGGTCCGTCCCGGCGGGCAGCTGCGCTTCTTCGAGCATGTTCGGTCGCGGTCGTCGGGTCTGCGTCGGGTCCAGCGGGTGGTCGACGCGACGTGCTGGCCGCTGCTCTGCGGCGGCTGCCACACCGGCCGGGACACGCTGACGGCGATCGGCGACGCCGGCTTCGTCGTGACCGAGCTGGACCGGTTCCGCTTCCCGCCCTCCACAGTCGCGGGCCCCGCCGCCCCGCACGTGCTCGGCACGGCGCTACGCCCATAGCGTCCCCCGGTCGGCTGCTCGGTGGGGCACAGCCCTCTGACGGACGGCACAGCGACCGACGGGACGGTGCGGCGGACGACGCCGCCGGCACCGTCCCGATGCGAGGCCCTTCCATCGCCCCAGTCAGGAGACGGTGACCGACCCGTCACCGGCCCGGACGCAGGAGACGGCGCGGGCGGCGGTGGCCGCGGCGCCGCTGAGGCACTGCCCGAGCACCTGGTGGCCGGCGGCGTTCGGGTGCCACGACTCCTGGCAGGTCTGGAAGTACGTGGCGCAGGTGTTCGCGATCCGCTGGATGGCGATCTTGTCCTTGCCGGAGAGGCTGGTGACGACGGTGCCGTTGGGCGGGTTGTCCTGGAGCCGGATCGGGGTGGCCAGCGCGCCGGTGGGGCTCGCCGCCGACTCGCAGAGCCGGGCGCCGTCGAAGGCCCGCTGGACGTTCAGGTAGACCAGGTCGGCGGCGGGGAACTCGACGGCCAGCGTGTCCCGGGTGGACCGCACCAGGGAGCCGAGACCCTGCGAGAAGTGGTGGCCGGGAAGCAGGCTGGCCCGGTGGATGGGGCAGCCCGCCGCGTACCGCTCGGCGCCGAGGGCGCGGAACTTGTCGCGGGTGTCGTCGCGGCTGTCCTCGCTGTGGAAGTTGGCGTGCAGGTCGAACGGCAGCGGGTTGGTGTAGTCCTGGAAGACGATCCGGTGCTGCCCGTCGGCGTCGACCTGGTCGAGCGTGGTCAGCAGCTGACGTGCGGCCGCGACGGTCTCCGCGGTCGCGGCGTCGAGCTGCGCCGGGGTGGCCAGGTCGGCGTCGCCGCACGGCTGCTGCGGAACCGGGCCGTTGAGGTAGGCCCAGAACTCCCACCAGCCGGTCCACGCGTCGGCGATGAACCGGTTGGCGCACGTCTCGGCCACGTCGCCGAAGGTGAACGAGCTGTTGTTCGAACCGAGGCCGACCAGCACGAGGTCGATGTCGTGGGTCTGGGCCACCGCGCGGAGCTGGTCGAGCTGGGCGGCGACCTGCCGGCCGTTGGTCCGCGCGGCGGAGGCCGTCGCGATGTCGTGCGGCTGCCCGCCGGAGCACGCCAGGTTGAACCGGGCCTGGATGCCGGGCAGGTTCGCCCGGTGCAGGGAGGCGTTGGCCGAGCGGTGGCAGAAGTACGCGTTGCTGTTCGGTGCGGTCCAGCCCGGGAAGCTCTGCACGACGCCGTTGACGTCGGCCACCGGAGCGTACGCCCCGGCACCCTCACCGCTGATGAAGCTGTCGCCGACGGCCACTGCGGCGGTCGGTAGCGCGGCCGAGGCCGGAGCCGGCGGGGCGACCGCGCTCGCCAGCGCGGCCGTGGTGACGGCGAGCGCGGCCACGAGGGCGGTACGACGGAAGCTGGACATGCGCGTCCTCCATCTGCCATCGAACATGAAAGATTCTTCGAGGCCGCGATCAGACCACTTCGGCGTGACGGGCGTCAATGGCTCGTGATGGGATCGTTGGCGAACGCTCCGCGACGTCACGTGCCTTGACTCGCGGTCGCCGGCCCGGTCGTGGTCCGAGGTCGATCCCGGTGACCGCCACCGAGCGTGACCACTCTGGACACTCAGTGATCGTGGCCTTAGAGTTCCGGCCGTTCGGCTTCCTACATCCACGGGGGTTGCAGTGGCCGCTGGCCGCGTCATGCCTACTGTCCGAGACTCGAATCCATCCCTACGCCGGCTCCTGCTCGGCGGCCTCGCCACGCTGCTCGGCGTCACGGTGCTGACGCCACCCGCGTCGGCGTCGCCGGAGCCGCCCGTTCCCACCGGCCCAGGCGCGGAGGCGGCCCGCGCCGCCGGAACGGCGGAACGGACCGGCCGGCGCGTCGAGGTCGTCTCGGCGCGTACCGAATTCACTCAGGTGTTCGCCAAGCCGTCCGGCGGCTTCGTCGCCGAGTCCGCCGTCGTTCCGCAGCGGGTCCGCCGCCCCGACGGCTCGTGGGCGGAGGTGGACCTCACGCTGCGCCGTGACGCCGCCGGTGCTCTGCGACCGTCGGTCTCTCCGGCGGACGTACGCTTCTCGGCCGGCGGCACCGGTCCCGCCGCCGCGCTCCGCAACGGCGGGAAGTCGCTCACCCTCTCCTGGCCGTCGGCGCTCCCCGCGCCTCGGCTCAGCGGGGAGACGGCGACCTACCCCGACGTGCTGCCCGGCGTGGATCTCGTCCTGCGGGCCACCCACACCGGCTTCACCCACGTGCTCGCGGTGAAGACCCCGCAGGCCGCCACGAACCCGGCGCTTCGGGAGATCCGCTTCGACCTCGGCGGCGACGTGCGCGTCGAACGGAACGCGGACGGCTCACTGCGGGCGCTGGCCGGGACGACCGAGGTGGCGCGCAGCGGGTCGGCGGAGATGTGGGACTCGACCGCCGTGCCGTCCACCGTGCGCTCCTCGGCGACCGGGCCGGGCGCGGCGGCGCGGACCGCCGCGGTCGGCACCGCGATCAACGCCGCCGGTGACCTGGTGCTGCGTCCCACAGCCGCCCTGCTCGACCCGGCGAAGGCCACCTTCCCGGTCTACATCGACCCCGCCTGGTCGGTGACCAGAAGCCGCTGGGCGTACGCGACCAGCAACAACTCGACGAACTCCGACCTCACGGCCGCGCGCGTGGGCAAGGACTCCACGACCGGTGTGACCTACCGCTCGTACTTCGAGTTCCCGATCATCGCCCTGCATGGCACGCAGGTCGCGTCGGGCTACGTGCAGATGAAGCTGGACCACTCGTGGTCCTGCGGCAACACGCCGACCTACCTGTACCAGGCGGCCGGTTCGCTGACCTCCGTTCCGCGCCTGCCCTGGGAGGCGCAGCCGGCGCTCACGGCGCGTACGTCCGCCAACTCGCACGCCAACGAGGGGGCCGGCTGCGCCGACTCACCGCAGCCGGACATGACTGTCAACTTCACCGGCGGCAGCGTCGTCGCGGGGCTGAGGAGCGCGGTGAGCAGCGGCTGGTCGACCGTGACCTACGCGCTCTGCGCCTGCAGTGACGCCAGCGGTACCAACGAGGGTCAGCTCGACCGGTGGAAGAGGTTCTACCCCGGCGACGCCCGGCTCGTGGTCGACTACGACACGCCGTCCGGGCAGCCGGCCGGCCTGCGGGCCGGCGGGCAGGCGTGCGTGGCGGGCGAGCGGGCCGTCGTGGCGACGGCGCCGACCCTCTCCGCGGCGTACCCCGACAGCGATGTCGGGCAGACGCTCCAGACCGCGTACGAGCTGCTGGAGATCCCCGCCTCGGGTAGCTACGACAGCAACACGCCACGGCTCACCCCGCCGACCGGCGGCGCCGTCTCCGCCGGCGCCCGGTACACCACCGGGCCGGTCACCGGGTTGAGCGGTGGAAAGGCCTACGCCTGGCGTACGCGCGCCAGTTCGTCGTACACGACCGGTCCCTGGTCGCAGTGGTGCGAGTTCACCCTCGACGACAGCCCTCCGGCGGTGGCGGTGGACGCGATCACCGGTCCTCTCCCGCCGGGCGAGTTCTACACCTTCAAGCTGCGCTCCCCGGATCCGGACGTGGTGACCTTCCGGTACGGCTGGACCAGCCCGCCCACCGAGGAGGCGGAGGCGGGCACCACCCTCGGGTACCCCGGTAAGACCGCCTCCGTGACGCTGACCACGCCTGACGCGGGCACGCACACGCTCTACGTCGCGGCCGTCGACAGCGCCGGGAACGTGGGCGACGGGTCGGTTGTTGTGCAGGTCAGCCCGCCAGCAGCCGGCTGATCCTCGGCACCGTTCCCCGGAGCCCGGAGCACCGGATCCGGACAGACCGGACGAGACCGCGCATAGGGCCCGTACCCCGTTGGGTGCGGGCCCCCGGCGCGGGGTGCCGACGTCCTGTCGGATCTCCCGGTTAGGCTCGCTGCGGCGCGCGGGCCGACCGACGACGTCGGACGCGGCACCACATCGCCGAGACCGGGAGTACGACGAGTTGACCGCAGAGCCTGAGACCCTGTACGGGGCCGACGACCTCACCCACCTGGAGGGGCTGGACGCCGTCCGTAAGCGGCCCGGCATGTACATCGGCTCCACCGACAGCCGTGGCGTGGGTCACCTCGTCAACGAGATCCTCGACAACTCCACCGACGAGGGTGTCGCGGGTCACGCGAGCAGCGTCGAGGTGACGCTGCACGCCGACGGATCGGTGCAGGTCGACGACGACGGCCGGGGCATCCCCACCGACGTGCACGCCCGCTCCGGTCTCTCCGGCGTCGAGCTGGTGCTCACCCGCCTGCACGCGGGTGGCAAGTTCGGTGGTTCGGGCTACAAGACCTCGGGCGGTCTGCACGGTGTGGGCGCCTCGGCGGTCAACGCGCTCGCGCTCCGCTTCGACGTCACGGTCCGCCGCGGCGGCAAGATCCACGCGATGTCGTTCCGGCACGGCGTGCCCGGAGTCTTCGACGGTGACGGGCCGGACGCCCCGTTCACCGCCGGCCCCGGCCTGCAGGTCGTCGGCGCGATGAAGCGCAACCAGCGCACCGGCACGTCGATCCGCTGGTGGCACGACGCGCGTTACTTCGAGACGGGCGCCGCCCTCGACGTCGAGGCCGTCCGGATGAAGCTGCGCAACACGGCCTTCCTGGTGCCCGGCGTCAGCTACCTGCTGCGCGACCGCACCGGCGACGAGCCGACCGAGGAGAGGTTCCACTTCCCCAACGGCCTGACCGACATGGTGGAGTTCCTCGCCCCCGCCGGCGACCGGCCGGTCTCCGGCACCCTGCTGGTCGACGGCGAGGGGACGTACCGGGAGAACGCCGCCGACGCCAACGGTGTGATGCAGTCCAACGTGCAGCGCCGGGCCGAGGTCGAGATCGCCTTCCGCTGGGGCACCGGTTACGAGCGCACGGTCGAGTGCTTCACCAACACCATCCGCAACGCACACGGCGGCACCCACCGCAAGGGCTTCGAGCGGGCCCTGGCGCGCACCCTGGCCGACGCGGCCCGCAACACCCGCGGCCTGCTCCGGGCCAAGGAGGACGCGCCCACCCTCGACGACGTGCTGGAGGGGATGACCGCCGTGGTGCACGTGCGGATCCCCGAACCGCAGTTCACCTCCCAGACCAAGGACGAGCTCTCCACCGCCGGCATCACCAAGGTCGTCCAGCAGTTGGTGGAGCAGCACCTGAAGTCCTGGCTGGAGGACCGCAAGACCCGGGCCGAGGCGCGGACGGTGCTCCAGAAGATCGTCGACGCGGCCCGCGTACGGCTCACCCAGAAGCAGCAGAAGGACGCCGCGCGCCGCAAGACGGCGCTGGAGGGCGCGT
Source organism: Micromonospora sp. 15K316 (assembly GCF_004348525.1). Classification (GTDB taxonomy): domain Bacteria; phylum Actinomycetota; class Actinomycetes; order Mycobacteriales; family Micromonosporaceae; genus Micromonospora. The sequence continues at coordinate 3,291 of NZ_SMKG01000167.1, read as the reverse complement.
CCATGCCGGCGAAGCTGGTGGACTGCCGTGCCACCGGCGTCGAGCGCAGCGAGTTGTTCATCGTGGAGGGTGACAGCGCGCTCGGGACGAGCCGGATGGCCCGTTCCTCGGAGTACCAGGCGCTGCTGCCGATCCGGGGGAAGATCCTCAACGTGCAGAAGGCGAACCTCCAGCAGGTGCTGGACAACGCCGAGTGCGCGGCGATCGTCCAGGTGCTCGGCGCGGGCTCGGGCCGTACGTTCGACCTCTCGGCGCTGCGCTACGGTCGCGTACTGATCATGGCGGACGCCGACGTCGACGGCGCGCACATCCGGACGCTGCTCATCACGCTCTTCGCCCGGTACATGCGCCCGCTGATCGAGGCGGGTCGGCTCTACGCCGCCATGCCACCCCTGCACAAGATCACGACGCGGGGGCGCAACCCGCAGACCGTCTACACCTACACCCAGGCCGAGATGGAGGCCACGGTCGCCCGGCTGGAGAAGGCCGGCAAGCAGATCGTCACGCCCATCCCGCGCTTCAAGGGCCTCGGTGAGATGGACGCCGACGAGCTCTGGGAGACCACGATGAACCCGGCCACCCGGGCCGTCCGCCGGATCACCATGGACGACGTCGACGCCGCCGAGCGGATCCTCGATCTGCTGATGGGGGAGAAGGTCGAACCGCGTCGCAACTGGCTGATCGACTCGGCCGACCGTGTCGACCGCGAGGCGATCGACGCATGAGCGAACTGGTCGGGGCGAGCACCGGGTCCACCCGAGGGGAAAGCTGAGCATGGCACGCCGCAAGGAAACGAAGGTCGACCTCTCCGCGTTCGACCAGGCCGGAGCGCGGGTCTTCGACAACCCGCTGGTCACCGAGGTGTCCGACTCCTACCTGGAGTACGCCTTCTCGGTCATCCACTCCCGCGCCCTGCCGGACGCCCGGGACGGCCTGAAGCCGGTGCACCGGCGCATCCTCTGGTCGATGCACGAGCAGGGGCACCGCCCCGACCGTGGGCACGTGAAGTCCGCGCGCATCGTCGGCGACGTGATGGGCAAGTACCACCCGCACGGCGACGCGGCCATCTACGACGCCATGGTGCGGCTGGCGCAGGACTTCTCGCTCAACGCCCCGCTGATCGACGGGCACGGCAATTTCGGGAGCCCGGACGACGGCCCGGCGGCCGCCCGCTACACCGAGGCCCGGATGTCCCGTGAGGCGATGCTGCTCGTGGGCGAGCTCGGCGAGGACACGGTCGACGTCGAACCGAACTACGACGGCTCGTTGACCCAGCCGACGGTGCTGCCGGCCGCCTTCCCGAACCTGCTGGTCAACGGCGCGTCCGGGATCGCGGTGGGCATGGCCACCAACATGATCCCGCACAACCTGGCCGAGGTGGTGCAGGCCGCCCGCTGGCTGATCAACCACCCGGACGCCTCGCTGGACAAGCTGATGGAGTTCGTCCCGGGCCCCGACCTGCCCACCGGCGGGCTGCTCCTCGGCCTCGACGAGGTGCGCCGGGCGTACGAGACCGGGCGCGGCGTGGTCCGGATGCGCGCCAGGGTGGAGATCGGCCCGCTGGAGGGCAGCCGGGGACGCCAGGCGATCACCGTGGTCGAGCTGCCGTACGGCGTCGGCGGCGAGAAGGTCATCGCCGCGATCACCAACGAGGTCACCAAGACCAAGCGGCTGAGCGGAATCGCCGACGTGAAGGACCTCACCGACCGGGAGAACGGCACCCGCCTGGTCATCGAGTGCAAGGTCGGGGTCAACCCGCAGGCGCTCCTGGCCGACCTCTACCGGCTCACGCCGCTGGAGCAGTCCTTCGGCGTCAACAACCTGGTGCTGGTCGGCGGTCAGCCGCGGACCCTCGGGCTGAAGGCGCTGCTGGAGGTCTTCCTGGCGCACCGCTACGAGGTGGTGACCCGGCGCAGCTCCTACCGGCGGCGTAAGCGCGAGGAGCGGCTGCACCTGGTCGACGGCCTGCTGATCGCCCTGCTCGACATCGACCGGGTGGTGAAGCTGATCCGGGCCAGCGAGGACGCGCAGGCGGCGAAGGACGCCCTGATGCAGAAGTTCAAGCTCTCCGAGATCCAGGCCACCTACATCCTGGACACCCCGCTGCGCCGGCTCACCAAGTACGACCGGTTGGAGCTGGAGGCGGAGCAGGAGAAGCTCCGCGCGGAGATCGCCGAGTTGTCGAAGATCCTCGACGACCCGAAGGTGCTCCGCAAGCTCGTCTCGGACGAGCTGGCAGCGGTGGTGAAGCAGTTCGGTGCGGCGCGTCGCACCACGCTGATCGACGGCGACCTCAAGGAGGTGCTGGCCGCCTCCGCGCCGGCCGGCCCGCTGGAGGTGGCCGACGACCCGTGTCAGGTCATCCTCTCCGCGACCGGGTTGGTGGCCCGTACCGCGGCCGAGTCGGAGGAGACCGCCGAGGGGCGGCGCCGGCACGGCCGGGTCAAGCACGACGTAGTACGCGCCAGCGTGCCGTCCACCGCCCGTGGCCGGGTGCTGCTGGTGACCAGCGCCGGCCGAGCCTTCAAGATCGATGTTCTGCCGCTGCCGGTGCTGCCCGAGCAGGCGGGCACGCTTTCGCTGCGCGGCGGGATGTCGGCGGCCGAGCTGGTGCCGCTGGAGGCGGGGGAGACCGTGGTGGGGCTGGCGCCGCTCGGCGCCGCCGCGGAGGGCTCTCCGGGGCTGGCGCTCGGCACCCGGCAGGGCTCCGTCAAGGTGTGCGCGCCGGAGTGGCCGGTACGCGCCGACGAGTTCGAGGTGATCGGCCTGCGCGAGGGCGACGAGGTGGTCGGGGCGACCTGGCTCACCGACGGCGCCGAGGCGCTGACCTTCATCACCTCCGAGGCGTCGCTGCTGCGCTTCCCGGCGAAGCTGGTCCGCCCGCAGGGCATCCGGGGCGGCGGCATGGCCGGTATCAACCTGCCCGACTCGGCCCAGGTGGTCTTCTTCGGCGCGGTCCGCACCGACGACTCGTCGCACGGGGAGCCGATGGTGGTCACCTCGACGGGCGCCACGGTCAAGGTGACGCCCTTCGCGGCGTACCCGGCGAAGGGGCGGGCGACGGCCGGCGTCCGCGCGCAACGCTTCCTCAAGGGTGAGACCGACGTGGTGGTCGGCTGGGTGGGGCCGCGTCCGGTCGGCTCCACGGCGAACGGCGAGCCGGTCGAGCTACCCGCCGCCGACCCGCGCCGCGACGGCAGCGGCTTCGCCGTGATGCTCGGTCCCACCGTCATCGGCCACCAGATCGAACGCGACTGACCCGCACACCCCACGGCGCCCGGACCCCTCGGC